>JBIOEY010000001.1:0-63511 GCA_044446505.1 Solirubrobacterales bacterium
GATTGGGGGGTCTGGGTCGCCCCGGTGCGGGCGGGAGCGCTTGCGACGCTCCCGCTGTTTGATGTGTTGTGGTCTTTCAGAGACGCAGGCCGGCGGTCGCGGACATCATCGGAGCCCGTCTTGTGTGGACGGCGGCGATGATCTCCTCGGTGTCGATGCCCTGAAGGTAGACCGATGTGGTCCCGAGGTTTGCATGGCCGAGTTGGCGTTGGATGATGTTCAACGGTACGCCCTCCCGGGCGAGCTCGACCGCATGAGCATGACGTAGCTGGTGTGGCGCGAACCGGCGTCGCACCCCTGCCTGGCTGGCGAGCCGACGAAGCTCGACGCGCACGGCAGCACTTGACCAGGGACGCCCGCGGGTCGGACCGTGATGACGCAGAACAGTGGCCCGACAGGCAGATCACGACGGGAGGTGAGCCAGGGGTGTAGTTGCTCCCAACCCCAGGCGTCCATACCGATCTCGCGGCGGCGGCCGCCCTTGCCGTTGCGCACGAGCAGCGACCCACGCCGCGGGGTCAAGGTCGGGCTCGGTGAGCGCGAGCGCCTCCTGGATGCGAAGCCCACCACGCAGAGCACGACGATCAACGCGCGCAGTCGCCAGCCGTGGCGATTGTCGTCGGCCTGGCGCATCACGGCGATGATCTCCTCGACGGTCGGTGGGTCAGCCGGATAGCGCATCCCCTTGTTGCGGGGCGGACGGCCTGCGTGAAAACCGGGCAGGGTCGCCGGTGAGCGACGCCGCCCAGCGGAATCGAGAACAGCAGAAACAGTCATGGGATCCTCCTCGGGGATCGAACAGCAACAGTTCTCGCTGCTCTACCAGCCTGCCGGGCAGCTCCCAACATGCGTCGCCAGCCAGTTCTCATCGTGCTCAGGCGCTACCCTGGGATCGTGAAACATTCTGTTCTGAGCACAACCCCGACCGCCGAGACCCCTGCGCTGAGCGACGAGGAGCGCCTCGAACGGCGCAGGCGATTTATCGAGCGAGTGTTCAGCCCGGATGGGCTTGATCGGGACACGCTTGAGCACATCGAGCAGCTGACGGACAACGAGTCGTAAGCGACCTGCGGTGGACGCCGTCGAGTTGCTGGAAGGCGACGTGTCGTTCATCGTCGACACGTCGGCCTGGTGGCGGTTCCGTCTCTTCCCAGCGACTCGTCGACAAGGCGATCGTTGACGATCGTCTGTGGATCACCCCGATCGTACGAATGGAGATCCTCTACTCCGCCCGCAGCAGTGCCGAGTACATCGCGTTCGAGATGGAACTCGACGGGTTCCGCATCCTGCGCAACGATCGCGCCGTCGCCGACGCCGCAATGAGCGCGATCGGCGAGCTGGCTGCGCACAGCGACGGGTACCACCGCGTGCCGCTGACCGACGCCCTGATCGCCGCGGCGGCTGCCGAGCACGGCGGCGTTGCGGTGCTCCATCGCGACACGCATTTCAACAAGCTCGCCGAAGTCCTCGCATTCGAGAACGTCGAGCTTCCAGGATCCTGACCAGCTCTACATCGCCCGGAGCCTACACGAGGCCACCAGCCCATCTTGCGAAACGCCTCGGCATCGTCCGGAGCGGTCGTCTTGCCGGCGACGATCGAGACGCCTGCTTCCGCGCAGGGAGGCCGGAAGAACGGTCGGAGTACAGTTCGATCCCGATGCCGCTCTACATGGATCGCCACGACCTTCCGGGTGCGACGGCTGCCGATATCGCAACCGCTCACCTGCGCGATCTTGAGGTGCAAGAGAGGTTCGGCGTACGCTTCGTCACCTACTGGTTCGAAGAAGAGGCCGGCAGCGGATTTTGCCTCATCGAGGGTCCCGACAAGGAGTCCGTCGAGGCAGCCCACAGCGCCTCGCACGGGATGCTTCGGCTGAACGTGGTCGAGGTCGACGAAGCGAGCATTCGAGGGTTCTTTGGACGGCTCAATACTCACCCCCCGGGCGAGCCCTACGTAGAAAGCGCCTTCCGATCGATCCTCTTCACCGACATGGTCGACTCCACTCGTCTCACCCAACAATTGGGCGATCGCGAGGCCATGCAGCTAGTTCGCCAACACGACTCGATAGTGCGCTCTGGCTTGGCACAGTTCGGCGGCAGCGAAGTCAAGCACACTGGGGATGGGATCATGGCGGCGTTCGACGCGGCGTCCCAAGCGGTCGGCGCGGCGGTGCAAATCCAGCGGGCGCTTGGAGAGCTCAATGCCGGCGGGCAGTCGGGACTGCGGGTGCGCATCGGGGTGGCCGCGGGAGAGCCCGTAACTGAGCAAGACGATCTCTTTGGAGCGGCTGTGCAGCAGGCCGCGCGGCTGTGCGCATGCGCTCAGCCAGATTGTATTGTCGTCTCATCCGGGGTGCACGACCTCTGCCGCGGAAAGGGAATCCGGTTCACCGATGCGGGGCTCCTCGCCGCGAAGGGCTTCGACGAGCCAATCGGGCACTTTGAGGTCGACTGGCGCGATTGACCTCACGGACGCACGCGATGCGCTCTAGCCTGGGCGCACCTACGCTCACCAGCAGAAAGAATCCGCAGCCTGTCCCATCTATGCGCTCCCGCCTTGACGCGAATTGGAGCAGTCTGGCCGGGTGGCGGTTGCGCGCTCGCAAGGGACGACCAGCAACACTCTCTGGCGACGCGGTGAGACGACTGTCTCGGACGACGAGAAGCCGCACGCGCTACCAGGCCCGGACGCGCTCGCTCGCGTAGACGGTTGCGGGTGATCGTCCTGAGCGGCAGCGCGTCGGATCAGCTCGCGAGCGGCAGCGTGAAGCAGATCCGTGTGCCCGTGTGCTCCTCGGCTAGCCAGATCTTTCCGCCGTGGGCTTCCACGATCGTGCGTGCGATGGCGAGGCCGAGGCCGTTTCCTGAACTGGTCCTGGCCGCCTCGCTGCCGCCGCGGTAGAAGGGCTCGAAGACGCGTGGCTGGTCGGCTGCGGCGATTCCCTCGCCTGTGTCTGATACTTCGATCTCGGCCGAGTCCTGTCGCTGGTGGGCGCGCACGAGGACGCTGCCGTCGGGAGGGGTGTGGCGGATTGCGTTGGTGAGCAGGTTTGCCAGTACGCGCCCCAGCTGTTCGGGGTTCGCCTGCGCTGGGCGCAGGTCGCTGGCGATCTCAGCGCGAATGGCGACCTGACGTGTCTCTGCCTCCAGCCGGATGGCCTCCAGCATCTCCGCGACGATCCCCGCTAGTGGCACTGCTTCGGTCGTCCATGCGAAGTCGCCGGCGTCCAGGCGGGAGAACTCGAACAGGTCGTCTACGAGCGTGCTCAAGGCGCGGACGTTTGCGCCCATGGTCTTTATGTACTTGCGGGCTGTTGCGGGGTCCACGAGGTCGTCGTCGAGCGCTTGCGCCAGTAGTTGAAGCGATGTCAGGGGCGTGCGCAGATCGTGGGATACCGCGGCGATTACCTGGCGGCGGGCGGCGTCGGCCTCGTCGCGCGAGCGTTCCTCGCTGCGGATGGTCTCGATCATCGTGTTGGCGGCGTGGGCCAGGTCGCTGAGCTCCTTGCCCGAGCGCGCTTTTACGTTCACTTCGCGCTCGCCCTGGCCGACGGAGTGCAGGCCGTGTGAGACCGAGCCCACGTCGGCGACCACGTCGCGCAGGAGGATCTGCGCCGCGCGCGCCGCGATGACGGCTGCGAAGAGCAGGATGCCCGCCGTGGTCCAGGCGTCGTCGGGCGAGACGAACATCACGGCCGCTCCGATCATCAGCGCCGCCAGGAGCTGACCGAGGGCGAGCCCGATGCCCAGCTGGAAGCGGTGGCTGAGCGTGCTCATCCGCAGTCGCCGGGCGTCTGCGGCGTGGGCGAGCAGGAGCGCCACGAGTCCCACCGGAAGGAGGATGGCGCTCGTGAGCGCCACTGCGTGAGCGCCCCCGATGAGGGCCATGACCGCGCACGTTGCCGCGAGGGCCCCCAGGAGGGTGAGCAGGGATCGCCTCATCGCCTGAAGCGATAGCCCACGCCCCACACGGTCTGGATGAGGTCGGGATTGTCGGGGTCGCGCTCGATCTTGGCTCGCAGACGACGGATGTGCACGGTGACGGTTGAGCTGTCGTTGCAGGAGAATTGCCACACGCGCTCCATCAGCTGCGAGCGCGAGAAGACGATTCCCGGGTGGCTCGCCATGAACCAGAGCAGATCGAACTCGCGCGGGGTCAGCGCCACCTCGCGCCCGTCGAGCAGTACCGTGCGCTCGCCGGGATCGATCCGCAGGCCGTCGAGCTGCAGCGGCTGCTCGTCGGTCGGCTCGCTGGGGCCCCGGCGCAGCACGGCCTGCACTCTGGCGACGAGCTCGCCCGGCGAGAACGGCTTGACGACGTAGTCGTCTGCGCCGCGCCGCAGTCCGGCGATCCGGTCTGACTCCTCGCCCTTGGCGGTGAGCAGGATCACCGCGGGTCGCTCGCGCTCGCTCTCGTGCAGGCGGCGCATCACCTCGAGACCGTCGAAGCCGGGGAGCATGATGTCGAGGATCACGAGATCGGGCGAATGCTTGGCGTTCATCGCCACCGCCTCGGGACCGTCCAGCGCGACGCCCGTCTGAAAGCCCGCCCGCTGCAGGTAGCGCGCCATGATCTCGCCGATC
Organism: Solirubrobacterales bacterium; assembly: GCA_044446505.1. Classification (GTDB taxonomy): domain Bacteria; phylum Actinomycetota; class Thermoleophilia; order Solirubrobacterales; family Solirubrobacteraceae; genus Palsa-744. The sequence continues at coordinate 4,585 of JBIOEY010000001.1, forward strand.
GTCGGCTCGTCGTCGACGACCAGGACGTACGGCCCTGTTGGGTCCGGGCTGGCGCGCATGGCACTGGTGATCATGGCAGCGGCCCGTGCTCAGCCGAAGGTGAACGAGTACACGGAGACCCCGGGCGAGGCCTGCACGCTCAGCACGTGACGCTCCACGCGCGGCAGTTCCACAAGGCGGTAGAGCCGCTGGAAGCCGATGCTCGCCGTCCCCGCACGCACGTCGCCGCCGGACTCGGCCGCAGGGATCGGATGGCCGTCGAGCAGGATCCGCGCCGACCCGCCGCCGTGCGCGGAGCCCGCGACGAGGAACACCCTACGAGCGAAGAAGTTCAGCTGCAGCCCGCTGCCGGCGACGGCTTCGGCTGCGTCCGCGCTGAGCCGCCAGCTGCCCTCGTAGCGGAGGTGTTCGGGCGCAGGCGCGGCGCCGGATCCGAAGTCGTGCAGACCCAGGTGCAGCGTCCCGCTCTCGAAGCGTTCGGCCTTTTCGGCCCCGAGATAGGACTCAGAGGTGACTTCTGCCGCGGACGGCGCCTGCGCGTGCACCCTCGTCGCCTGGCCGAGCCCTTCCGCGCCCGCTTCCACCAAGAGGCTGCGGATCGCCCGCTCCTTGGCCGCATAGTCGCCCTCGCCGAAGTCGGCCAGGCGGATGCGCCCGCGGGCGTCGATCAGGTACTCGGCCGGCCAGTATTCGTTGTTGTAGGCGTTCCAGGTGCTGTAGTTGTTGTCCTGGACGACGGGGTAGCCGATGCCGTTCTGGCGGATCGCTTCCTGGACGTTCGAGGCCGAGTGCTCGAACGGGAACTCCGGCGTGTGCACACCCACGATCGTCAGGCCCTTGCTCGCGTAACGCGCGTTCCACGCGTTCAGGTATGGCAGCGTGCGGATGCAGTTGATGCAGCTGTAGGTCCAGAAGTCCACGAGCACCACCCCTCCGCGCAGCGCGCGCAGGCTCAGCGCCATGCCGCCGGGCGTGTTGAGCCACTTCTGCGTGCCAACGAATTCCGGAGCCACGCCCAGCACCGGCAGGCGCTCGCCAGCGTCGGCCTCCTTCAGGCCGCCCGCGCGGCGCGCCTTGTGCCCGCGCAGCGCCGCCAGTTCCCGGGCCGCCGCGCTGCCGGTTTCGAGACCTTTGACGGGAGTGACCAGGAACGACGGGAGGTCCGCCGCGATCGACGTCTCAAAACGCGTGTCGTAGTTGCCGAGCATCAGCAGCGCGATCACCACCATGATCGCGCCCATCGACATCTGGAAGCGGCCGCTGCGGCGCGCGAGGCGGCCCGTCAGGCGCCGGCCGCCGAGCATCAGGCCATAGAGGACCACGGCCGAGCCGATCCCGTAGGCGAGTGCCACGGCGAGGCGCCCGGCGCTGAAGCTCTGCGAGGCCGAGACCGTGATCACACCCGCGAGGATCGGCCCCGCGCACGGCGCATACACAAAGCCGAGGCCGCCACCCACGAGCATCCCCGACCAGAAGCCGCCGTCCCCGCCAGCACGCGGGGAGCCGACGCCCAGGCGCGGGCCGATCGTGCTCAGCCGCGCCTCCAGGCGGTCTCCCAGCGCCGGCACGAGCAGCGCGATACCGAAGCCGATCAGCGCGACGATCGACAGCGTGCGCAGCAGCTGGTCGGGGAGCCCAAGCGCCGAGATCAGGTAGACGAGCGCCACGGTCGCGACGGTGAAGGACAGCGCGAGCCCGGTAACCACACCGAGCGGCCGACGCCTGCCGCCCGTGACCCCCGCCGCGAGGGCGACAGGCAGCACCGGAAGCACGCAGGGCGACAGCGCTGTCGCCGCACCAGCGATCAACGCGAAGACGATCAGAAGGACCACGCACCGACTGTGCACCGCAGATATTGCGTATTCCTTACGACGACCTGCGCCAGCACGGTAAGAAACTCGTAATACCCATACGTCACAGTCGCGGCGACCGAACAGAGACCCATTGAACCCAACAGGAGGATCACCCATGAAAATAAGCGCCAACCCCGTCCGTCTACTCGCCGCGACCGGCACCCTCGTCGCGCTCGCGGGAGTACCCGCGAGCTCCCTCGCGTCTTCGAGTCCTTCCATGCATCACATGAAGCCATGCACCCATCACCAGGTGATGATGCACCACACCTCCCACTGCTCCATGCACCCCTCCATGAAGCACACGAAATAGGAGAAGCGACGCCTCCGCCTGCCCGGGGCGCGCTCCACGGACGAGCGCGCCCACGGCGGGACGACAGGCGACAGCCCGGCGTTCGGCTCAGCCTGCCACCGCCGTGCCGACGATGAGCGGGCGCACGAACGGGGGAGTCTTCTTCAGCTCGTCGTGGGCGACATCGGCGATCGTGAAGCCGGCGGACCGGATTCCGTCCAGCGTGGCGCGGTTGCAGTCGCAACCGACCATGCGGTGGTTGAAACCGGTGAGCCGGTCCTGCCAGCGGGCGAGCCGTGGGTCCTCCGCGCGCACGTGCTCGATGAACAGCAGCCGGCCGTCGGGCTTGAGCACCCTGCGGATCTCGCGCAGCGCGCGAGGCTGGTCCTCGACGGCGCAGAGCACGAGCGTCGAGACCGCCGTGTCGAAGTGTCCGTCCTCGAAGGGGAGCGCTTCGGCTGGGGCGCACACGAGCTCGGCCGGGAGGGCATCGTGCTCGGCCAGGCGGCGCTGGAGTCGGCGCGCCATCGGCTCCTCGGGCTCGGTGACGGTGAGCGCGCTCACAGCTTCGCTGTAGAACGGCAGGTTCGCCCCGGTACCGCCGCCGATCTCGAGCACCGACCCGCGCGCGTTGGCGAGTAGCGCCTGACGCAGCGCGCGCAGCCCGGCCTGCTCGGTCTTGGCGCTCATGCGGTCATAGGTGGCGGCGAAGATCCGACCCTGGAGGCTCACCGCTGCGCCTTTCGTCCGAGCGTGAGGAGGTACTCGGCCGGCTCTTCGCGCTCATACAGCGCGGTGAGCTCCTCGCGCAGCTCCGGCCAGCGCCCGGATGCCTCGGTCAGCTGGCGCACCATCATGGCCGGCCCGAACTTGCTCGTGAGGAACTCGATCGCGGCGTCGGTCGACTCGAACTGTGGCGGCTGCACCCGGTCGCGCTCGAACTCGAGCTCGACCCCGGTCCCGTAGAACAGCTCCCGCACGTGGGTCTCGGACCCCCACAGGGCGGGCGGCTCGGCGAGCCCCGCGGGAGGCGGCGGAAGGTAGGCGCCGACGGTCCTGAAGAAGTCGCCCATGGCGCCTTCCGGTGTCCAGCTCGCGAGCGCCATGCGACCGCCCGGCGCAAGCACGCGCACAAGCTCGTGCGCGGTCACAGCGTGGCGTGGGGCGAACATGCATCCGAACGTCGAGAGCACCACGTCGAAGCGCGCGTCCTGCAACGGCAGCTCCTCCGCGTCGCCCTGCACCCACTCGACCTGCACCCCGGCGTCGGCGGCCAGCCGGCGTCCGGTCTCGAACAGCTCGGGCGTCAGGTCGACCCCCACTACCTGGGCGCCCGCCTGCGCGGCGCGCAGCGCGGCGTTGCCGGTGCCGCAAGCGACGTCGAGCACCTCCTCGCCGGGCCGGACATCGACGCGCTCCACGATCCTCGCTCCGACCTCCCACAGCTGGCGCTCGGCGACCGCGTGGTAGTCCCCGGCGGCCCAGGTCGCGCGAGCGCCCTGCTTGAGCGTCGCGAGCTCCGCAAGTGCCGGCATGTTCATGTTCCCTCCTCGGTCGTGGTCAGTGAGCATGTACCGAGACTAGGCGCTATGCCATCCCTGCGCATGGGGCGTTCGCCTCATCTTCAGGACGCGGCGACGGCGAGCGGCTCTGTGTCGTGCAGGAGTCCGTGCTGCATCGCGAACAGGCTCGCCGTCGCCCGGCTGGACGCGTCGATCTTCGCGTAGATGTGCTCGATGTGGTTGCCGGCGGTCTTCGGCGAGATCACAAGCCGCTCGGCGATCTCCCTGTTCGAAAGCCCCTGGGCGAGCAGCCTGAGCACCTCGACCTCCCGCGGCGTGAGCCCCGCGGGTCCTTCCCGGCGGCGCGGGACCCGGTGCCCCACGGCCACCAGCACCGCGTCGGCGGCCCCCGGGTCGATGCGACCGGCCCTGACCTCGGCGCGCAGCTCGGCGGCCGCCTCCTCCGCCGAGCACTCCGGGCGATGGGGGCGCGCTTCGCGCATCGCCTGGTAGGCATCCGCGGCGCCCAACAGCCGCGCCGCACGGGAGATCGCATTGCCCACAAGCCCCCGCGGGTAGCCCGAGCCGTCCAGGCGCTCGCTGTGCTGTGCCGCGATCGCGCCCAGCCCCGCCAGCGTCTCTGAGGAGCGCAGCATGCGCTCGGTCAGGTACGGGTGCATCCGCACGCGCTCCCACTCCCCGGCGCCAAGCGGCCCCCGCTTGTCCCAGATCGCGTTTGAGATCCCCAGCCGCCCGAGGTCGTGCACCAGCCCGGCGCGACCGAGCAGCCGCACGTCCGCCTCGGGGAGCCCCAGCTGCACCGCCGCCCCACGCACGAGATCGGCGACCGCCACCGAATGGCCGAGAAAGTACGGCGACTTCAGGTTGGTGAAGTTCGCAACCGCCTCAAGTGCGGCGTCGAAGCGCTCCCCGGACAGCACCACCGCAAGCGCCGGCTCAGCGTCGATCACCGCATCCCAGGTGCCGATCGAATCAAGATCCGCAAGCAGGGTCTCCGCGTCCTCGCACAGCAACGAACAGAGCGCCGGGTCGAACTGCTTGCCGGCACGCTGCCGCGCGAGCGACCTGGCCGCCCCCGGCCCGCCGACGCGATGCGCGACCTCGACGAACTCCGCGAGCCCGACAACCCTCGAAGCCACCGGGATCTCCTCTCCCTCAAGCCCGCTCGGCCACCCGCGCCCATCCCAGTACTCATACGACGCGCCGATGCCGTCGAGCACCTCCCCGGACAGCCCCAGCTGCTCCGCGAACGTCCGCGCGATCTCGGCGTGCTGGGAGATCATGTTCTCGACCTCGCGATGGCCGGAGACCGCGAAGGTGAGCCCGACCCGAAAACGATGCAGCGGTGGGTTGCCGGCGCCCAGCCGCCGCAGTCCGGACGCCGCGGCCCGCACGCTGCGCGGCGGATAGTCGTACTTGGTGGCCTTCAACGCAATGTCATCACCGAACCACTTCGCCTGCTCGTGCGCGTCCGAGTGACAGCCGACGTTGACGAGCAGAGCGGTGTAATAGACCGCCGCCCGCGCCTGCTCGTCCAGTCCGAGCCGCTCCGCCAGTCGCAGGGCGATCAGACACTGGCGCAGGACATGCTCCATCGGCTGCCCAAAACCGAGGTCGATCCCGAGCGACAGCGCCGCCACAAGCTCCGCCAAGCGAACGCGCGTACCGTCCAGATCATCAACCACAGACGGAGAGTAGCCGTCCGCGCGTGGCCCTTCATTCGGGCTCCTACCCGGGAGGACACCTGAGCCTGGGTACGCTCGGACGGCGTCCAGCAGCGTCTTGAGCCAGGTTCGCTCGAGTCCGCTCCGGTGGCTGGGAGTGTCGTAGGAACTGTGTAGGCGCGAGCGAAAGAGGTCGCTATGCCTACTACTACGCAGGACGACATGGAGTCGCAGGAGCTGGTGTTCCCCGCCGCCGGCGTGGAGCGGAGTGAGCCCGGAGGGCGAGCGCAGCGGAGCGCTGGCGGCGGCGCGCCCGCCGCGGGGCCCCCGGGCTGCGAGCTGGCTGCCGTGGGCGCTCGCCCCGGAGCTGGTCGATGAGGCCGTTGACCGTGCCGGTGGCCGCCGCCGGGTGCGGCAAGCTGTGGCGATGCCGTTTGGAGCGGATCAGCGATGAGCTGATCCGCTGAGCTGCTCGCCGGCGCGAGTACCGAGGAGGAGATCGGCGGGCCCGGCGGGCTGTTGGCGCAGCTGACGAAGCGGCTGGTGGAGCGGGCGATGGAGGTCGAGCTGGCCGACCATGTGGGCTATGAGCCGCATTGCGAGCTGCCCGGCGGCGCGGAGAACCAGCGCAACGGGACTTCGCCGAAGACGTTGATCACCGAGCACGGGAAGGTCGAGATTGACGCTCCGCGTGACCGGGACGGCAGCTTTCAGCCGCAGATCGTCAAGAAGCGTCAGCGTCGGTTTGTGGGGTTCGACGAGAAGATCCTCGCGCTCTACAGCCGCGGGCTGTCGACCCGGGACATTGAGGCGCACCTGGCCGAGATCTACGGCGTGAAGGTCAGCCGTGACCTGGTCAGCCGCGTGACCGACGCGGTCATGGACGATGTGCGCGAGTGGGCGAAGCGGCCGCTGGAGGACATCTACCCGATCGTGTTCCTGGACTGCATGGTCCTGAAGATCCGCGAGGGCGGTACGGTGCAGCGCCGCGCGCTCTACCTCGCCTTGGGCGTGACGCTCGATGGTGACCGCGACGTGCTCGGCATGTGGTTCCAGGAGACCGAGGGCGCGAAGTTCTGGATGCAGGTCCTCACCGACCTGCGCCAGCGCGGCGTGAAAGACATCCTGATCGTGTGCGTCGATGGCCTCACTGGGTTCCCCGAAGCGATCGAGGCGATCTTCCCGCAGACGACCGTCCAAACGTGCATTGTTCACCTCATCAGATCGAGTCTGAAGTACGTCCCCCGACGCGAGCGCGAGCAGGTCGCCCGCGACCTGAAGCCGATCTACACGGCCAAGGACGCCGACCAGGCGCACGCCGAGCTCGAGGCCTTCGACGAGAAGTGGGGGCAACGCTTCCCGGTCATCACCCAGGGGTGGCTGAACGCATGGGAGCACGTGATCCCGTTCCTCGCGTTCCCCGCCGAGGTCCGCCGCGTGATCTACACCACGAACGCGATCGAGGCGCTCAACCGCCAGCTGCGCAAGGCGATCAGGACGAAGGGCAGCTTCCCCAACGAGGACGCCGCCCGCAAGCTCGTCTACCTCGCGCTGCAGAACGCCGTCCCGCAATGGACGAAAATCCGCAACTGGACAGTCGCTCTGCTCGCGTTCAAGATCCACTTCGGCGATCGCGTCCCTGACACTGCAAACTGACCATCACTGGTTGACCACCCACGGAGTCACTGTTACACTTAAACCAAGAAACCAGCCTACACAGTTAATGTGACGCCCTCCGGTGGCTCGCCGGCTACGCGGTTGCGAGGGTCGTGGAGAGGGCGGGGGTGGCGGCGAGGGTCTGGTATTATAGACCCCGGGCTCAACCGGCCTCTCCGGTGCGAATCGAGCGTTTGTTGCGCAGCTCAATCGTGATCTGCGAGGTCCTTTCACGCCAGCCGACGCTGCGGCGGCGACCGGTGTGGATCATGCGCGGGTAGTGCGGCTGCTGCGGCATCTCGCTGCGGAGGGTTGGGTCGCTCGGTTGCAGCGAGGCCTTTACACGACCGTACCGTTGGAAGCCGAGGATCCGGAGAGCTGGAGTGCGGACCCGTGGGCGGTGGCGATGGCTGCTCTCGCCCCAGGGTACGTGGGGGGCTGGACGGCGCTGCATCACTGGGATCTCACCGACCAGATCTTCTCAACGACGGTCTTCGTCACCACTCGGCCCGTTCCTCGCCGCCGGCGCACGATCGGCGGTGCTCGCTTCGAGCTTCGCCATCGTTCCGAGTCGGCTCTGTTCGGCACGCGTCGAGTTTGGCGCGAGGGAATGCCGGTCGAGGTCTCTGACCGAGAGCGAACTCTGGTGGATTGCCTTGACGATCCGTCGCTGGGCGGGGGCCTGCGCCATACGACCGAGGCGCTCGCGACCTATGCCGAGAGGCCAGATGTCTCATGGCGGCGGCTCGTCGGCTACGGTGATCGGCTCGGCAACCGGACTGTGTTCAAGCGCCTCGGGTACATCTCCGAGACGCTTGGGCTCGGAGACGACGAGCTGATTGAGACGTGCCTGGGACGTGTGAGCGCTGGCATCGGCCGGCTTGACCCCGGGCGCCCGGATGAGGGTGCGATCACGACACGTTGGGGTCTGCGGATCAACACGAGGGTCGACGCGTGATTCCCCGCGCGGCGCTGCAGGTTCGGGCACGGGAGTGGGGTCTGACCGAGGAGGTCGTCGAGAAGGACTACGTGCTCGGCTGGCTTTTGTGGGGAGTCGGCTCCCGGCCTGCTCTGCGCGATCATTGGGTATTCAAGGGCGGGACCTGCCTAAAGAAGTGCTTCGTGGAGACCTACAGGTTCTCCGAGGATCTCGACTTCACCGTGCTCGATGACGGTCCGCTCGAGCCCGACGATCTGCTGCCGGTTCTCACGGAGATGCTCGACCTCGTGGAGCAGGAGACCGGCATCACGCTATCCAGCCGCCCTCCGGCCATCAGACTGCGACCCGACGGCCGCTCGGCAGAGGGCCGCATCTACTACCGCGGACCCCGCGACGCGCCCGGCGAGGCACGGGTAAAACTCGATCTCACCTACGACGAGACGGTCGTCGAGACCCCGGTCCTCGAGCGCAAGTGCGGCCACAAGAACGTGCCCGTCCCGACGCTCGCGGCGGTCACCGCAACCGAAAAGGCAGCCGATCTACGGGCAGACAGGGGCGCGATGCTCGCCCACCAGCTACCCGTGCTCCCGCCGGTGGACGAGTTCATCGACGCTCTTGAAGATGTGTTTGCGTGGCTCGGCGGCGAGGAGCCCGTGCAGCCGGGGCCGACGCCGGCTGCCGGTGAGGAGATCGACGCGTCGTGGGTTGTTCCGTCCACGCTGACCAGATGGCCCGGCGGCGCTCCCCTCGGGCAGATCCGCTTCGCCGGTGCCAACCACCTTCTCGTCGAGCTCGACTATCAGGCGTCCACGCGCCTGATCGACCATACGCCCTGCGCCGCTCCAAGGCTGGAGACCTCCTCGTCTACGCAATCAAGGCTCAGACAGGAGAAGTCAGGGCCTACCGAGTCGACCGCATCGAAGGCGTTCACATCACCAACACCGCCTTCACGCCCCGCTACGCCATCGAACTGTCGGTAGCGCTTCCCGTCAGCACCGGCCGGCGTAGCCCTCGGTCGGCGGCTCGGCGCCCCGCACGGCGCCGTCTATAGCTCTCCCAACGTGCCCTGCTCGGCACAGCTCACGGCCCTGGCCAGCCCAAACACGATTGTCACTTACCGCGGGTCGAGCGGCGGTTACGCCGACGGGCCTGCTCAGGCGGCCCTCTTCAAGTTGTGCGACATCAAAGTTGGTACAGAGCCAAGCGTGTGCTCGATAAAGCCAAGGATCTTCACGACTTCGTCGCAGCTTTCGCAAACCAGCTTGGCCACCAGCCGGTTGGGCTGCGTCTTGCTGCGTGAAAGAACCGCCGTGCAGGTGCCATCGTGGTCGTTTGCGCACACCGCAAGAGCCTCCGTCGGGCTGTGGTGTCAAGTCGCCTTGAGTACAGGTCCCGAATATAGGATCTGGACGGTTCTGTATCGGCCGCCCGGACTCGCTCCTGAAGAGCCACCGACCTAACTCCACCGTTCCTCGATGAGCGGCTTCCACACCGCGAGCAAATCGCCGATCGAGAGGCGCGTCCGGCACAGCCGGCTCAGCCGGCGCGTGGCGAGAACCGGAACGTGCGTGCCGCGATGAGCAGGGCGGCGGCGCCCCACGCGGCGACGATCAGCAGGTCGGTGGTCGAGATGCCCGCGCCGTGGGTGTGGGCGAACGGCTCCAGCAGGGCCTGGGAGAGGTGCTGGATGGGGAAGACGCTCGCGATGTCACGCAGGAACTTGGGAATCTGGCTTTCGGGGATGAACACGCCGGAGATGAAGTACAGCGGCAGTACGCTGAGGTTGGTGGCGGGCATCGTGCAGGACTGCAGCACCAGGCCGACCCGCGTGCGCCAGCGGCGATCGGCGGTGGCCGGGTCCTCGCCCAGCACGCTCACCTCACCGGCGTCGCGCGAGCGGTACCCCTCCATAATCTCGACCGTCGTGGTCTTCCCCGCCCCGTTGGGCCCGAGAAACGCGAACACCTCCCCCCGGGCGACCTCGAGGTCGATCCCGCGAACCACCTCATCCTCGCCATAGGACTTGCGCAGCCCGTGGACGTCGATGGCCAGCTCGCTCACATCGGTCTCTCGATCGGCGCTGGAAGTACGGCCCTTGGGCTCGATTGCCGTGATCAATCCGTGTTAGGCTTCCCTAATTAGGGCACCCTAACACGAAGGAGGCAGCATGAGGGGCTCACCGTTCTTCGACGGGGTCACCCAGTCCGAGGTGACGATCGCGGGCCAGCCGGCGAAGGTGCCGATCTTCTACTACGACGGCACTGCCACGCAGGCCGTGTTCGCGGCTCGCCTGGGTGCGCTGCGCCGGCTGATGCCCGACCCGCGCTTCTGCCCCGCCCGGCTGGCACCGGGACTCGGCGCGATCGCGATCACCTGCTTCGAGTACCGCGACACCGACATCGGGCCCTACAACGAGCTTGCGATCTCGGTGCTCCTGAACGAGCCGTGGTTCCGGCCCAACCTGCCCGGTGTGGCTCTGAGCTCGGGTCTGCGCAGGCGTCAGCTGCACGCCTGGGTGCACCACCTGCCGGTCACGACCGAGATCGCGCGGGCGGGCGGCGTGGACTTCTACAACTACCCCAAGTTCATCGCCGGAATCGACTTCCAGGAGAGCGGGGGGCGCCGTGTCTGCCGCCTGAGCGAGGGCGCCGAGCACATCCTCACGCTCTCCGGCGAGCGGATCGCCGCGCCGCGCTCGCAGGAGCTGCAGCTGTTCAGCCACCTCTGGATGGACCGCCAGCCGCAGGGCTCCGAGTTCAAGATCAACGCGATCGAGATGGGCGTCAGCCTGAGCCCCGCAGCCGCGACGCTTGAGTTGGGTGAGCGTCACCCGATCGCGCGCGAGCTGGCGGGCCTGATCGCCTGGAGCCGTCCAATCCATTACCAGTACATGACCCGCTTCGAGGGGATTCTCTATGGACCCGAGCACCTCTCGCCGGCGCTGCTCGCCCGGGTAACCGCCGACGCCACCGCCGACGCTCCGGCGCAGCCGGCATAGGCGGGCCGGACGATGCCATCGATCGCACCGGAGCGCTCCCTGAGCGAGCAGTTCCCCCGCCTCGCGCCGAGCAGCAGCGTGGACGTGCGCGAGCTCGAGCGGCTGCGCGCCCGCGCCCGCCACTTCGCCGAGGAGCATGTGCGCCCGCGGGCGCTGGAGATCGACCGGCGCACCGGCGAGGACCCGGGCTGGTTCGACTGGGATCTGGTGCGCGCGGGCGGCGAGCAGGGGATGCTGAGCTTCCTGATCCCCAAGCCGGCCGGCGGCCATGGCGGCCTGGCGACGCAGGCCGCGGTCGTGATGGAGGAGCTGTGCGCCGCCTGTCCCGGAATCGCGCTGATCTTCGGCGCGCACGCGCTCGGGATCTCCCCGCTGCTGCTGGGCGGCCCCTCGCAGTGGGATGGCGTGCTGGCGGAGCTGGTCGCGTCCGAACGCACCTGCGAGCCGCTGTTGATGGCGTGCGCGATCACCGAGCCCGAAGCCGGAACAGACGTGGAGGATCCGGACCTCCTGCGCCGCGCGCGCATCACAAGCCACGCCCGCCGTGTGCCGGGCGGCTTTCGCCTGAGCGCCACCAAGCGCTTCATCTCCAACGGCAGCGTCGCGCGCTGGATCACGATCCTGATGGCGACCGACCCCCGACGTGCGGCGGAGACCTGGACCTGCTTCCTGGTGGACACCCGCAGCGAGGGGTTCGCGGTGGCGCGCGTGGAGCACAAGATGGGCCAGCGCGCCTGCCCGGCTGCGGAACTGACGCTTGACGAGGTGTTCGTGCCCGACGAGCGGGTGGTGGGCAGGGAGGGTGACGGGGCTGCCGCCACGATGATCGTGCTCGCCTGCTCGCGTCCGCCGGTCGGAGCGATCGCGACCGGGATCGCACGGGGAGCCTACGAGCGTGTGCTCGGCTGGCTGGAGGAGGACAGCGCCGCCAGGGGTCTGCTCGAGCGCCAGCATGTGCAGCTCGCGCTGGCTGGCATGGAGGAGGAGATCCACCTCGCGCGCCAGCTCTACATGGACGCCGCCACCGAGCTCGACCACAGGGCGCTCGGACCAGTCATGTCGCATCGTGGCGGACGCGCCCCCGCACAGGTGCCGGCGCGCGTCCGCGGACGGGCGCCCGTCCGCGGTTGGCTGTCCTGCGACCGCGCTCGCGACGCGACCGTCGCGCTCCTTCACCGCACCACGAGCGAGCGTGCCGTGACGCGCTCGCTCGCGCTCTCCTCGATGGCGAAGGCGCGCGGCGGCGACGTCGCGATGCGCGTCACGGGAGCGGCGCTCGAGCTCGTCGGCTTGCGTTCCGGTCCGGTGAGGGCGGAGCTCGAGAAGCTGTGGCGCGACGCCAAGCTGTGCCAGATCTACGAGGGCACCAACCAGCTCAACCGGCTCGAGGTCTACCGCGGGCTGTGCCGCTCGGAGACGATCGGCTGCCTGCCGCCGCTGCGCCCCATCCACCTCGACGCAGACGGGAGGGCTCACACAAACGGAGATGTGCGCGCTCATCTCGATGCAGACGCGCTCAGGCACGCGAGCGTCGAGGGAGATGGAGGTCGATCATGAGCGCGACCACCGCCGCCGAGCGCGCCGAGATCCGGGCGATGGCGCGCGAGCTGGCGCATCGCGAGCTCACGCCGCGGGCCGCGGCGCTCGACGCCGGCGACCAGGACGCCCTTCACGAGTGCTGGCGCCTGCTCGTCGAGCTCGGACTCGATCGCGTGCTGCTCGACGAGCAGCACGGCGGCGCCGGGTTGGGCGTTCCCGACCTGCTGGCCACGATCGAGGAGCTGGCTGTCGGCGACGGCGGGATCGCGATGTGCGTGCTGCTCTGCAACGCCGCTCTGGCGACGCTCCCCGATGAGCAACTCGCAGCCGTCCCCGCGGGGGCGCGCTGGGCGCTCGTGCCGGCCGCGCCCGGCACAGAGGTGACGATCTCAGACGGGCAGCTCGACGGCGGGGTCGCCTGTGCGCTGGGCGCGCACGGCGCCGACGGGCTCGTGTTCCTCCTCGACGTACCTGCACCCGTGGCGTGGGTTCTCGACGCCGGCACAGCCGGCTTGAGGCTCGAGCGCGATCTCGCGCAGCTGGGCCTGCGCGCGGCTCCCGCGGCATCGGTAGAGCTGGCGGGCGCCGGCTGCGCGCCTGCCCGGGATGGGTCGGGCGGCCGGAGCGCGGCGGTGAGCGTCGCGAGCGCGCCGGCGCTGCTGCGAGCCGGCACGGCGGCGATCGCACATGGGATCGCCCGGCGCGCCCACGAGATGGCGCTCGAGTACGCCCACGCCCGCCGGCAGGGAGGGGTGGCGATCATCGAGCACGACGCCGTCAGCGACATGCTGTCCGCGATGGCGGTGAGACTGGCATGCTGGCCCCTCCTCGCCGTCGATCCGGCCGGGCTCGCCCTCGACGGGGTGCAGGCGCTCGCGGTAAAGATCGCCGCCACCGACGCTGCCGTGGCGAGCACCACCGACGCCGTGCAGGTGTTCGGCGGCACCGGCTACATGGTCGAGACCGGGATCGAGAAGCTGATGCGCGACGCCAAGTACTGCCAGCTGTTCCCCGAGCCCAACTGGGTCGCGCACGGCGAGATGATGCGCTCAGAGCGCGCCGGCCGCGCGGCGCTACGTGCCCGACGTCCTCGAGTGGGCGCAGCGCAACATTGAGATCGTCAACACGATCGTGTTCATCGCATTCCGCGCGGGCGCGGTCGGCGGCGACTTCGACCACTACGTGCGAGGGGAGCCGGTCGATTTCTCCACGATGCCCTACGCCACCACCGACCAGACTCCGCACGAGCTCCAGTCGACCGACATCGTGGCCGAGATCCGCAAGCGCTTCCCAGACTTCGCTCCCGCCGCATACCTCAACGGGACCGAGCGGCCCGACACCTTCAAGTGGCTGCTCACAGGTCGCCTGGGCACGAAGGAGCGCCTCTACGGCTACGTCGGGCCGCGCTCGATGGAGCTCGCGCAGACCTTCCACCACCTCGCGACAGGGAGGTATCTCGCCTACACGGGGCCGCAGACGCTGGGCCACGGCAGGGCGATGCTGCTGCTGTCCGCGCTCGACCCGCGTCTGCGGACGATCGCCCATCGCTGGCTGGCGGCGGGCGCGCGCAGACCCTCGCGTCTGCTGGAGCGCCTGCACTTCCAGTCGGTGATGATCATCCAGCCGGCCGACGTCTACGAGGACGGACGGCAGAACATGTGCGACGGCTGCCCCGACATGACGGTGTGGAACGACCGCCTCGTCTGGTCGTGCAGACTGGAGGAGCCCGAGCGCTTCGGGGACTTCGTGCAGATGGTGCCCAGGAGCGGCTGACCGCCACCACGATTGTGGCCGTTCGGAAGTTACCCTCGCGAAGGGATGAGCTCCGCACCGGCGTGCGAGCACTCCCGTCGAGGAGGGGCGACCGGCGGTTCGGGCCGCGCGCTGCGTCTCCTGGCGCCGACCACGGTGCCTGCCTTGGAGCTACTCGGGCGGGCGGGCTGCGGGATGGCGATGGCCGGCTTCGAGAGCATCTCCGAAGAGAACCTCGCGAGCATGGGCAAGCGCACCAGCGTGGCGGTGGGCGAACAGGCGGTGCGCGCCTTCCACAAGCACGCGGTCCGAGGGCCGTCTGATCGAGGCCGACTGGACGCTCTTCGACGGACACCACGCGGTGCTGCGCCCCGAGCGGATGACCCCGCTCGAGCTCCAGCTGAGTGCGCTCGACGCGAAGCGGCGCTTCTACTCCCGCTCAGCCATAGCGGGCCCCGCGGTGCGGGGCGTCCTGCGCCACCTGCCGGAGCTGCTGGGCATCCTCGCGCGCCACGCCGGGGGGCTGGTGAGCACTCTCGGCCGGGAGGCGCTGCGACCGCGGAATGGCGACGCGGCGAGGCCCGACGGGGGCATCTCCGACGCGGCGGCCTCCTCCGCGCCCGTGCTCAGCCGGGCTCTGACGACGGCGATGTCTTCGCTCACCCGCGATGAGCTCGCCCGGCTCGAGGAGGCGCTGGGGGTGGCCGCGTTGCGTCTCTACGGCCGCCGTCGGGTTGCCGAGTTCTCGGGTCAGGGCCACTCTCACAGCCACATGGCGCGTCTCGCCGCACTCTCGTGAGGGACGGTCCCTCACGGTGGGACCATCGTCGAGCTTGCGGGCTCCAGAACAAGAAGCCCAGTGGCGTCCGCAGTGCGGAGAATCACCGACCGGCGAGGTGGAGAATCACTGACCGGCGACGGGGCTGTCTACCGATGCGCCGGCGCAGCGCAGGGGCGAGCCTGCTGTCGAGCATCGTCACCCGATCAGGGGGTTTTTGAATGTCTGTGGTGGATGGGGCCAGCGGCGCGAGCGTCGTCCCCGCAGGCAGATGGTCAGTCGACGTCCCGCGCTCGAGCGTCGCGTTCGCCGTGAGGCACATGATGCTGGCGACGGTGAATGGTCGCTTCCGCAAGTTCGATGGGATGCTGGAGATAGGGTCGGGCGCCCCGCGGGCGATGGGAGTGGTCAGGGCCGCCTCGATCGACACGGACGAGCCCGTGCGCGACGAGCACCTGCGGCGCTCGCAGGACTTCTTCGACGTCGAGCGCTATCCGGAGATAGGTTTCAACTCGACCCGGATCGACTACCTCGACGGCGGGCGGTTCCGTATCGTGGGCGACCTGACAATGCGCGAGGTCACCCGCGAGATCGAGCTCGACGCGCAGATCAACGGGAGGAGACGCGAGGCGGGCGGCGATGAGCGGATCGAGCTCGAGTTGCGCGGAGAGCTCAACCGCAGAGACTTCGGCCTCAGCTGGAATCAGGTGCTCGAGACAGGCAGGGCGCTCCTCGGCAACAAGGTCAAGATCGCGCTTGAGATCTCGGCGGTGAAGAGCGAAGCGGCGCGATCCATCGCCTGGCCACGTATGACCTCCCCATGAGGATGCGCGGACCGCAGGCGATCAGCTCCACCGCCCACGACACCGGATATGTCTGGGTCCGGAACGGGCTCTCCCACCCCGAGCTTGCCACGCGCGAGGGGCGGGCGCTGTTCGAGGCGCTGCGCCCGGTGATGACGCTGAGCGGCGTTCTGGCGGACCGACCCTCGAGTCCTACCTGCTCGCCCGCCACCGGGCCCTCGACGCTCTGCTGCGGCGCGCGATCGAGGAGGCCGGGGTGACGCAGGTGATCGAGGTGGCGTGCGGTCTCTCGCCGCGCGGCTGGCGCGTCACCAGCCGTTACGGTCCAATGCTCACCTACGTCGAGGCGGACCTGCCCGCGATGGCGGCTTGCAAGCGGCGCGCGCTGGCGCGCATGGGCTCGCTGGGCGAGCGCCACCGGGTCGTGGCCCTCGACGCGCTGCGCGAGGAGGGACTCGGCAGCCTGGCGGCGCTGGCCGGAACGCTCGATCCCGACGCAGGCCTCGCAATCATCACAGAGGGCCTGCTCGGCTACCTGGATCGAGAGACCGTGGAGAGCATGTGGAGTCGATTCGCGCGCCAGCTCGCCGGGTTCCGCGCGGGCCGGTACCTCTCGGACATCCAGCTCGGCGGCGAGACGGGCGCGCACGTCCGCGCCTTCCGCGTCCTCCTGTCAGTGCTCGTGCGGGGCCGCGTCCACCTCCACTTCACAGATTCAGAGGATGCCGCGGTCGCACTCGAGCGGGTCGGGTTCTCGCAGGCCGCGGTCCGCCCGGCGGCGGAGCTCGCTCCGGCGAACGACCACCGGGCCCCGGGCGCCCGCCTCGCGCACATCCTGCAGGCCGGGTGAGGTGCCGCGGAGTCGACGCGATGCCACGGTCGCTCAGCGAACTGGAGTGCCCCCGCTTTTGACCTGCCCCCCGCTTTCGTGGATACTTTGATCTGGCGCCGGGCTGCTTGAACATTGAGCGCGAGCTGCCGGCCGCGACCTTGCGCTGTTCATGACGCCGCCTGCAGGCGCCCGGCCACGTGCTCTGCCTCCTCGATGAGGCCATTCACGTGCGCTGCCCCGAGCATCCGCTTGGCGCGCTCGACGCCGATCATCTCGAAGACTGAGGTGAAGCGCTCCTCGCCCTCCATCACGAATGCCACTCGCAGTAGATCCTCGTCGCGCAGCGCCTCGATGCAGAGGCTGAGCGCCGCGTCGTCGAGGTAGGCGACGAACCGTCCCATGGCGATGTGCTCGCCGTTGGCGGCCATCGCGACGGACACCGAGACGACAGTGTCGGCTGTGATCGCACTCACCACCTCGACGGCGCGGCGCGGATCAAGCTCGGCGGCAAGCCGTGAGAGGAACTCGACCGTGAAGTGCTCGGAGATCTCGGCGGCGCGGCGCGGATCGAGCAGGCCAGTGATACTAATCCGCAATCAAGTTGAGTGATGTGGTGATCCACTGATAGCTGGTGAGGGACTGGATTGTGGTGTGGTCAGCTTCCAGGGCACGCAGTTCCTCGGCGAGGTCGTCCTCGACTTCGTCCAAGCTGTCGTTGGCCTTGTTGGCGAAGCGCCGCTCGCGGATCAGGCCCCATAGTTGCTCGGTGGGGTTCAGTTCGGGGCTGTAGGGCGGCAGGGTGAGGATCCGCACGTTCTCCGGCAGCGATAGCTCGGTGGCGGTGTGCGACCCGACGATCTGCTGCCAGTTCTCACGGAGATGCTCGACCTCGTGGAACAGGAGACCCCGCGAGGTCGCCTAGCAGTTCCTCGAGCACGAGCTCCTCCTCGATACGCCGTCCAACACGGCGCATGGTCTCGCCGAGGCGCGGATCCCAGCTCGCGGGCGCTGGGGCGCCGACGAGCGGCTGAGGCGATGTCACGGTGTCGGCTGCGCGTAGATATGCCTCGGTGTCGAACCGCCACGGGACGAGCGGCAGGCGGGCGTGCAGCACGTTGGCGATGCGCACACCGCCCCAGTCGAAGTCCCCGTGGTGGGTCAGCCGTGCCCCGGCTGCTGCGAGCGCGCGCAGCAGCAGCATGGTGGCGGCGCCCGGCTGACCGCTGGTGCACACAAGCGGCGGGCACTCCGCCCCGAGACGGTCGCCGGCGAGCGCCACGATGACGGGGTTCTCGCAGATGTGCACCGTCCGCTCCGAGAGGCTGCCGCTGGATGTCGTCCGCTCCGAGGGGACGCCCCTGGCTGTCATCCACCCCGGCGGATCGCGTACGAGCTGACGCAGTGTCAGCCACACAGGCTGCCCGGTTTCCCGCGCGACCTGCAGGATCCGGCCCGATCCCGTCTCCTTATCGCCGGGCAGCCCGAGTGTGAGCACAACGCTGGAGAGCTCGTCGCACAGCAAGCCGGCGGCGGCCCACGCCTCGCGACGCGACTCCGCTGGCGACTCGTCGGGATCCGGATCCTGGAGACCACCGAGCGCCCGGGCGGCTCCGAGGGCGAGCGTGGCGAGTGGCTCGCCGTCGTCGAGCGCGTGGGCGCCCCCCACGAGGCGCGCGGCGAAACTGCCCAGTGGCTCGCCGCCGGCGGGTAGCGCGGCGAGGACCGTGGCGAGATATTCGAGCAGCGTTCGAGCCTCCGCGGGGTCGGGCTCCAGGCGCTTGACCACACCCGAGCGACGCAGCCGCGCGAGCCAGCTCGCCAACTCCTCACATCTGTCGATCTTCGCCTGCACACGCCGGTCAACCAGATCCTCCAGCGGCGCAAACGCCCGCTCCCACGCAAGCCGCTCAGCCGCGCTCGCCTCGGCGTGCACGACCACCGGCCCTGTGAGTGCAACGACTGCGGCCGCGAGTCCGTCCGGGCTGGCGCGGGAGCGGCGCACCAATTCGTCCACCGCGCCCAGCGACACGCTGAGCGCCCGTCCCGCACGCGGTCGCCGGCCGAGCAGTCGCTGCACCGCCCGGCGTTGGGCGGCAGAGGCATCTGCGAGCGTGACAGTACCTTCGAGCGGCTGGTCGAGCTCGAGCCGCCGGCGCACCCGCGCGAGCAGCCACTCCAGCTCTGGGTCGCCGAGCAGCCGGCCGAGCCGCTCGACATCCGTGGAGCCGCTCAGGCTGACTCCCACAGGCCACCTCCCTCCGGGGTCTGGTCCTCACCCGACCCGGCTGCCACCGACGCGAGGGCCGCCACGGGGCGCTCGACGCGCGTACGTGTCGCCCCGTCCCACTCCCAATGGCTGACGAGCACCGCGGGAACGTCGTCGACCCGCGTCAGTTGCGCGATGGCCAACCCGGGGACCTCGCGGTAACAGCCCCACTCGCGCTCGCTGGTCATGACGACGTCGAGATCGAACGCCGTGAGCAGGCCGAGGCACTTGGCGCGCGCGTCGTCGTCGACGCCGGCGAACGCCTCGTCGAGCATCATCAGGCGCGGCGCATGGGTATTGCCCGCCGAGGCGTAGTAGGAGGACGCGGCGGCGAACAGTGGCACGCTCGCCGTCAGGACCCGCTCTCCACCCGAGGCCGGGCCGGTCGCGGTGCGCCAGCGGCCGCCCTGGTGGCGCTCGATCGCGAAACGGTGCCAGGCGCGATAGTCGAGCGCCTCGGTGAGGTGCTCGATCCAGGTTCCCGCCACGTCGCGCGAGCGCACCTCCTGGATCTGCGCCTGCAGGAACGCTCCGACCGCCGCGCGGTCCTCCTCCGACCACGCGTCCGCGGCCTGGCGCAGGAGGCGCTCGCGCGCCTCGGGGAGTCCCTGCGGGCCGTCCTCGACGACACGCCAGCGCAGCCGCAGCTGCATGCCGGTACTCGTCGGGCGCTCGGCCAGCTCGGTGTTGGTGGCGGCGACGTGATGCTCGGCGTCGGAGATCAGTTCCTGCAGTGTGCTGGCGACCTCGTTGACCAGGTGGTTCTCGAGGATCTCTCGCTCGCGCTCGTCGAGCAGCCGCCGGCGGTCTGCGACCTCCTCGGTGAGCGCGCTCACCAGCTCCGGCACCGTCGTCGCGCGACCACGGAAGACGACCTCGACGGTGATCCCTTCCTCTCGCATGGTCGCCGAGGCGTTGTTGCCGTGGCGGCGCAGCGCGTCTCCCAACGTGTTCAGCTCGTCTGTCACCCGCCGCTGAGCGCGCTGCCAGGTGGGCTCGTCCTCGGCGGCATCGACGAGCGCCTGCTCGATCTGGCGCGCGAGGCGCAGCGCGGCCGTCACCCCCCACTCCTCCTCGCCCTCGGGGAGCTCGACCTCGCCGAGGGCGACCGCGATCAGACCGGTACCCGCAAAGCGTCGCAGGGTGTCCACGTCGGCCCGGCGCCGCTCGGTCGCCTGCTCGAGCTCCACCGCGAGCCGCTGGCGCTGGCCGTCCTGATTGCCCTCCTCGCGCTGTGCCTGCGAGCGGCGGGCGTCGGCCTCGCGCCGCCCGTGCTCGTTCTCACGCAGAGCGCGTGCCACGTCCGCCAGCCGTCGCTGCAGCTCCGCGACGGCCGCGCCCACCGTCTGAGCGAGCGTCTCGTGACGCTCCTTGCGCTCGGCCGCCTCACGAGCGGCTGTCTTGAGGCGCTCGGCCTGGTCGGCGAGCTCTCGCACCGCGGTCTCGACATCCCTGCCGAGCACTGTGGCCGCATCCCGCGCACGATCGAGCGCAAGGCGGGCCGGCCACAGCGCTGCCAGCGCGACACGGAACGCCTGCAGGCCGGCGCGCATCGCGTCGAGCTCTGTGTCCTCGTACGGCAAGCCCAGCTCCTCGGCGCTCGCCCGCGCGGCACTCTCGGCTTGCGCCCGCTCCGACTCGGCCTGGGCCAGCCGCACCGCCGCGGCCGCGACGCGCTCGGTGAGCCGCGCCCGCTCGGTGTCCAGGCCGGCGAGGGTGTGGTAGGAGCCGCGCAGGGCCTCGTCGGTGGGCACGCTTCGCAGCTGCTCCTCCAGCTCCGCGCGGCGCTCGCCGAGACGCTCGCGGGCGTCCGCCAACTCCTGGAGCCGCCGCTGCGCCTGCTCACGGCGCTCGTGCATCTCGGCCAGCCGCGCGCGGCGCGCAACCTCGCGGGCGCCGCGACCGATGAACGCCGCCGCCGGCTTGCGCCAGGCGCCGCGCAGCACGCCGTTGCGAAACTCGCCTGCCGGCGTGACCCACACCGGGCCCTCATCCTGTGCCAGGGCGACCGCGGCGAGCACGCGGTGCACCGCCTCCGCTTGCACCCGACCCGCGCGCGGGTCGTCACGGTCGATCGCGGGCTCGAGCACGTCGTGCAGGCGCGCGCCGCCTGCTGGATCTTGCGCGTCGGGCGTGAGCAGCACGTCCTGGGTGCCGGGCGCTAGCAGCTCGCCGGCGGGGCTAACCCACGCGTCGAGGATCCCGGACGCCTCCAGGGCGGCCTCGATCCCGGCCCGCTGGGCCTCCGGCACGCCGGAGCGGAAGTCGACCAGCAGCCACAGCGGCGCTCCGGCGCGCTCCTCGCGGGCGGAGGGGTCGCGGGTGTGTGGGATGGGCGGCGTCTCGTGCTCGCCGGCCTGCAGCCGCTCAATCGAGGCGTCAAGCTCGCCGGCGAGCTGGCGGACCTCGCGCTCCTCCACATCGAGCTCGGCCTCCTGGTGTGCGAGCGCGGCGCTTGCGGCACGGCCCGCGGCGGCGAGTGCTGTGGCAAGTGGATTGGGGCCGTCGAAGGTCTCGACCCACAGCTCGAGCGCCGCGAGCACCTCCGGAGGATCGGCGAGCGTCAGCGCGCTGGCCGCCTCCACGTACGCGCGGGCCGCGCGAACCAGCGCGCAGCCCGTCTCGGCCAGCAGCTTCGCCGCCTGCTCACGCTGCTCGGCGAGCGTCGCGGCCTCGCTCGCGAGCTCCTCGTGGCGCTCCCGCGCGACGATCAGCGCACGCCGGCGATCGGCGGCCACCGCGAGCAGCGCCCCCAGGTGGTCGATCGCGCGCCCCTGGCGATCGGCGAGCTCTTCGGCGCGACGGCGCAGCTCCACCACGTCTGTGCTCGGCTCAGGCGCAGCCGTGGCCGCGGGTGCGTCGTCGCCGGCCTCGGTCAAGCCGTCAGCCTCAGCCGCGCCCTTGGTCTCATCTGTAGCCATAGCCGTGTCGGTGGCGTCGATCGCATTCACGGCCTCGATCACGCGATCCACGCGCTCGGCGAACGAGTCGGCGATGCCCGCTGCCTGCGCCCGCTCGGCGGCCATGGTCCGGGCCTGCGCTAGCTCCTCGTCCGCCCCTGCTCTCCGGGCGTCCGCGTCGGCCAGTCGCCGCCGCTGCTGATCGAGCCGCTCGGCGCCACGGTCGTGGGCTGATTGGGCCTCCTCGGCATGCTCGGTGGCCCGGCGAGCCTCCTCGGCGGCGCGCTCTAGCTCGCGGGCGCTGCGGGCCTCGGGGCTTTCGCGCAGCGCTCGTTCCCGTGTGCGCAGGCGCTCCTCCTCGGAGCGCAGCTCGACCAGCGCCGCCTCAGCGCTTTGGAGCTCGGCCTGTGCCTTCTGGTGGGCGGCCTCGGCGTCGGCGAGCTCGCGGCTGACGCGGTCGAAGTGGGTCTGTGCCTGGCGTGGCGGCGCGGCGCGACGGCGGCAGGCGATCCGCGCGTAGTGGCGGTAGGTGTCGAGGTACCTGCCGGCGGCGTCACGCGCCTCGACCATCGCCGTGAGCGCGTCGCGGTCCTCCTCCAGCCCCCTGAAGGCCTCCGCGACGTCGGCGATCAGCGCCTGGTCGAGCGGCGCCAGCGCCCCGGTGAGCGCATCGGAGAGCGCGCGCTCGTTCGGGCGCTTGGAGAGCTGCGGCGCGCGAACCTTGATCAGCAGGTCGAGCAGCGCGCCGTAACGCTGCTCGCCGAGGCCGAACAGCGTCTCGTCGACCGCGCGCCGGTAGGTGCGGGCGGTGCGGTGCACCACGCCACGGGTGCCAAGGGCCTCCTCCAGCCGCTCGCGGGTCAGCGCGATGCGGGCTCCGTCGACGAGCGCGAGCTCCTCGCCGACGCGCTGGTCGGTGAGGAAGAACCAGTGCGAGGCGATGCCGCGGCCGCTGACCGCCTTCAGGCCGCATCCGAGTGTGCAGAACAGCGCGTTCCCGTCCGCGTCGCGGCGCCCGAGCTCCAGCCACGTGTATCCGAGCCGCTCGGGGTTGGGATGCTCGCCGCCGAGCAGCAGATTCCACTCCATGCGCTTCTTCGGGTCCGCGTCCGGCTCGACGCGGTGCGGGGAGAGCTCGCCGTCGAGCAGGAACGGGAGCGTGAGAGCGAGCACCTTGGACTTGCCGGTGCCGTTGTTGCCGCGCAGCAGCAGCCGGCCGTCGCGGAAGCGAAACTCCTCCTGGTCGTAGTAGAAGACATCCACCAGCCCCGCGCGCAGCGGCTGCCAGCGCTCACGCTCGGGCTGCGGGAGCGGACGGGCGCTCACGTCTGGAGCTCCAGCTGCGAGAGCTCCCCGACGATCGTCGGAGCGGCGAGCGCGTAGCGGGCGAGCGCGGGCAGCGGCCTGACGCCGTCCGGCCCACGTCGTATGAGCCGCAGGGCCGCGAGCCGCTCAAGCGCCGTGTCGACGAGCGCGACCTCGGCGCCGGGCTCGCGTGCGCTGCGACGCCAGTACGCCCGGTGCTCCTTCGCGAGCCGCCGTACGAGTTCGTGCAGAGCGGCCTCGGGGATCGAAGGCGAGGACCCCCGCGCAAGGTGTTCGGCCAGCAGCAGCGTGACGTGGCCGTCGGTGCCCGTGTCCGGCATCCGCACATCCGTCAGGTCGTCGTCGGGGTCGACCATCGCGATCCCCTCGGCGCGCACCTCGGCCACGAGCCCCGTCAGCTCGGAGATGCGCCGCGTGAGCGCGGCCCGCTGACCGGTCAGGTAGGCGGCACGCGTGGGGTCGAGCTCGTCGTTGTAGAGAACGGGATCGTCGAGCAGGCGCCGCGTGAGGTGATGGCGCAGCGCGCGGTTGCGCAGCTCCTCGGCTTCGGGCAGGGGGTCGGCGGCAAGCTGGGCGAGTCGCTCGGCAAAGTCCTGAGCGGCGATCGTCGAGGGTCCGCGGGGCGCGGCGAGCACCACCGCGAGCACCCGTCGCTGCACGTCGTAGAGCGCGTCTCCGGTGTCGCGCACGAACGCCTCCTCCTCGCCGGCCACGCGGGCGAGCACTCCGAGCTCGAGCAGCAGCCGCACGACTGCCACGAGGTCCGCGCGCTCCTCGCGTCCTTCGAGGTTGAACGCGACGCCCGCCTGTGCGAGGCGCTCGTCGGTGGCTGCCAGGATCACGCCTTCGGCAAGGCGCCCGAGGGTGATCTGCGCATCGGAGCGCTCGAGCACCGACAGGGCGAGGCACGTGAGCACGTAGCGCCGGCGGCTGAATGGCAGGCGCGAGCGCGCCTCGCGCGCGGGGTGGGTCGGGTCGTCGATCGTGGGGGCGAGCTTGACCAGTCTCGCGACCTCGCTGTCGACGATCAGCCGCCAGCCCGTGTTCGCGTCGAACCACGAGCGCAGCTCGCCGGCGTGACGCCGGACAAGGCGGAAGTCCTCCGCCTCGGCACCGCCGGCGCGTAGCAGCGGCCGGCGCAGCAGCGCGCGGGCCGCCCGTCGCAGCTCCGCCGACCGCGCATGGTCGAGCGCGCTTTCGAGTGCATGGCTCACGCCAGGACCGTCACTGCGCCGTTCAGACGGGGAGCGAGGTCGGCGATCTCGACCACGTGATCGGGCCCGCGAAAGACGCCGGCGGGCGTGCGGATCTCGACCAGCGCGGCGTCCGCAAGCGCGAGGAGCCGGATGTGGAGGGTGCCGTCGGTGGTCGTGGTGGCGACCTCGCGCTGGCCCGGGCGGCGGGCGGCGAGGGCGTCGCCCAGCAGCGCGAGGAACAGGCCGAAGGCATCGCGGTCGAGCTCGCCCAGCTCGCCGAGATTGGTCGGCCGGCCCGTGGCGAGGCGGGCTCGCGCGGCGGCTGTCTGCTCGGCCTGCCGCGCGGCGAGCTCCGCCAGCAGACGGCGGCCGTCCTCGCGGTCGGCGATGCGGTTGGGGTGGCCGCGGCGCTCGTAGCTGCCGGTGCGCCGCAGCCGTGGGCTGATGTGCAGAGGAGGCGCCTGCGTCCAGGACGTGGACGCCGGCACGGGCTGCTCCTCGCGCGCGCGGAACGTCTCGTCGTCGAGGACGAGGTGTCGCGACCCGTATACGCCGAACGCGCTGCGCCACAGCCGGTGCAGGGCATCGTCGTCGGGTGCCTCGGCAAACCACAGCGCGAGCGCACGGAAGTCGGCCGAGCGGTCGGAGCGTCCGGAGCGGCGCTCGTTGAGCGTCGCCACCACCGCGAGCAGATCGGGGATCGCCTGGCGCGCGCGGCTGCGCAGCAGCTTGGCCTGGCTCGGGTGGCCGGGCTCCGAGACGAACCACTGGCGCAGCCCGCGCCAGCGCTCCTCCCAGGCCGCCAGGCCGGCGAGATAGGCGGCCTCGCGGGGGTCCTCGCCGTCGATCTCGCGCTCGGAGCCGCCCGGTGCGGCGTCCTCGGCGTCGCGGCGTGCGGCGATGCCCAGCAGACGCGACACCTCGGCGTCCTCGAGCTCGTCGAGCAGCCCGGAGATCTCCCCGCCCACGGTGACGAGGTCCTTGATGAACCGCTCGAGGTAGTCGACAAGGTGGTCCTTGTAGGCGCGGAAGGCGTCCACGTCGGCGTCGTAGAGGTCGATCGTGCGCTGCAGCGACCCCATGAACGCCTGGGCGTTGTCGGCGAGGTCGGTGAAGCGGGCGACGAGGTCGCGCAGCGCCACCCCCACACGTCCGGGGTCAGGCTGAGCGTGGACGGCGAGCTCGCGCAACTCCCGCAGCTGGGTCGCGATGTCCGCCAGCGCGACCGCCTGCAGCGCGCCGCGCCGCCCGAGCTGCTCGTCGTACACCGCAAGTGCCCGCTCCGCGGCCTCGCCCGGGCGGGTCAGCTGATAGAGAAAGCGGGCGCGATGGAAGTCCTCGACCGTCGTGACCCGGCTCGTATCGGGGTCGGCCCGCAGGTTGCCCCACTCCACGAGCTGCCCGAGCGCGTCGGCGAGGGCCTCCACAGGTACGTGCCCATCCGACTCGGAGCGGGCGAGGGCCTCGTGGAGGTCCTCGGTGCGCAGATGCACCACGAAGCGCCGCTTCGCGGCGACGAACTCTCCCATCACCCGCCTGTACAACACCACGTTTGGTGTCGCGAGGTGGGCGAACGGTCTAAATCCGGACGGTTCCACACTCGGGCACGTTAGCCCCCGAAGGGGACCGATGAGCGCAGCGCCGTCTATAGCCCCCTGCGAACGATTCCCTTCTCGGCGCGGCTCACGGCCCTGGCGACCAGCCCAAAAACGACTGTTACTTGCGGCGGATCGAGCGGTTACGACGACGGGCCTGCTTGGCGGCGGTGCGCTTCACGCGAGTGGCACTGGCCGCACGTCGTCTGGCTGGTGGGGTGTGTCCGCGGGGATCGTCACCCGCGGCAAGCTGTCTCATGTCGTACGCCGCGATCCACGCTTCGCCGGCCACCGGATCGTGCTCGTCGCACACGTAGCGCCCGTAGTCTCGCACCAGCGCATCGAGCAGGGCCTCCTCGACCATGTCGTCGACCGGGAAATGCTCCTCGTCTTCCTCTTCCAGCTCGGGGTAGGTGATCACGTGGCCCAGCGCTCCGGCGTCGCCGCTGATCGCACGGGCGAGAATGGGCAGGCATACGCCGGCTTCCATCGGCGCTGCGAGCTGCGCCTCGTTCATGTTGGCGATCGTGGCGCGCAGGCGCTCGGTCAGATCATGCACGGTCGACCGCTCGGCCCCTTCGGTGAGCTGGGCAAGCGCGGAGTCAAGCTCGCTCGCCGGCCCCGTGCCGGTCAGCAGCGCGTCGACCGCGACCGGGCCTTCGCCGCTGGCCTGGAGCGTCATGCACGCCACCTGCGGCGCGTCGCATCCGGGACGGTCCAGGACGGCGACCCAGACCTCGCCAGAAGGAATCGCACTGCGCCAGACCTCTCTCACGGTGAGCGTGCCGAGCTCGTCGAGATGCATTCGCGTCGACGCACGAATGGCCGCAAGCTCATCGTCGGTGATGATCGCCGACATGACCCTCAACCTAGAGCCCGCGCCGGACGGTGGCTTCGAAGGCCGGGGCCCGTCCTCGGGCTGGGGTCCAATTTGGGGTCCAAATTGAGACGAACTCGGAGGCACTCAGAAGCACTCAGAGCCAGTAAACGCGGGCCGTGTAGCTTGAGAAGCACTGGAACCGGCGGGTTGTGGTCCCGGCGGTCGGGAGTTCGAGTCCCGTCGCTCACCCTCAGGAATTGCCTGGAAATCGTCATCTTTTGTTGTCGTGGGGTTGGAAGCGGCCGGCAGACGGGGAACGGACGGGGAACGAGACTCGCAACGGGGCTCGGCGTTCTTGGTGGGTCGACCGGCCTTGAGGCGGCCGTGCGAGCACGGGATGCGCCGCTCCTGAAGAATGTCGCCATGGACGTCATGGGGCGGTGGCCGGGATGAGCGAGGAGGACGCTCTTTCGTACCTGACGCCCGAGGCGCGTGCGCGGGTCGAGATCGACCGGATGCTCGATCGCGCGGGCTGGATTGTGCAGAGCGCCGACCGGGCGAACCTCAAGGCCGGGCGTGGCGTGGCGGTGCGCGAGTTCCCCCTGAAGCCGGGGTATGGGCGGGTGGACTACATGCTGTTCGTCGACGGAGCGGCCGTCGGGGTGATCGAGGCCAAGAAGAAGGGCGAGACGCTCACCGGCGTGGAGTGGCAGTCGGCGAAGTACCTGGAAGGGCTGCCGAGTTGGGGGGACGGCGCGCTTGCGGGGTTCCTGCCGTTCGCGTATGAGTCCACGGGCGTGGAGACGCGCTTCACGAGCACGCTCGACCCGGAGCCGCGCAGTCGGGAAGTGTTCTGGTTCCACCGCCCCGAGACGCTGATGCGCTGGATCGGCGAATGGGTCGAGAACAACTTCGCCCCGACGCTGCGCCACCGCTTGAGGATGCTTCCCGACCTGCACGACAGCGGCCTGTGGCCTGCGCAGGCGACGGCGATCCGCAACCTGGAGGTGTCGCTGGCACAGAACCGTCCGCGCGCGCTGATCCAGATGGCGACCGGCTCGGGCAAGACCTACACGGCGGCGAACGTCGCCTACCGGCTGATCAAGTTCGCCGGCGCAAAGCGTGTGCTGTTCCTCGTGGACCGTGCGAACCTGGGTCGTCAGACCCGCAAGGAGTTCCAGGCGTTCACGACGCCGGACGACGGGCGCAAGTTCACCGAGCTGTACAACGTCCAGCATCTCTCCTCGAACGTGATCGACCCGGTGTCGCGCGTCACGATCACGACGATCCAGCGGCTCTACTCGATCCTGAAGGGCGATCCGGAGCTCGACCCCGAACTGGACGAGCGCTCCGGCTACGACCTGGCGCCGAGCGAGCCGGTCGCGGTTGACTACAACCCGACGGTCCCGATCGAGACGTTCGACGTGGTCGTCGTCGATGAGTGCCACCGCTCGATCTACGGCGTGTGGCGTCAGGTGCTCGACTACTTCGACGCCTACATCATCGGCCTGACGGCCACCCCGAACAAGCAGGCGTTCGGTTTCTTCAACCAGAACCTCGTGATGGAGTACAGCCACGAGCAGGCCGTCGCCGATCAGGTCAACGTCGACTTCGACGTCTACCGAATCCGAACCGAGATCACCGAGCGCGGCGGCACGATCGACGCGGGTCTGGTCACCGGCTTCCGTGACCGCAAGACGCGCGATATGCGCTGGCAGCGCCTGGACGAGGAGGTCGCCTACAACGCGCAGGCGCTCGACCGGGCGGTCGTCGCGAAGGACCAGATCCGCACCGTGATCCGGGCGTTCAAGGAGCGTCTGTTCAGCGAGATATTCCCCGGCCGCAGCGAGGTCCCGAAGACGCTGATCTTCGCCAAGGACGACTCGCACGCCGACGACATCGTGCAGATCGTGCGCGAAGAGTTCGCCAAGGGCGACGACTTCGCCGTGAAGATCACCTACAAGTCGACCGGCCGCAAGCCGGATGAGATGATCGCCGAGCTGCGCAACAGCTACAACCCGCGGATCGCGGTCACGGTGGACATGATCGCGACCGGCACCGACGTCCGCCCGCTGGAGTGCGTGTTCTTCATGCGCGCCGTGAAGAGCCGCACCTACTTCGAGCAGATGAAGGGCCGCGGCGTGCGCATCATCGACGAGGCGGACCTGCAGGCGGTCACGCCCGACGCGCAGGCCAAGACGCACTTCGTGATCATCGACGCCGTCGGCGTGACGGAGACCGACCTCGACGACACCCAGCCGCTCGACCGCGAACCGACGGTGCCGCTCGAGCGACTGCTCAAGCAGGTCACGTTCGGAAGCCGCGACCCGCAGGTGATCTCCTCGATCGCCGGCCGCATAGCCCGTCTGGAGCGTCGCCTGAGCGACACCGATCGTGGCGAGCTGGAGGATCTCGCGGGCACGACGCTGCGCGACCTCACGCGCACGATCGTCGATGCGCTCGACCCCGACCGCCACGTTCAGGCCGCGAGCGAAGCCGCCGGCGGAGCGGAGCCGACTGGCGAGCAGGTCGCGGCCGCCGCGAAGCGACTGCTCGAGGAGGCCGTCGAGCCGCTCGTCACCAAGCCGGAGCTGCGCGAGCGCCTGGTGGACATCCGGCGCTCCTACGAGCAGGCGATCGACGAGTACTCGAAGGACAGGGTGATCGAAGCGGCCCACTCGCGTGACGGCCTCGACCGGGCGCGCGCGACGATCGACTCCTTCCGCGAGTTCATCGAGGAGCACAGGGACGAGATCACCGCGCTTCAGATCCTCTACAGCCGCCCCTACCGCGAGCGGCTCACGTTCAAGGAGATCAAGGAGTTCGCGAACGCGATCGAGCGGCCGCCCCACCGCTGGACGCCCGAGGCGCTGTGGCAGGCGTACGAGACGCTCGACCGCTCGAAGGTCCACGGCTCCGGTGGGCGCGTCCTGACCAACCTCGTCTCGCTCGTCCGCTTCGCGCTGGAGCAGGAGAGCGAACTCGTGCCCTACCCCCAGCTCGTTGAGGAGCGCTTCCGGACATGGCTGCTACAGCAGGAGAACGCCGGACGGACCTTCACACCCGAGCAGCTCGCCTGGCTGGAGCACATCCGCGACCACGTCGCCGCCTCGCTCGCGATCAGCCCCGACGACTTCGAATACGCCCCCTTCTCGCAGCAGGGCGGGCTCGGGAAGGCGTACGAGGTGTTTGGGGATGAGTTGACGCCGTTGTTGGATGAGCTGAATGAGGCACTGGTGGCATGACGGCGCTGCCACCCGGATGGGTCGAATCCACCCTCAGCGAAATTGCAGACTGGGGCTCAGGCGGCACGCCGCGCGCAACGGAGCCGAGCTACTACGGAGGATGCACACCTTGGGCAGTAATAGGGGATCTCGCCGACGGCCTCGTTTCACGCACGGAGTCGTCTCTCACGGAGCGAGGACTTGCTGAGAGCAGCGCAAAGTTGGTCGAGCCAGGGACGGTGCTCGTGGCTATGTACGGCTCGATCGGGAAGCTCGGGATCGCCGGCATGCGCATGGCCACGAATCAGGCGATAGCGTTTGCGCGACCGCGAGCCGGTCTCGATCCGAAGTACCTCTTCTTGTTCCTTCGACGCGAGCGAAGTGCGTTGTCAGCCGCCGGAAAGGGCGCGACGCAGCGCAACATTAGCCAGACGATCCTCAGATCGTGGCCCATTCCGATCGCGCCGGTTGAGGAGCAGAAACGCATCGTGGCGGCGATAGAGGAGCAGTTTTCGCGGCTGGATGATGCTGAAAAACTCCTCGAGCGAGCCCTGCGTGGTATAGGGGTTTTTCGCGCGTATATGCTCTCGACAGCCTTCGTCGGTGACTGGCAGTGGACGACACTCGGCGAAATTGCAGATATAGCGGGTGGCGTCACCAAGGACGCCAAGCGCCAGTCCGATCCGTCCTTCGTCGCGGTTCCGTACTTGAGGGTAGCGAATGTGCAGCGTGGCTTTCTCGACCTGGCAGAGGTCACAACGATCCGCGTTGCACCGGAGAAGGCGAGAGCGCTGGAGCTGAAACCCGGTGATGTCCTGTTCAACGAGGGTGGTGACCGCGATAAGTTGGGGCGTGGCTGGGTCTGGTCAGGTGAGATCGAGGGCTGCATCCACCAGAACCACGTCTTCCGCGCGAGGCTCAGGGAGGGCTTCGATCCGAAGTTCGTGTCATGGCACGGCAACATCTTCGGGCGACGATGGTTCGAAGAACACGGCCGCCAGACCACGAACCTCGCTTCACTGAATCTCAAAACGCTCAAATCATTTCCCGTGCCGGTTCCGCCGCTCGATGAGCAGTTACGCATCGTCTCGGAGCTTGAACAACGACTGTCGTTAATCGACGCGCTCGCCGTTGAGGTCGCTCGGGCTGGGAGTCGCAGCGCGGTGCTTCGCCGCTCCATCTTGGGGCGGGCGTTCACGGGCAGGCTCGTCCCGCAGGACCCCGCCGACGAGCCAGCCTCGGTGCTGTTGGAGCGAATTGCGGCTGCCCGTGCGAGTGAGCCGAAGGTTTCGCGCAGGCGAAGGAGGGTTCCCGCATGACCTCAAACGGCCTCGTCCAACGCCTGTGGAGCTACTGCAGCGTCCTGCGCGACGACGGCCTCTCCTACGGCGACTACGTCGAGCAGCTCACGTACCTGCTCTTCCTCAAGATGGCCGACGAGCAAACGCGGCCGCCGTTCAAGCGGCCGGCGTTCATCCCCAAGGGCCTCGACTGGGCAAGCCTGCTCGCGCGGGACGGCGACGATTTGGAGGTCCACTACCGCCACGTCCTCACCGAGCTTGGACGCAAGCCGGGGATGCTCGGCGTCGTGTTCCGCAAGGCGCAGAACCGCATCCAGGACCCGGCTAAGCTGCGCCGGCTGATCGTGGACCTGATCGACCGTGAGCAGTGGATGACGCTCGATGTGGACGTCAAGGGCGACGCCTACGAGGGCCTGCTGCAGAAGAACGCCGAGGATGTGAAGGCCGGTGCTGGACAGTACTTCACGCCACGGCCCTTGATTCGGGCGATTGTCGAGGTCATGCGTCCGCAGCCAGCCATGACGATTTGCGATCCGGCCTGCGGCACCGGCGGGTTTTTGCTGGCGGCGCACGAGCACGTTGTCGACAACAACCCCAACCTCGATCGCGATCAGAAGCATCGACTCCGGTTTGAAGCGCTCCGCGGCAGCGAGATCGTGGACAACACCGCGCGCCTGTGCGTGATGAACCTGCTGCTGCACGGCATCGGCGCGGAGGACGCCGACAGCCCGATAATCGTCGAGGACTCGCTCAAGGGCGACCCGGGGAAGCGCTACGACATGGTGCTGACAAACCCGCCGTTCGGGAAGAAGTCCTCGATGACGATCGTGAGTTCCGAGGGCGATACCGAACGCGAGGATCTCGTGGTCGTCCGGGACGACTTCTGGGCCTCGACCTCCAACAAGCAGCTGAACTTCGTCCAGCACGTCAAGACGTTGCTCAAGATCAACGGCAGCGCCGCGATCGTCGTTCCCGACAACGTGCTGTTCGAGGGCGGCGCCGGTGAGACGGTCCGGCGGAAGCTGCTGCACGAGTGCGACGTGCACACGCTGCTGCGGCTGCCGACCGGAATCTTCTACGCCCAGGGCGTCAAGGCCAACGTGCTGTTCTTCGAGCGCAAGCCCGCGTCCGAGAATGCGTCGACGAAGAAGCTGTGGGTATACGACCTGCGGACGAACATGCACTTCACGCTCAAGCAAAGCCCTCTCGGCTACGAGCACTTGGAGGACTTCATCCGGGCGTACCGTCCCAAGGACCGCCGCAGGCGAAAGGAGAGCGAGCGGTTCAAGCCCTACACCTATGAGGAGCTGATACAGCGCGACAAGGTCAGCCTCGATCTCACATGGCTGCGCGACGACTCGCTGGAGGATTCCGAGAACCTCCCCCCGCCGGATGTGCTCGCACAGGAGATCGTCGAAGATCTCGAGGCGGCGATCAGCGAGTTTGCTCAGATCGCGGAGAGTTTGCGGGGCACGCGCATGTGAGTATCAGCGCGTGGGCCCGATCAGATGCTCGGGGGTGCCGATCCGGCGTAGGAACCGCGCCTCGGTGGCTTCGCGTGGCTTGTCGCGTCTGATCGGTCCAAGGCGCGCGAGAACCCGTGCGCTCTGCGCGCGTCGTTGGGGCGCTTCGCGGCGCCACTGCTTGAGAGAGATCGTCTGCGTCTTCATGGCGTGCCTTGAGAGTACTCGGCTTTGAGCGCCGTGCGGGCGATGTCGTGCAGCTCGTCGCTCTCCGGCGGTCGCCGGCGTGTCCCCGCCGCCATCGTGGAACATGATCACGCCCCCACGTCCTGCCGGTGGCGTGGCGTTGCGGACGATCTTCGCGACGCCCGGCCTCTCCCAGTCACGGGAGTCGTAGTCGGCCAGCGCGATGATGTACCGCCCGCCCGCCGCCTTGGCCAGCGCGCGCTCGGTCCTCGGCGTGACCGCGTCGCTGGTCGCCGAGTACGGCGGGCGGATGAACCGCGGGTAGCGGCCGGTGATGCCGACCAGCACGGCCTCGGTGAGTTCGACCTCCGCACGGCGCAGCCACCCCGGGCCGGTCGACATCCCGGTGTGCGTGAAGGTGTGGTTTCCGATCTCCCCACCGGCCCGCTCCACGTCGCGAGCAGCTTCCAGTGGCCGGGCGGGTTCCTGAGCCGGGAGCGCAGCGCGGCGACCCGCCGAGGGCCCTCACCTGGATCGGCCGCGCCCGTCAAGGCGTCGTCACCGTGCCCTTGGCACCGTACGCGTGGCCGTTGCCGTTGGGGCCGGGCGGCGCGACGGGACGGGCACGGTCCTCACCGGCGCCTGCACCGCTCCCGCCGTCGGAGCGACGGTGACGCCCCCGGCCACGGCGGCCTGCACCCGCTCGGGCAGCGCCGGAGGCGCGGCCTCACGGACGCCGAGGTGACCGACGACCGGGAGGCCAGCGAGCGGCTGCAACCCAAGCCCCCCGAGGATCAACACGACCAGCCACAGCCCCAGGGCCGTCGTCGCGACGCGCCCGGCGATCGCAAGGCGACGACGACGGCGACCCGTGGGATCGACGAGAACCTGATGGCCAGGGATGGCGGGGGGGTCAGGCTCTGGCATGGGCGGCGACAGACCCAGGTTACGCTCGTGTTCGGCGCGTGACCAGCGAGGCCAGCTCGGAGCGGTTGCGAACGTCGAGCTTTGTGTAGATGTGCGAGAGGTGCATCTTGACGGTGCCCCGGGCGATGAACATTCGCTCGCCGATCTCCGGGTTGGTGAGGCCTTCGGCGGCGAGCTGGACGACCTGCAGCTCGGTGGGGGTCAGCGACTCCCAGCCGCCGGAGGGGCGTTTGCGTGAGCCTCGGCTACGCCGCAGCCAGCCGATTGCCTCGTCGGTGCTGATCCCGTGTCCTCGCGAGACGGCCTCGGTGAGCGCCTGCGCGCCCAGCTCGACGCGTAGACGCTCCTCTAGTGCTTCGACGGCTGCCTGCTCGCCCGCCCAGCGAACACGTCCGAGTTCCTCGCGGGCACGATCCGCGGCGCCAAGGATGCGCGCGGCCTCCTCGAAGCTCTCGAGTGCCGCCGCGACCGCGGCCAGGACGTCGAGCGCGGGAAAGACGCACCCGCCAAGCTCGTGCTCGGTCGCGTCGGCCAGCGACTGGTGTGCGAGTCGCTCGGCCTCGGTCGCCTCGCCGCGCGCGAGCGCCACCACGGCCAGCGCGTGGCGAGCTGTGGCCCTGAACATCGGGTTCTCAAACGAACCGTCGGCGATCTCGGCGACTGCCTGTGCGTGCTCCGCCGCGCTGTCGAGCAGTCCGAGCCCTAGCTCCGTGCGGGCGAGCGCCGAGAGAGCAAGCGCCATTTCGTAGGGCCCTCCGGCCGCGCCCTGCTCCAGGTACTCCTCCAGGGAGGCACGCGCCTGCTCGAGCAGCCCGGCGCTTGCCTGGGCGTAGGCGATAGCCACCTGCAGCGGGGAAATCGCGAGGCCGGCGGCGGAGACGACCGAGCGCTCCATCGCCGCACCGAGGTCGGCCAGCGCGCCCTGACCCTCGCCCCGCTCGGCACGCAGGACACCTCGGTAGGCGTGTGCGGAGCCGGCGCTGACGGGCTCGCCAACCGCGTCGGCCACGGCGATCGCACGCTCGTAGAGCGCGAGCGCCTCCTCGTCGCGACCCTGGATGGTGTGCCGCACACCACCGACGCCGAACCAGTGCCAGGCCGCGAACTCAGCGTAGCCGGTGCGCTGGATGATCTCGACTGCCTCCTCGAACACGCTCACGGCGTGCGCATCGGCCTGCATGAGCAGCGTGAAGCCGAGGATCTGCGTCGCATCGACAAAGCACCACTCGTCGCCGCTTGAGCGCGCCAGCTCGCGCGCCTGCTCGAGCACCTCCCGGGCGCCAACCGGATCGGGGTACATCTGCATCGTTCCCAGCACGTCGAGAGCGCGCGCGGCGGTCGAGACCTCCTCGATCGACCGTGCCATCTCGAGCGCTTCGAGCTCGCTCGTGGCCGCCTCGTCGAATCTGCCACCGTAGGTCAATAGGTAGCCGCGCGCCCACAGAACGCGAGCCCGTAGCGCACTGGGCTCCGCCGATGCGGCGCCCAGTGCGCGCAGGTAGGCGTCGTCGGCGAGGGCGAAGCGTCCGCGCAGCTTCCACCAGACCGTCAGCGCGGCGCACAGGCGCAGCGCGCGCTCCCCGTCCGTGTCGGCCGCGTGCTCGAGCGCCGCCGCGAGGTTGGCCGCCTCGATGTCGAGCGCGTCGAGCCACGCGCTCTGGCCCGCGGTCTCCAGATGCGGGGCGATCCGCTCGGCCCGCGCGAGGTAGACGTCGCGGTGGCGGTCGCGGAGATCGGCGACCTCGCCGGCCTGCGCGAGACGATCGAGCGCGTACTGGCGAACCGTCTCCAGCAGCCGGTAGCGCACGCTGGTGCCGTGCTCCTCGACGACGACGAGCGACTTCTCGACCAGCGACGTCAGCAGGTCGAGGATCGCCAGGCGGTCGAGCCCGTCGCCGCAGCAGACTTCCTCG
This sequence comes from Solirubrobacterales bacterium, assembly GCA_044446505.1. Lineage (GTDB taxonomy): Bacteria > Actinomycetota > Thermoleophilia > Solirubrobacterales > Solirubrobacteraceae > Palsa-744. The sequence goes on from JBIOEY010000001.1 coordinate 40,329, forward strand.
ACGGCATCGAGCGTCCAGCCGCCGGCGAATACCGCCAGGCGCCTGAACAGCACCCGCTCGTCGTCGCCGAGCAGCTCGTGGCTCCAGTCGACCGAGGCGCGCAGTGTCTGCTGGCGTGGCATCGCCGAGCGCACGCCGCCCGTCAGCAGGCGGAAGCGGTCGCCCAGCCCAGCGGCGATGCGCTCGACGCCGAGCACGCGCACGCGCGCCGCCGCCAGCTCGATCGCGAGCGGGATCCCGTCCAGGTCGTGACAGATCTGAGCGATCGCCGGAGCGTTGGCGGCATCGACGGCGAAGTTCGGCCGCACCTTCATCGCACGCTCGATGAACAGGCGCACGGCATCGGACTGCGCGACGGCGTCCACCGGCTCGGTCTGGCGCTCGGGTGGCAGTGAGAGCGAGGGCACGCGCCAGTCGGCCTCGCCGGCCACCCCGAGCGGCGCACGGCTCGTCGCGAGCACCGTGACGGCACGGCAGCCGTGCAGCAGAGCCTCGGCCGCCGCGGCGCAGACCTCGAGCAGATGCTCGCAGTTGTCGAGGACGATCAACGCCCGGGCGCCGGTGAGATGCGCGACGGCCGCGTCCAGCGAGGACTGGCCGGGGAGCGGCTTGACGCCGACGGCCTCGCCGAGCGTCGGACCGACGGCCTCGGGATCGGCCAGCGGCGCCAGCTCGACCCACCAGACACCGTCGGGAAAACGATCCAGCGTGTCGGCGGCGGCCTGGGCGGCGAGCCGCGTCTTGCCGCAACCACCGGCGCCCGTCAGCGTCAGCAGCCGCGTTGCGCTCAGCGCATCCGCCACTTCGCCAAGCTCGCGTTCGCGCCCCACGAAGCTCGTCAGCTGCTCCGGGAGATTGTTCGGCAGCGCGTCGAGCGAACGCAGCGGCTCGGCGCTCGCCGGCAGGTCGGGATGGCTCAGCGCGAAGACATGCTCCGGGCGCCCGAGATCGCGCAGCCGGTGGGTCCCGAGATCCACGAGCGCCACACCCTCGGGCAGCCGCTCGAGGACCAGATCGTGCACGCCCCGTGACAAGAGCGTCTGTCCGCCGTGGGCGATCGCCCGCAGACGAGCGCAGCGACTCAGCGCAACACCGAAATAGTTGCCCTCGTCACGCAGCTGCGCCTCGGCGGTGTGCAGCGCAATGCGAACGCGCAACCGCAATCCGTCCGGCCACACCCGCGCAGACAGCGCCCGCTGGGCCTCGAGCGCCGCCGCCACCGCGTCGGACGCACGCGAGAACGCCGCCACGATGCTGTCGCCCTCGCCCTGTTCCACCGGCCGCACGCCGCCATGACGCCCCACCGCGTCGGACAGCAACTCGTAATGCGCGGGCACGGCCTGCGCCATCGCCTCGGCGCGCTCCTCCCACAGCCGCGTCGATCCCTCGATGTCGGTCAACAGGAACGTCACCGTGCCGTCCGGCAGCACGAACGGCGCTTCTGTCGCATCGGCGATTCCCGTCAAACCGTCCCTCCACACGATCGGCCGGCCAAGAGCCAGGCCCCGAGCAAAGTCTGTCATGGCCTCACCGCGACCGCCGAGAACACGTGTGGTCGGCATCAGCATCGAAGCTATGGGTGCATGGGCGGCAGTACTACTGCCACCTGGCATATATCCCGCCGCATCCGTGGTCCCCATCACGCTCATGTGGAATGTCTCAGTGGGGGCGGCCCGCTGTGGGCGAGCACACAAACCTTGCAAGGTGGTCAGGCGAAACCGAAAGCGTAGGATTGTCTGATCGACGTCGAAACTTGGGAGAAGACATGCCGCGCTATCTGATCGAGAGGGCCTGGGATGAGCTGGAGGATGGGGGGGCGGCGAAGGGTCGCCTCTCGAAGCGCATCCTGACCGAGAACCCGCAGTTCTCCCCGATCGTGTGGGAGCACAGTCACGTAGTAATCGACGAGGACGGTCAGCTGAAGTCCTTCTGCGTCTATTCCTCGCCCAACACAGAGCTCATACGGGAGCACGCTGAGCTGCTTGGCGACCACAAGATCTTTGGGATCTACGAGATCGGCGGCGACATCTCGCCGGCGGACTTCGACTGATCCATCGGCACGACATCGCGGCCTGCGTGCATCGCCGCCGTCGCGGCGATGGCCCGTCGCAGTCGTGCGCGCCGCCGGCGTGCCTCGTCGTTCTTCGGGATCAGCTCGAGCGCCTGGTTGCAGAGATCGACGGCCTCATGCGGCGTCCACCCTCTCCAGGCCTGGTCTGCTGCGGTGAGTAGGTAATCGGCGGCGTTCGCGGCGTCGCCGGCCTCACGCCAGTGGTGCGCGAGGATCGCCGCATAGGCGCTCGGATCTCCCGCCGCCTGCTCGACGAAGCGGGCGACGACCGCGTGGCGCTCCCGGCGTGCGGCCTTGGGGAGGGTCGCGTAGGCGACCTCGCGCACCAGCCCATGCTTGAAGATCAGCTCCTGGTCACCGCGGATACGCGAGGAAGGGCTGTGGCGGATAAGACCCCGTCGCTCGAGCGCGTGCAGTGTCTCAACGAGCGTGCCGTCGCTTCCGAGCGCTTCGAGCGTGCCCTGCCAGAAGAAGTCGCCGATAACAGAGGCGTCGAGGATCACCTGCCGCTCTCCTGCCGGGAGCTGGTCGAGTCGAGCCGCGATGATCGTCTTGATGTTCGCCGGGATACCGGCGGCGTTCGCGGTGTCACCCTCCGACAGCCACGCTGCCAGTTCCTCGACGAAGAGCGGATTGCCGCCGGCCGCCTCCTCGACGCGTTCGGCGACCGCCTCCCTATCTGGCGCACCCGATAGGAGTCGGCGTACAAGGTCTTGAGTGTGGGCCTCGGTGAGCGCTTGGAGCTGGACAGTGACGTTGGTTGGGAGGCGTGCCCAGCTTGGCCTCGCGTCCAGGAACTCGGGTCTGGCAAGTGCGAGCAGAAGCAGCGGCACGTCCTGGAGCCTGGCCGCCCAGTAGGAGGCAGCTGCACCGTAGGGAAGCGGGCGGCCACTGAATATCCGTCCGCCTGCGCTCTCCACACGCGCGGCAAACTCCAGCGTCAGCCGTGTCTTGCCGATCCCTGGGGGTCCCACAAGGGTGAGGAGCTGCGGATGCAGCTCACTCGAGGCTCGCGTCCACGTCCGCGCGAGAAGTCCCAGCTCGCTGTCTCTGCCTATGAACGGCGCCGCCGAAACCGGGCGCTCAGCGGGCGCCGAGGTGGCAGCCCGAGCGAGCCAGGCGGGTATCGGCGCTTCCTTGCCCTTGGCGAGGATCGGCTCCACCGCCTCGTAGGTGATCGCCCGCGCGCTCGCAGCTTGCGTCTCCTTGCCGACCAACACAGCCTCGGGTGGAGCGGCTGCCTGTAGTCGGGCCGCGGTGTTCACGGCGTCGCCCATCACCGTCAGCTCCCGCCTGCCGTGCGGGCCTACCGGGGCGAATATCACCTCACCCGTGTTGACGCCGATGCTGACACACAGTCCGCCGAAGTCATGCGACTGCTCGGACGCGCGTCGCTGGATCTCAAGCGCGGCGCGCACCGCCCGCTCGGAGTCGTCCTCGTGGGCGATCGGCGCTCCAAACACAGCCATGAGCGCGTCGCCGATGACCTTGTCCACGGTGCCGCCGAACCGGTCGACGACCTGGCCCATCTCGCTCATGCAGCGATCGATCATCGAGCGGATCTCCTCCGGGTCCGTGCGCTCCGAGAGCGCCGTGAAGCCGGACAGGTCGGCGAACATGATCGTCACCCATCGCCTCTCCCCATCGATGTTCTCGACGGAGCCCGACCGGGGCGCAGGGCTGGTATCGCACGCGGCACCGCATGCCCCGCAGAAGCGGAACCCCGGCGGGTTCTCTTCACCGCACGCGGCGCACTTGTGGCTGAACGCAGATCCGCACTGGCCGCAGAAGCGCTGCGCGGCGTCGCTTACCTCGCCGCAGCCTGGGCAGGCCGTCGTCCCAGCCAAGGCTGACCCCTACGCGTACATGTCCGCGGAGATGCGGTTGACCTCGACCACGGCGTCGGCGGGGATGCCGACGCGCTTGGCGGCTGCGACGATCATGTCGGGTGACGGCGCCTCATACAGGCAATAGGAGCGACGCCGGTCGGCGCTGAGGAACGAGAACAGCCAGCGCACGCCCTCGTCCGCATTGACCTCCTCGATCAGCTTGACGTCGTCGCTCGTGAGGTCGAGCTGCTCGGCGAATGCGCGCTCGATCACGTACATCGGCATGTGTTGGATGCTACGGCATCGCTCAGCTCTGGGCCAGGCCGCGCCGAAAGGCGTAGGCCGTCGCCTGGGTGCGGTTCGCGCACGCGGTCTTGCGGAGAATGCTGCGCACATGGTTCGCGGCGGTGTGCTCGCTGATGAACAGTGCGGTCCCGATCTCACGATTCGAGAGACCGCGAGCCATCAGCCGAAGCACATCGAGCTCGCGGATAGAAAGGCCGTCCGGCAGCGGCGAGCTCGACACCGGCGCGAGGGTACGGACACGCGCGAGCAGCGTGGGCATCCCCACCGCCTCGGCTAGGAGTGCGGCCTCGGCGAGCAGCTGTTCCCCGCGATCGGAGTCTCCGTGAGCGAGCAGCATGCGCCCGTACTCGTAGGCGGTATGGGCGAGCCACGTGTCCGCGCCCATCTGCCTGTTGAGGTGCAGGGCCGCCTCGAAGTGGCCGGCCGCGTCGTCGGTGTCGCCGAGCGTCGCGGCGAGCATTCCCAGGTAGCGGTCGGCGGCGCCGTAGCAGGCGACGCCGTGACCGATCATCACGTTTCTGCCGGCAAGTGGCGCGAGCAGCGGATAGACGAGCGAGGCGACCCCCTGGTGCGCGACGGCGCCGGCGGCATCGGCGAGGTAGGTGAGCGACGCCAGCCAAAGCCCCTCGCGCAGCGGGTCGAGGCCCTCAGCTTGCACGCGGTCGAGCTCGCCGCGAACCTGCTCCTCCATCGCGAGCTCGGCGAGCATCGCCGCAAGTCCTGGTCGCCACGCCCCGCCACCTCGATCGCCGGCCGCGAGGACGCGGATCACCGGGGCAAGCTCGGCAAGGCGGCCCTGCTCGCGCCGGACTCCGAACATCTGGATGCCGTAGACGCTGGAGGCGTCGCGACCGACGAGCAGTTGGCCCCATTCGCGCGAGCGCTCCGCTGCCGCGTCGGCCTCTGCGAGGTGACCCTCGAGCAGCGCCAGCGCCGATCGGTAGTGCTCTGTCACGTGGAGCATGAAGGGCTGACGTGTGCTCTTAGCCATGTCGAGGGCGATCGCGAGCTCCTCGCGTGCCGGCACGATCTCCCCGAGTGCCAGCAGCGCGGAGACCCGCCACTGGGTCGCTTCCGCCTGGCCCTCGACGTCGCCCATCTCCTCGGCCAGATCGCGTGCCTCGCCAAGCATCTCGAGAGCTTCCGCGAGGCTTGTGGTCGCGCGCGCCCAGTAGATCCCCACGAGCACCGTTGCCAGTCCGGGCCGGTCGTCGATTCGGCGTGCCATTGCGATCGCCTCCGCGCGCGCGAGGGCCGCCTGATCGGAGTCTCCCTCGAACTCGAGCGCGCGAGCAAGGCTCGCGAGCAGGCCGACACGGAGCGTGGAGTCCTCCCGCGCGAGGGCGGCCGAGGCTTCCTGGAGGAGCTCGCGGGCACCCTCGTCGGTGAGCCCTGGTCGCCAGCAGCTCGTCTCGAACCCGATTGCCGCGCGGGCGAGCAGCTCTCCCTCCCCGAGGTCTCGCGCGATCTCAGCCGCCTGGCGGAAGGACTGCAGCGAGTCGAGCGAGCGGCCGGCGCGAAACAGGGCCGTGCCCAGGTCGAGCAGGATCTCGGCGCGTCGGCGCTCGTCCGGCACGCCCATCTGCAGAGCTGTGCGCAGACGGACGGTGGCCTCGTCGTACGCCAACGCAGCCGACGCCGCCTTCGCGGCGAGGAGGTTGTACTCCACCGCTTGCGCCGCTCCGCCGATCGGGGCCGCCGCCGCGAAATGGTGCGCCAGGTCGGCGAGCACACGCCCGTGCTGCGGCTGGTCGACCGCCTCCAGCGCCTGGGCGATGCGGAGGTGCAGCTCGGCGCGGCGCAGGACACTCAGCCGGTCATACAGCGCGCGGCGCACGAGCTCGTGCGTGAAGCGGTAGGCCAGCGCTGGGAAGGGCAGCTCCTCGATGACCCCGCTGCGCATCGCCGGTTCCAGCGCGTCGATTCGCTCGAGCTCGACGGGCGCTGCTCGGCGCAGGACGTCGAGCTCGAACTCGGGTCCGGCGACGGCGGCCAGCTCGAGCAGGTCTCTCGTTGCCGGATCGAGCCTCATCAGGCGCTGGTTAACAACCTCGTGCACGCTCTGAGGCGTCGCGATCTCTTGCAGGGGTGCAGTCAACCGGAGGGTGCCGTCTTCGATCGCGACTGCGTCGGTCTCCACAAGCGCCCGCCAGAGCTCGCAGAGCAGGAAGGCGTTGCCCTCAGTGAGATCGCGCAGCGCGCGGGAGAGTCCGGGCTCGGCGGGATCGATCTCGCCGCCGCCGGCTCGCCGCACAAAATCTTCAACATCGTCCTCACTGAGGCCGCCCAGATGGAGGCGCACGACCTCATCTAAGCGGCGCAGGTCAGCGAGCACGTCGGCGAGCGCGCCCGGAATGTCGGCCTCGGTGTCTCGAAACGTCGCCAGCACGAGCACACGGGCCTCGCTACTCGCACGAGCGAGGTGGCGCAGCAGCACGAGCGTGGGTGTATCCGCCCAGTGGCAGTCCTCGAGCACGAGCAGCAGCGGCTGCCGGCGACCGGCGCCCGCGAGGAGGTCGGTCACCGCCGTGTGCAGACGATGGCGCTCGGTGTCGGGGTCGGCGGACACCGGCGCGGGCAGCCCACTGACGCGAGCGTCCAGGTCGGGAAGCAGGCGGGCGAGCTCGCCGCCCGCGCCGCCGAGGTCCGCACGGAGCACATCGGGGTCGGCGCCGCGAACGAGCTGGTCGAGCGCCTCGGCGAAGGGACGGTAGGGCGTGTGCACCACGGCGTCGCAGGCGCCGTAGAGCACGAGCGCCCCTTCGCAGGCGACCCCGTGCGCCAACTCCCGCACAAGGCGGCTCTTACCCGAGCCGGCCTCGCCGCCCAGCAGTGCGAGCCGACCACGCTCTCCGGCCTCGCGCGGAACAAGGACCCGCAGCGCCGCGAGCTCCGCCGAGCGGCCGACGAACGGAGAGGGCGGGGGGAGTCGTAGAGGGCCGGGAAGCTGTTGCATGGCAGGAATTTGACGCTAGTCAGATCTGATTATCGCTCTCCGATGGGTCATGCTGTGGTCGGTGAGCAAACTGTGTCAATCCAGGTCATGACAGCGGCGGTGGACCCCGTTACCGTCACCTTGCAATCGGGAGCACTCTCGGCGCGGAGTCCAACGAAGCGGAGGCAGACATGAGCACCACCACGAATGCGGCACAGGCAGCGCGAGCAGAGCTCGGGGCGAAGTTCGCGGGTGGGCTGGTCGGTCCCGCCGACCCGGGCTACGAGCAGGCGCGCGCGGTCTACAACGCGATGATCGACCGCCGGCCCGCGCTGATCGCCCGCTGCGCCGGCGCCGCGGACGTGGCGGAGACGATCTCCTTCGCGCGCCGTCACGACCTCCTGCTCGCCGTCCGCGGCGGCGGCCACAACGGCGGCGGACTCGGGGTCTGCGACGACGGAGTCGTCCTGGATCTCTCCCTCATGCAGGCCGTCGAGGTCGATCCGGGCGCCCGCACGGTCCGCGTCGGCGGCGGCTGTACCTGGGCGCAGGTAGACGCCGCGACGCACGAGGTCGGCCTGGCCACGCCGTCGGGGATTGTCGGCACCACGGGCGTCGGCGGCCTCACTTTGGGGGGCGGCATCGGCCACCTCTCACGCAAGCACGGGCTCACAATCGACAATCTGATCGAGGCCGACGTCGTCCTCGCCGACGGCACGCAGGCGCGCGCGAGCGCCGAGGAGAACCCCGAGCTGTTCTGGGCGCTGCGGGGCGGCGGCGGCAACTTCGGCGTCGTCACCTCATTCAACTTCCGAGCGCATCCCGTCTCCACCGTGCTGGCCGGACCGACGCTGTGGCCGCTGGAGCAGACAGCCGAGGTGATGCGCTTCTACCGTGAGTTCCTCCCCGCCGCGCCCCGTGAGTTGAGCGGGTTCTTCGCGACCATGACGGTGCCCCCCGCGGACATGTTTCCCGCCGAGCTGCACCTGCGCAAGGTATGCGGCGTGGTGTGGTGCTACACCGGCCCCCAGGACGCCGCCGCCGAGCTGTTCGCGCCCGTGCAGGCGCTCGGAACGCCGCTCCTGCACGGAGTGGCACCGATGCCGTTCCCGGCGCTCCAGAGCCTCTTCGACGGCCTCTACGTCCCGGGACTGCAGTGGTACTGGCGCGCGGACTTCGTCCGTGAGCTCCCCGACGCGGCGATCGAGCAGCACACAGCGTTCGCGGAGAAGCTCCCGACGCTGCACTCGACCATGCACCTCTACCCGATCGACGAGGCCGTACACGACGTCGGCGCCGCTGACACACCGTTCAGCTACCGCGACTGCAACTGGGCCGAGGTGATCGTTGGCATCGACCCCGACCCCGCCAACGCCGGTCCCATCCGCGACTGGACCGTCGACTACTGGGATGCCACACACCCCTACTCGGCCGGCGGGGCATACGTGAACTTCATGATGGACGAGGGACACGAGCGCGTGCGCGCAACCTACGGCGAGAACTACGACCGCCTCGCCACCGCCAAGGCGACCTACGACCCGACGAACACCTTCCGCGTCAACCAGAACATCGAGCCGTCGGCGGGGGCGTGAGCGACTGGAGTGCCCCTGCTTTCGTGGACACCAGGAGCGCTTGGTGCGTGGTGGCGCGGTTCGACAAGGTCAGCCGTCGATGGTCCAGGCGAGTAGCCCGATGGGGATTGCCCAGATGTTTTCGCTGAGCTGTTGCTCGGACATGTGGGTGATGTCGGGCGCGTCGAGCGATCGGTCGCGCAGGGGGAAGAGCCTGGCGCTCAGGAGCCGATCAGCAGCGCCACGATGAGCAGGGCGAGCAGGTGGAACGTCTGGTCCACGGCGATCGAGACCGACAGGTTTTCCTGGGGGTCGAGCCGCTTGACCCGCTTCATGTAGGCGTGCAGCAGCCGTCCGTCGTCCTGGATGAGGTGGGGGAGGAAGATCGCCGGGATCACCCACAGCAGTTCCAGGCCGAGATCGCTCACGAGCAGCGCGGGGACGAAGCAGAGCGTGTAGACGCTGACGTGCGTGAACAGCGCTCGCCGCGCGTCTCCTGCTCCCCGCGCCAGGCCGCCGCGCTTGTAGCGGGCCTGCCAGTCGGTCTGCAGCAGGTAGTCCCCGACCAGATGGGACACCACGAACGCGGTGAAGACTTCGACCCAGGTCATCCAACCCGAGAGCCTATCCGGCGGCGGGATGTCCCAGCTGGGTCGGCCTCGCCCGCGCCCGACGTGCGGACCCGCCGGGAGGGCGCTTAGTAGCCTTGGCGCCGTGAGTGCGATACCTCACGGGAGCCTGGGGAGCCCGTTTCCGCCGATCGCCGACTACGGCTTCCTGTCGGACTGCGAGACCTGCGTGCTGATCGCCCCGAGCGGCAACGTCGAGTGGATGTGCCTGCCGCGCCTGGACTCGCCGAGCGTGTTCGGGGCGATACTCGACCGCGACGCCGGCGGCTTCCGCCTGGGGCCGGCCGGTGTGACCGTGCCCGGCGCGGTGCGCTATCTGCCGGGCACGCTGGTGCTCGAGACCAGCTGGGAGACGCGCACCGGGTGGGTGGTGGTTCGCGACGTGCTCTGCATCGGGCCGTGGTACCACAACGAGGAGCGCTCGCGCACCCACCGGCGCTCGCCGACCGACTACGACGCCGACCACGTGCTGCTGCGGACCGTGTTCTGCGTACAGGGATGGGCCGAGATCCACCTCGACTGCGAACCGGTCTTCGACTACGGGGGCCTCGCCGCCGAGTGGTCCTATACGGGCTCGGGCTACAACGAGGCCACCGCCGGCTCGGAGGGCATGGAGCTCAAGCTGCGGCTGGTCACGGACATGAACCTCGGGTTCGAGGGCCCGCGCGCCCGGGCGCGCACGATCCTGCGCGAAGGGGAGGCCGCGTTCGCGGCGCTCGGCTGGTCCGAGCACCCGCTGCCCACCACCTACGAGGAGGCCAACCAGCGGCTCGTGCGCACCGCCCACCACTGGCAGGAGTGGCTCAAGCAGGGGACCTTCCCCGACCATCCCTGGCGCACATATCTGCAGCGCAGCGCCCTCACGTTGAAGGGGCTGAGCTATGCGCCCACCGGGGCGATGGTGGCGGCGGCCACCACCTCCCTGCCGGAGACCGTGGGCGGCGAACGCAACTGGGACTACCGCTACACGTGGATCCGCGACTCGACCTTCATGCTGTGGGCCCTCTACACCCTCGGCTTCGACTGGGAGGCCAACGACTTCTTCTACTTCGTCGCGGACCTCGCCGAGGCCGAGGAGGGCGAGCTTCAGATCATGTACGGGATCGGCGGGGAGAGCCGCTTGGACGAGCACGAGCTCGACCATCTCTCCGGCTACGGCGGGGCGCGGCCGGTGCGCATCGGCAACGGGGCCTACCGCCAGCGCCAGCACGACGTGTGGGGCGCCGTGCTCGACTCGATCTACCTGCACACCAGATCGCGCGACCAGCTGCCCGACCGGCTGTGGCCGATCATCAAGCGCCAGGTCGCCGGTGCGCTTGCGCACTGGCGCGAGCCCGACCACGGGATCTGGGAGGTCCGCGGCGAGCCCCAGCACTTCACCTCCTCCAAGCTCATGTGCTGGGTGGCCGCCGACCGCGGGGCCCGCCTCGCGCAGCTGCGCGACGACCGCGAGTGGGCCGAGCGCTGGAACGCGGCGGCCGAGGAGATCCACGCCGACATCTGCGCGCACGGGGTCGACGAGCGCGGCGTCTTCACCCAGTACTACGGCACGACCGCGCTCGACGCCTCGCTGCTGCTGATGCCGCTCGTGCGCTTCCTGCCGGCCGACGATCCGCGCATCGTGGCCACCGTCCTGGCGATCGCCGACGAACTCACCGAGGATGGGCTGGTGCTGCGCTACCGCGTCGAGGAGACCGACGACGGGCTCACCGGCGAGGAGGGATCCTTCACGATCTGCTCCTTCTGGCTCGTATCCGCGCTCTGCGAGATCGGCGAGCTCGAGCGGGCGCGGGCGCTGTGCGAGAAGCTCATCTCCCACGCGAGCCCATTGGGGCTCTACGCCGAGGAGATCGAGCCGCGCACCGGCCGCCACCTGGGCAACTTCCCCCAGGCCTTCACCCACCTGGCGCTGATCAACGCCGTGATGCACGTCATCAGGGCCGAGCGCGGCGAACAGGATCGGGACCCGGCGATCGCCACGGTGCTCCGATGAGCACCGGTTCGACCTACCTGCGCCTGGAGGTGATCAGCGGCAAGGCCACCGGCGACACGATCGTCGTCGAGGACGAGCTCATCATCGGGCGTCACGCCGACGGGCCCGGCAGGCTCTCCGAGGACGAGGAGATATCCCGCCAGCACGCCCGCATCTCGCGCGAGGCCACCGGCGACTATGCGATTGAGGATCTCGGCTCCTCCAACGGCACGTTCGTCAACGGCCTGCGGATCCAGAGCCCCCGTCTGCTGTCGCTTGGCGACTCGATCGAGGCCGGGGCCACGACGCTGGTAGTCAGGGCGATCGTGCGGCAGGAGCCCGCCGCCGCGGCCCCCGACACCGCGGACAGACCGGTCTCGGAGCCTCGCAGCGCCCCCACCGTGTTCGCGCAGAGCCCTGCCGTAGAGCAGGCGACGTCGCCCCCCGTTCAGGAGCCCGTGCCGGCAGCCGAGCCGACTGTGTCCGCGGAGTCCGCCCCACCATCCGTCTCATCCGAGGAGGCCGCCTCACCATCCGTCTCATCCGCGGAGGCCGCCTCACCGTCCGTCTCCTCGCCTGTGCCCCCGCCGGTGAGCGAGAGCGCCCTGTCGCCCTCGTCGGCGGAGCCGGCCGGCCGGACTCCGCCGCTGGTCCTCACGCTGGAGGTCGATTTCGACGCACGCGAGGCGCGGATCGCGCTCGGGGGCAACGGGGAGACGGTCAGTCTGGTCTTCGAGGACGGGGTTTGGCGGGCCAGCCCGGCGGAGCCCGATCCAGATGGATAGCGCTTTGCGATCAGGGACCCACGCCGGCGGTTGACCAACCGAAGCGCGTCAGCTCGGTCGAGGGAGCCAGCGCCCCGGGGCGCGCGCCGCGCCGGACGAAGACGATCGGCGCCGGGGCCGAGCGGGCGATCGCCCGGCGGGTCTCTCCCAGCCCCTCCTTGCGCCAGCGGTCGGAGAGGCCGACCATCAGCAGCCCCGCTCCGGCTGTCGCGGCGAGGATGCCCTCGCGGCCGGGCTCGGCGAGGACCGGCTCGGCCGAGACCCCCGCGAACTGCTGCACGATCAACGCCGCGTTCGCCAGCAGGCCGCTGGCGTCGCGGCCGTCCTCCCGGCGCCCGGAGGAGCCGAGCAGCTGCAGCGGCGCCCCGCTGGCGGCGGCGATCCAGCTCGCGAGCTCCAGCGCCGCCCAGTCGTGGTCGGCGCCCCCGAAGGGCACCATCACCGAGCGATCCGGGCCGGGGCCGACCTCCGCGTCCTCGCGGGCCACAAGGACCGCCACGTCGCAGCGGGCCTCGTTCAGCACCGTTCCCACCTCCTCGCGGGGAACGCCATCGCCGAGCAGCGGCCGGCGGCCGTCGAGCAGCACCAGGTCGACCTCCTCGTCGCGGCACAGCCGCGTGAGGTCGCGGCCGGGATCGGCCGATGTCAGCGCCACGGCGCGCGCGTCCAGACCCGCGTCCAGCAGTTCCACGCGCTTGCGCTGCAGCTGGTCGGATGCCTCGCTCACCCGCCGCGCCTCGGTCTGCAGGCCCCCGCGCACCGTTGCGCCCCGCGGCGGCCTGACGAGGCGGGCGAGCACGAGCTCGCGGCGCGGCTCCGAGCGTGCCAGCGGCTCGGCCAGCGCCAGCAGCTGCTCGAGGGCCGCCGCGCTCTGGGGCGCCACCAGGATCGAATGCTCAGGCGCGGCGCCCGGCCGCACGGCGGGCGCCCGCGCGCTGGCTGCGAGCTCCTCCTCGGGCTCCTCCCCGTAGGCGTTGTGCGGATCGAGCACCCGTATCAGTGGCCCCGCCATGAACGTCGTCACGAGCGCCATGATCACCAGCGCCGTGAACAGCGCCGATGAGATCGCCCCCGTGCTGAGCGCCAGGTTGAGCACGATCAGCTCGGTCAGCCCGCGCGTGTTCATCAGCGCCCCCAGCACCGCCGATTGGCGCCACGGCATGCGGATCACGCGAGCCGCGATCAGCGTCCCACCGTACTTGCCGACGATCGCGATCGCGCACAGGCCGACCGTGATCGCGATCAGCTGTCCGCGGCCGAGCAGCCCCACGTTGGTGCGCAGGCCCGTGTAGGCGAAGAACAGTGGCAGCAGCAGCGTCAGGACGAAGTCCTCCACACGACGCGTCACGTCTTCGCTGAGCCCCGCGTGGCGGGGCATCGAGATCCCCATCACGAATGCGCCGAAGATCACCGCGATCCCGATCGTCTCGGTGGTGATCGCCGACAGGAGCACCCCCGCGAAGATCGCCGTGATCCACGTGCCCGGCACGTGCCCCGCCTCGTCGTACGCGACCGCCGCCCGCGCCAGCAGCGGGCGCACCAGGAAGGCCATACCCACGCAGAACACCGCGGCCCAACCGATCGTTTCGAGCACCGCCACGCCACTGCCGGCGCTCGCCACCGCCGTCGCGAGCGCGATCAGAAACCACGCCGACACGTCGTCCACCGCCGCCGCCGACAGCGCCAGCGCGCCCAACGGCCGCTTGAGCATGCGCCGCTCGGAGATGATCCGCGCCAGCACCGGAAACGCGGTGATCGACATCGACACCCCGACGAACAGCGCGAACGCCGCGAAACGGATGTCCGGAGCAAGCAGGGGATAGAGCGGCAGCGCCACGAGCATCCCCAGCATCAGCGGCACCAGCAGCGCGGTGTTCGAGACGGCGAGGGTCACCCTCGCGCGGCCGCGAAGCTGCCCGAGATCGACCTCCAGGCCGATCAAGAACATGTAGAAGATCAGCCCCAGATTCGCCGTCACGCCGATGTAGGGGACGATGTCCGGCGCGAAGATCGTCGCCTGCAGGTGGGGGGCGAGCGCCCCGAACAGGGTCGGGCCGAGCAGGATCCCCGCGAGCACCTCGCCCATCACCCGCGGCTGGCGGATCTTCGGCATCAGGCTTCCGCACAGGCGCGCGAACAGCATCACGATCACGACTGCGATGAAGAACGCCACCACGGTGTTTTCGGCGGTGCGCTGCCTGGTCGCCGCGAGGTGTTCCGGCAGCGGCGCCGCCGCGGTCGCGCCGGCCGGGTTGGGCGGGGATCCCGCTGTCCCGCCGGCCGCCGTGCCGGCCGCGGCCGGTGGGGTCGCGGCCTTGGCGCCGCTCACCGCGCTCTGAGCGGCGACCTTGGGCGCGGGTGACGTGAGCATCAGGTCCAGCGCGCGGCCCGCCGCTGTGCCGGCCACCGTGCGCCGCCCGCCGTGCTCGCAGGAGACCGCGCCGGCGAGGACGCCCGACTTGTAGATCAGGGTGCCCCGCGGCTTTTTCGAGCTCACCACCTTGACCCTCGAGCCCGACTGCGTGAGCTTCATCTTGCCGCCGAGACACGCCGAACTCGGAGCGAGCTGGTATTCGCCGCCCACCGACCCCGGGGCGAGCGGTTTGGGGGCCCCCGGTTCGGGGGGATCGCGCTTGAGTTCGGCACCCACCGGCAGCGCTCCGAGCGAGCCCGCGAGCACGCCGCTCGCGACGTGGGCGTCGATCTGGGCGACGCGGCCCCGCACGCAGTGCACCGCGCCGCTCAGGTGCCCGTTCACGAACTTCAACGCGCCACTGAGCGTCGACTCGGCGTTGGAGATCGTGACGAACCGGCCCGACTGCGCCAGTTCGATCTTCGGCCCGAGGCAGCCGGCCGCCGCCGAGACGTCGTAGCCCCCCGCGATCTGCCGCTGGGCGTGCTTGGTGGCGCCCGAGGCAAATACGAAGACCGCCACGCCGGCGGTCACCAGGGCCAGCAGGACATAGTGGACAGCCAAGCGACGGGCTCCCACGGAACCCAGAGTCTCGGCGTCGATCGGTTCGCCTCCCCTGTTGCTCATGCCGCGCGGCACGAGTCTAACGGCGTGCCGGACGGCAGGAGTCCGCAGTGAGAGCGTCTGGCGTGGGCCGCCGCCGTCTGGCATATGATTGGGCGTCTTCCGGCAAGTTAGGCGAGGTGGTCTGATGCGAGCAAAACACACACGCTCCCGGCGGCCGATCGCGGTCGTGGCGGCGACGCTGCTGACGATTGGAGCCATGACGGCGATGACGGCGACCGCCGCCGCCCCGGCGCCGCCGGTCAACGACGCCTACCTCGAATCGCTGAACCTCAACAAGCCCGGCAGCGCGCTCGACCGTCACAACGAACTGCGCGACGTGCGCGACACGACGGCGGCGACGGTTCAGTCGGACATCTTTAGCCCGCCGTCGCGCGGCGGCCCGCCCGAGCTGACCGGCTGCAACGGCGTCGGCGAGAGCGGGACGATCTGGTACGACTTCTTCCCCGACGCCAACGGGATCGTACGGATCAGGACGTCGGCGACGTTCGGGACGATCATGGCGGTCATGCCGTACGACCCCAAGACGTTGCTGCCCGACAACAGCCAGCGCCGCTGCGCGGTCAACCAGACCACGATGGCCAGCGAACTCTTCTACAACGTCCAGGCCGGGCGCGCGTACACAGTGCAGATCGGCGGGGTCGAAGGAGCCGCAGGCAGTATCGAGTTCCTGTTCGGCTACGTCGTGCCTCTCAAGCGCCTGCAGGCCGAAGCGACGCTCGCCGCGCAGCCGCTCGCCGGCGGGGTGCGGGTGGTGAGCCTCGCCGTCAAAGCCCCGCGAAGGGCGCGCGTCGAAGTGCGCTGCACGCGCGGATGCAGCCCCCAGGCCACGACGGCCCGGACCGTTGGCTTCCCCCGACTGGGCGGCGCGGTGCTGCCGGACGGTGCTGCTCTGAAGATCTACGTGACCGCCAAGAACCAGATCGGCGCCTACATCGAATACCGGATCGGGCACGGGAGCTTCACCAAGATCCAGCGCTGCCTGGCTCCGGGCTCGAAGAAGCCCAAACGCTGCGAATGACCTCCACCTCGCGCGGACGCGTGGCAATCGCGGCGCTGATCGCCGTGCTGGCGTTCGGGGCGGCCTTCGCGGTGCACAAGGCGACCGCCGGGACCGCCCAAACGCCGCCGCTGCCGACGCCGATCGTGCTGCCCTCGGCTCCCGTGCACGCCTCTGGCGTCGCGCTGCCGGCGGTGGCGCTGCCCGCGCTGCATCGTCCGCCCCGTCCAGCTGCTCCCGCCCAGAGCACCCCCGCTCCAAGCTCCACACCGGCGGCTCCGGCGCCGACCCCGGCCGCACCCTCCACGCCGGCCGCTCCGCCGAGCGGCGGCGGCAAAGGCGGCGGCAGCGGTCCGGTGCTCGTAGGCTAGTGTCGAAGAGCACGTGACCCCCAGTCGCAGTCAACGCCCGGTGATCTGATGGACTCGCCGCAGAGTTCCACGGTCGTCGCGGGCTACCGCATCGACGGCACACTCGGGGAAGGCGGCATGGGCACCGTCTACCGCGCAACCCAGCTCTCGCTGGAGCGTGTGGTGGCGCTGAAGGTGCTAACCGCGGAGCTCAGCGCCGACCCCGGTTTCCGCGAGCGCTTCCGTCGCGAGGGCCTGCTGCAGGCGGCGCTCGACCACCCCCACATCGTCACGGTCTACGAGGCCGGTGAGGCCGACAACAGGCTGTTCCTCGCGATGCGGATGGTCGAGGGTCCCACGCTCAAGGACCTGATCCTGCGGCGCCAGCTCGACGACAGGCGGGCGCTGCGCCTGCTCACGCAGGTGGCCGAGGCGCTCGACGCGGCGCACGCGAAGGGGCTCATCCATCGCGACGTCAAGCCCCAGAACGTGCTGGTCGGCGCCGGCGACCACGCCTACCTGGCCGACTTCGGGCTGACCAAGGGGCACGACGACGCGGCGATGACCGAAACCGGTCAGTTCGTGGGCACGATCGACTACATCTCCCCCGAGCAGGCCCGCGGGGAGCGTGCCACGGCTCGCAGCGACGTGTACGCCCTCACGGCCGTGCTCTGCGAGTGCCTGACCGGCCAGGTTCCGTATGTGCGGGCCACCGAAGAGCGGGCTCTCCTCGCACACCTGACCGAGCCTCCGCCGCGTCTGTCCGAGGTGCGCTCGAACCTCCCTCCCGCGATGGACGAGGTGGTCGCGGAGGGGATGGCGAAGGACCCCGAGGACAGGCCAGCCTCGGCCGGCGAGCTGATGTTGATGGCGCGCCGCGCGCTCGGCGCCGTACCGGAAGCCGCTGGGTCGGCCTCCGCAGACTCAACGCGCCTGCGCCCCACCGCGGGGGCTCCGACGCGGGCGCCGCGCACGGTCGCGAAAGGCGATCCCGGTGCGACTCGCTTCGCCGGGGCCGCCGCGACGGCGCCGGGTGCGGCAGGAGCGCCCGTCGGCGAGCCGGCCGCAGGGGTGCCCACCGACGACGCCCGCGCCCCCACCGTTGCCTCGTCTGGGCCGGCTGCGAGCGAGGCGCGCGCGTCCGCCGGCCGCCGAGGCTTCGCGCCGGCCGTGCTCGCAGCGGCGGTGCTCGCCGCCGTCCTCGGATTCCTGCTCGGCGGCGGCTCGGGCGGGTCCGGGGAACCTTTCAGCCACTCGGCGTCGTCGGGCAACGTCGAGCTCTCCTTCCCCGCCGGCTGGCAGCAGCTCGCGAGCGCGCCAACGATCCCGGGGCTCACGTTCTCGCAGCCGCTCGCGCTGGCGCAGAGCCCTTCCACCGCCGCCGCGAGTGCCTCCTCTCAGCGCCTGGTCGCCGGCGAGGTGGGCGCCTCGGGGCCCTCGCTGCTGCCCGCGGCGTTCACCGCCACCCTGAACGGCGCCCTGCCCCGAGCCAAGCCGGTGCGGCTGGGCGCGCTGCAGGCATACCGCTACAGCGGGTTGTCCGTGCGCGGCCTCACGGGGTCGCTGACGCTCTACGCGGTGCCCACCGCGGGCGGTGTGGCCACCGTCGCATGCCTGAGCTCCTCGGGCTCCGCGCCGGCGGTGCAGTGCGCGCAGATCGCGGCCACCCTGAAGCTGAACGGCACCACCGCGTTCGGGCTTGGCCCCAGCCAGGGGTATGCCACCGCGCTGAAGCGTACCTTCGGGCAGTTGCGCAGCGCCGTCGACGCCAGTACCGTCCGACTGCGCGCCGCTTCGAGCGCCGCGGCTCAGGCCGCCGCGGCCACCCAGCTAGCCGCCGCCTACAGCGCCGCATCGAGCGCGCTCGGGAGGCTCACCGCGAGTCCCGCCGTGCAGGGCCCCAACGCGAGCCTCGGCGGCTCGTTGGCGGCTGTCGGCCGCGACTACTCGGCATTGGCCGCGGCCGCGCGAGTCGGGGACGAAGCGGCCTATGCGCGCGCGCAGCGCGCGATCGGCGGCGACCGCGTCCGGGCAGCAAACGCGCTCGCGGCGCTGCGCCAGGTCGGTTACGTCGTCTCGGGCTGAGCCGCCGGCGAATGCCCCGGGGTCTCCTCCTCGGGCTCGACTGTCGGCGGATACTCCGGGCTCTCCGCTTCGGGCTGGACGGTCGGCGAATGCCCCGGGCTCTCCACCTCGGGCTGAGCGGCTGTTGAAGACCCCGGGCTCTCCCGCTCGGGTCTGTCACCGTCGTCGGCGAGCGACCAGAGCGTCGTGTGCGACCGCCGGCCGCGCAGCTCGATCTGCTCCACGAACACGAGATCGTCGGGGGATACGGTCAGCGCCTCCTTGGTGGCCCCCGACAGCAACAGCTGGTGGGGGGTTCCCTTGGTGTACTGCTCGATGCGCGCCGCCACGTTCGTGGTATCGCCCACCGCCGTGTACTCCACGCGCCGCTCGGACCCGACGTTGCCCGACATCACGCGCCCCGAGTTGAGGCCGATGCCCATGCGAAACCCCGATCCGAGATCCTGCTCGCGCAGCCACGCGTTGAAGCGGGGCAGGCGCAGCGTGAGCATCTCACGGGCGGTCGAGAGCGCGCGGTCGGCGTTGTCGGCCTGCGCGATCGGCGCTCCGAACACAGCCATGATCCCGTCCCCCATGTAGGCCACAAGGGTGCCCCCATGGTCGAGGATCGCATCGCTCATCTCGCTCAGGTAGCGGTTGAGCACTTCGATCACGCGGTCCGGGGTCAGCGTTTCCGCGAACGTGGTGAAGCCGCGCAGGTCGGTGAACATCACGGTTCCCTCGCGCTGCACCCCGCCCAGGCGCAGCCCCGCGTCGGCGCTCGCCAGGACCTCGTCCACGACGTTCTCGGGCACGAAGCGCGAGAACAGGTCGCGCACCCGTTCGCGCTCGAAGGCGACGGTGACCAGCTGCACCGACAGCGCGCCGGCCGCGCTGAGGATCAGCGCTCCGAGCGGATACACGAACGACACCACGCGCCCATCGTCGAAGGCGATCTGCACGGCCGCCGTGAACGCCGCCGCGAGTGCGACCGACAGCGCGATCGTGGCGATCGGGCCGAACCGCAGACTGGCCAGCGGGGCGGCGAAGCCCATCAGCACGATCAGCGCCAGGTCCAGCCGTGCCGCCACCGAGCGCAGTGGCAGGCCCCGCAGGACCGTCTCGATCGCACTGGCCTGGACCTCTGCTCCCGGCATTTCGCTAGCGGTGGACGTCGGGTGGACATCCTGAAGCGATGGCGCCGAGGGGCCGACGACCACGATCTTGTCGTGGAAGAAGCCCTTCGGCAGCCGGCCGCGGTAGACCGTCGAGAACGAGACCCTGTGGAGGGTGCCGGTTGGTCCGTAGTAGTCGATCCAGGCAGAGCCTCCGTCGAAGCTGCGCGGGCCGATCCGATGGCCCTCGGCGACTTCGGCGCTCGCCACCGCGAGCGTCCTCAGCCCGCCGACCGAGAAACCGACCCGTCGCAGGATGCCGCCTGGATCGTTCGGCAGCAGCGCGTTGGCGGGCCGCGAACCCACTTCGCTCAGGAGCGCCCTTCCTTCGGTGCTGCCGAGGAACCTGGTGTTCCCGTGTGCGTCGGTCTCGGTCGTGGCCATCACGGTGCGCCCTTCGGCGCTTTCGAGCGCGGCGAGCAGCGCGGTCTCGTCGGCGCGCGCCTGGGGGCACTGGCCCGCCGGCGGCTGGGCGCCCGTGGTGGAGAGGGGGCAGGCGCTGGCCTCGGTGAACTGCACGTCGTACGCGATCGCCTTGGGGTGGTCGCGTGCGATCGCTTCGATCACCCGCGCGTGCACCCGGCGCGCGAAGGGCCATTGCAGGCCCAATTCGTCGAAGGTCGTTGCGTCGATCTCGACCAGTACGACATTCGTTGGTGGCGGCCGGCGGCCGCGGATCGAGAAGCGGGCGTTGACGGTGCTCAGCTCGAGCGTTCGCAGCAGGTCGGTCTCGTAGGCGACGATCGCCAGGCCCGTGGCGCCCACCGCCACGATCGCCAGCAGCACCAGCCGCAGCCGCCGCGTGCGTGCCGGTCCGGCCCGGTTGCGCTTGCGCTTCACCCGTTCACCTCAGATCGCCCCGGCCGAACGGTACCGAGTTCCCTTCCGCGGGCGCCCCTCCGCCGGTCATCCCGCGCGCCCGCGGTGCGTGCTCCGACGGCGGCGGGCGTGGGGCTGCGTTACCCTGGCCCTGGAATGATGGGGGACCCTTCACGCTTCGTTCTGCCGGAGGCGCTCACGCTGGCCGGCCGCTACACCGTCCAGGCGCCGATCTCAAGCGGCGCGATGGGTGCGGTCTATCGCGCTCGCGACACCCGCACCGATACGGCCGTGGCGGTCAAGCACGTGAACAACACGCGCCACGCCGAGCGCTTCGAGGTCGAGGCGCAGCTGCTGTCATTGCTGAGCCATCCGCGGGTGGTCGAGGTCCTCGACCACTTCGCCGACGAGCGCGGCCAGTACCTGGTGATGGAGCTGGTCGAAGGGACCGACCTGCACGCGCTGCTTGCGCAGGCCGGCGAGCCGGGGTTGCCGCTCGACCAGGCGGTGGAGTACGCCCGCCAGAGCTGCGAGGCGCTGGAGTACGTGCACGAGCAGCAGATCGTGCACCGCGACGTGAAGCCCCAGAACCTGATCCTCGGCGAGCACGGCGTCGTGCTGGTCGACTTCGGGATCGCCCGCCTGCTCAAAGACGAGGAAGAAGACGAGGGCACGATGGGGGTCGGCACGCCGCGGTTCATGGCGCCCGAGGTGTTCGCCGGGGGCTCGGTGTCCCCGCGCAGCGACGTCTTCAGCCTGGCCGCCACGCTGTGGACGCTGATCGTGGGCAAGCCGCCCGTGTACGCCAGCCCGACCAAGCTGGTCGAGCTTGCCCCCGAGGTCCCCCTCGAGATCGCCGAGGCGGTGCAGGCGGGCCTCGAGATGATCCCCGAGCGGCGCGTCGCCTCGATCGCCGCCTTCGCCCGCGCGCTCGGCGGTCACTCGCAGTCCTCGGTCGGCGGGTCGCTCACGCTTTCGGTCGAGGGGCCCGCCGCCCGGCGCAGCCTGATCGAGGGGATCGTGCGCACCGCGGCAGGCGTGTTCGGGGCGGCGGCATCCTCGATCGCGCTGACCGACGCCAACACAGGCGAGCTGGTCTACCAGTCGGCGTGGGGGGCCGGCGGGCGCGAGATCGTCGGCGTAAGGCTGCCCCCCGGGCATGGCTTCTCCGGGAGCGTGGTCGCAAGCGGGCAGCCGGTGGCGGTGAGCGACTGCCGCACCGACCCGCGCTTCGCGGCCCGCATCGCCGCCGGCACCGGCCACGTCCCCTACACGATGCTGGTCGTCCCGCTGATTCGCCAGGGCCGCCCGATCGGCGTGCTCTCACTGCTCGATCGCCGCGACGGAGGCCACTACGGGCCCGACGACGCCGAGCGGGCCGCGCTGTTCGCCGAGCTCGCCGTCAGCGCGATCGAAGCCGACGGCGAAGCGCTCCCCAGCCTGGGCGCGCGCAGGGCGCGGATCATCCCAGTCTGAGAGGAAGGCCCAAGGCCGGTTCGGCGAGCCGCGGTCGCCCGGCCGAGTGAGGCTGGGTGCCGCCCGACGGGGTGCCGGTCAGCCCCGCTTGAGGGGCGCCCGCGCGAGGTAGCTCTGGCCGGTGAACAGCGTGAAGGTCTTGCGGCGGCGGAAATCGCGGACCGAGATGACGCCGCGCTTGACGCGGGTGAGGGTCCCGTCGCAGCGGTTGGCCACGCTCCAGATCGTGCCGCGCACTGTCGCTGCGCTGTACTGCCCGCGCGCGGAGAAGTGCCCGTGTCCGCTGGCGTTAAGTCGGCCGAGCACTTTGCTGCTTGGATGGCCGGCGGCGATCCGGGCCTTGCCGCGGGTCGCGCAGACCTGGCGGGCGCTGTGGGTGTCGATGATGTCCAGATTGGTCAGCCCCTGCTGCTTGCGTCCCTGCAATAGCTTGAAGAGCCCCGCCCCGAAATCCCCGGACTGCAGCATGCCCTTCGAAGAGGCGGTGGTGGCCGTGGTGATGCTCACCACCCCGGCGGTCGTATCGAGAATCGATCCGAAGGGAATCTGGCGTGCTTCGGTCAACGGTATGAACGCCCGGCCCTTCGTGACCGCGGCGAACGCCGGCGCACCAAGCGCGAGCGGTGAGAACGAAGCGAGTGTGGCGCCCGGCGGTAGCTCGATCAAGACGATCCCCGACACCGGTGCCACGTTCGCGGACTTGCCGAGCACCGGCGGCGGCAGCGTCGCGAGCGTTTCTTTGACGCCGAGCACGCCCGATTTGGGTTCCTGGCTCGGGAGGGGATTGTTGGGCCCTGGGGGAGGTGGCACGACGGGCTGGCTCGGCTGCCCGGTGGCGAACGGCTGATCCCCGCCGCCGACCCCCACAGGCGCCACCGAGTTGGTCGCGATCACGTTGAAGTGGTAGGTCCTGTTGGGTTCGAGCCCCGTGAGCGTCCGGGTCAGTGACTGCGGGCCGCCGGTGGCGCCGATGCTCACCGGTGCCGTCTTCTGGCCGTAGCTGGTGTTAGGCCCGTACTCGACCACGTAGGTGGTGTCTGTGCCGTCTGGGTCGATCGTGAAGCCGATCTTGGCGGTCGTTTCTGTGGTCGAGAGGACGTTCACGTTCGAGACGATGGGTGGCCCGATGACGTTGGCGCTGCCGGTGGCGGTCGTTTTGGCGCC
>JBIOEY010000002.1:0-46145 GCA_044446505.1 Solirubrobacterales bacterium
CCCCGCCCGGGGGCGCGCGGGGGCCCCCCCCGGGGCCCCCCCCGGCCCGCCCCCCCTTGCGCGCGGCGGGCGGCGCCCCGCTGGGGCTGCCCACCCGGGGGGGGGGGGCCCCGGGCCGGGGGGGCCCCCTCACCGGTCACTGGCCCTGACAGGGGCTCCTTCGACTTCTGTGACTCCACGGCGGCTCGATCCTTCCCGACCGCCATGCAACCCTCAGTGGACGATCACCTTGCCGACCATCCCTTCGGAGACGTGGATCGTGCAGTGGTAGCTGAACGTCCCCGCGCGGGTGAACCGCACAGTGAACGAGCCCCGCGCCTGCGTGCGCGAGTGGAAGCCGTGGCCGGTCACATTGTGTTCGGTGCCGCCGTCCCGCCACACCCACGTCACGCTTTCGCCGCGCCTGATCGAGATCGTGCTCGGGTGGTAGCGCATCCCTTTGAGCACCACCACGTGCGAGCTCGCCCCGTGCGCCGCGTCCCCACCGCCCGGCCCCGCCTGGGCCAGCGGGCTCATCACCGCGCCGGCCGGAGCCGCGATCGCGGTGAGGGCGAGCAGCGCGATCGCTGCGCGGGTCTTGGTCTTACGCATAGTCCGGTTCTCCTTTCTGGCTCTGATACGGGCTCGCGCGGGAGATCCCTCTCAGGAGTTGTCGATCTTCTTGCCCGCCGGCGCGAGTACGTACCACGCCGCGCCGAAGCTCTTCACGCCCTCGCCCGTGGTTTCCCCGGACTGCTGATCGGTCACGTAGTAGTAGAGCGGATGGCCCTTGTAGGTGACCTGCTTGGTCCCGTCCGAGCGCGTCGTCGTGCCCAGGTCCGCCGCGAGCGCCCCGCCTTCCGCCTTCGGGTTGCCGGTCGTTGTCACCGGCGGCCACGCCTGCGCGCACGCTTCCGCGCAGGTGGATGTCGAGCCCCTGTCGGCCTCGAACAGGTAGACCGTCATCTGCTTCGGGCCCGCCACGAGGATCGTGCCGAGGCTCGTGTGCATCGTGCTCACCGGCGTGCCCGCGGCCGTGGCCGTCGAGCCGCTCGAATTCGACGCCGAGGCGTTCGCCGCGGCGGCTGCCGTGCTCTGCGTCGCGGAGGAGGCCGCCGGGTAGCCGCCCGCTTCGGTTTTGCTCGAACTCGAACCGCAGCCCGCGACGGCGAGCGCGGCGACTGCAAGGGTGGCTGCTGCAACAACGGAAGGGTTTCGCACCCTGACCTCCTGGGTCGGTGACTTGACGATGCTCACTACCCCAGACTCCGCGGTGGCGCGAACCTTCCACATATCCCACGCGACCTCGCCCTCCCGCGCGCCTCCCACCTGCGCTCGTGCCATCGGTTCGGGCTCGCGCGTGGGCGGTTGCAGTCCTCACCTCCCAACCGGGCGACCGCTACAGTCGTGCCTGATGCCCGCGCTCGATCCCCAGTCGCTGCCGCGCCATCTGGACCGTCTCTACCGCGCGGCGTGGGCGCTGTGCGGCTCCCCCCACGACGCCGAGGACCTCGTGCAGGAGACGTTCGCGCGCGTCCTCGCACGCCCGCGCCTGCTGCGCGGCCAGGACGAGCTCGCCTACCTGATGACCGTGCTGCGCAACACCTTCCTCACCCAGATCCGCACCGCCGCGCGGCGGCCGCGCACCGGCGCAAAGCCACTCGAGGAGATCGACCCCGTGGATCCCCGGACCGGCGATCGCCCCGAGGAGGCCCTCCAGGCGCGTGAGGTCTTCACGGTGATCGCCGGGCTCCCCGAGCGCTACCGCCTCGCGCTGGTCGCCGTGGACATCGCCGGGCTCTCCTACCGCGAGGCCGCCGTCGTGCTCGAGACCCGCGAGGCCACGATCGCCACGCGGGTCTTCCGCGCCCGCCAGCAGGTCACCCGCAAGCTCGAGGGCAATCCCGAGACCGATCTCGCCGGACGGCTCGAGCTCGAGCGCGAGCTCGCCGCCGGCCTGGAGCCCGCGGGCGAGGTGCAGCCCACCGCCGAGGTGCAGCCCACGGGCGAGGAGGAGCCCCCGGCAGATGCGAGGCCCCCACACGAGAGCGAGCGCGCCTCTGCCGCGGAGCCCGCGCCAGAGGATCTCGCACCCGAGGCGCTCCATCCGCAGCGGGAAGGTCGGCCGGGCCGGCGGCGTCTTATGCAGAGAGGCAACAGATGAGCCACGAGCCCGAGGACATCCAGGCAGAGCTGGCGGCGCTCGCCGACGGCACGCTGCCGGATGGGCGCCGCGAGCAGCTGCTCGCGCAGATCGCGGACTCCCCCGAGCTGACCTCGGAGCTCGAGAGCCAGCGACACGCGGTGGCGCTGATGCGCACGCTCGAGCACGTCGAGGCGCCCAGCCTGCTGCGCCGCTCGATCGAGACACTGACGGCGGGCGGCACCGAGACCGCGAGCGCCCGCTCCGTCGCCCCCCGCCACGGGCGGCGCCCCCTGCGGCTCGCGCCCCGGCTCGCGGCGGCCGTCGCGCTCGCCGCGGTCGCGGCGGTGGCAGTGACCCTCGCGCTCACCGCGGGCAGCACGAGCGCCCCCACCGTCCTGGAGGCGTCGAGCCTCGCACAGGGCCCCTCGACGCAGGCGGCGCCCACGGAGAGCCCGCACCACCCCCACCTGCTCGCGGCCTCCGCCGCGGGAATCTCCTACCCTTACTGGGGCGGCAGGCTCGGCTGGCGGGCCGTCGGCGCGCGCACCGACAGCGTCGGCGGGCGCACGCTCACCACCGTTTTCTACAGCGACCACGCCGCGCGGCGCATCGCCTACTCGATCGTCTCCGGCGGCGCCCTCCCCGTTCCGGCAGGGAGCGCCACGATCGAACGCCGCGGGGTGCGCTTCCAGATCGTGCGCCCCGGCGGCCCGACCGTCGTCACCTGGCGGCAGGCCGGCCATACCTGCATCCTCACCGCGCACGCCGTCCCCGCCGGGACGCTCGTGCGCCTCGCCAGCTGGGAGCGCACGTAACGCCGCTGTGGGTTTTAGGGTACCCTAATTAGGCTCACCTAACTCAAGCGCCGGCTCGCGAGGAGCCGCCTACCTCTCGAGGAGACATCCGCCTTGTCCTTCGGCGAAACCGTGCTGCTGGGCGCAGTCGCGGGGTTCACAATCTACATCGGCCTCCCGCTCGGGCGCATGGATCGCGTCGGTCCCCGCGTGCGGCTGGCGCTCGCGATGCTCTCGGTGGGGATCCTCGCCTTCATCTTCATGGACGTGGGCGCCCACGGCCAGGCGATCGTCGCGGGCGCGCTCGACGAATACAAGCGCACAGGGACCGGCATGCCCCACGTGCTCGGCCTGTTCGCGCTGCTCGCGGTCGGCTTCACCGCCGGGGTCGCGGGCATCGGCACGCTCGAACGGCGCCTGCGCACCGCGCGCGCGCCCGCCCCGCCGCCGATCGCCGGAGGCGAGCAGGCGACCGAGGGGTTGAGTGGTCCGCCCGGCCATCCGCCCGCCGGCTCGCCCGCGCACCCGCCGGCCAGCCCGCCGATCCTGCTGCGCTCCCACGAAGACGAGTCCGATCGCGCCCGGCAGGCGGCGCTGCGGACCGGCATGACGATCGCGCTGGCGATCGGGCTGCACAACTTCGCCGAGGGCCTTGCGATCGGCGTCTCGGCCAAGAGCGGGGCGATCGGGCTCGCCACGGTGCTCGTGATCGGCTTCGCCCTCCACAACGCCACCGAGGGCTTCGGGATCGTCGGCCCGCTCGGCGACGTGAAGCCCTCCTGGAGCTGGCTCGCGCTCGCCGGCCGTGTCGGCGGGGGCCCCACGTTCCTCGGCACGATCGTCGGCTACCAGGTCCACAGCGAAGCCCTCCAGCTCGCCTTCTACTCGCTCGCGGGCGGCGCGATCCTCTACGTCATCGGAGAGATCTGGACCGGGGTGCGCCGCCTCGGCCACCGCGAGCTCGGCCTCTACACGCTCGCGCTCGGCTTCCTGATCGGCGTAGCCACCGACCTGATCGTCACCTACGGCGGGGCGTAGCGCCTGGGCGGACGCCTCGGCGCAGCGCTGCGTCGAACGACGCGGCCGGCCGTCGCAGGAGCCTGTCGAAGCCTCACTCACCTGAGAGCGCAAGTGCCCGCCGGCGGGCCGCTGACAAAAGTCAGAAACGCGCATAGTCGGATGACATATCCGAACTGTATGGTTTGCGCAACATGATGAGAACCGTCAGCGAAATCGGAACGCGGCTCATCCGAGCCTGTGTCTCCTCCGCCGGCCGCTTGCTCGCCGCTGCGCTCCTGCTCCCAGTGTGCGCCTGCCTGCCGGGCGCAGCCGGCGCAGCGCAGACCGCGAGGCTCAGCGCGGCGCTCACGCCCGAGCGGCTGGGTGCGGGCACCACGATCGCGTTCGGCTTCACCGTCGCCAGCACCACCGGCCAGGTGCCCTCCCCCCTGATCGGCGTCGACCTGCTCTACCCCGCGAACCTCGGGATCGGCACCAGCGGCCTCGGGCTCGCCACCTGCGACGCCCAGACCCTCGAAGTCCTCGGCCCCGAAGGGTGCCCCTCCGAGTCGCAGATGGGCTACGGCGCGGCGCTCGTCGAGGTCCCCTTCGGCCCTGTGACGCTCCAGGAGACCGCGATCACCAAGGTCTTCATGGCGCACATCCGCGACGGGCACCTCGGGCTGATCTTCTACGCCAGCGGCGTGGTGCCCGTCGACGCCCAGATCATCTTCCCCGGGCTCGTGCTGCCCGCCCGTAACCCCTACGGCGGCGACCTCGCCACCACGATCCCGCTCGTCCCCACCCTCCCCGGCGCACCCTACGCCTCCGTCGTCAAACTCTCCACCACGCTCGGCCCCGCGCACCTCACCTACTACGAACGCACCCACGGTAAATACATCCCCTACCACCCCCGGGGCATCGTCCTGCCCCGCACCTGCCCCCGCGGCGGCTTCAAGTTCGCCGCCCGCTTCAACTTCCATGACGCCACCCACGCCGCCGCCAGGACCAGCGTCCCCTGCCCGCGCCGAGGCTGAGCGCCTCGGGGCTCAGGTGCCCGAGGTGGCGGGCTGCGTGCTCGCGCGACCGCGGCCCGCGCCGCCGGTCCCCCCGATCTTCGATCGGTGCGCCTTGGGCTTGGCGGGCGCCGCCCGGGGCTTCGCGTCCGGCGCGGGCTTGGGCTGCCCGCCGGACCCCGTCTCGCCCTCGAGGCGATCGTCGAGCGCCATCTGAATCGCGGCGATCCGGCGCAGCAGCTCCGTCTGCACCTGTTCGAGCTCCGCGGTGTCAAGCAGGCGCGGGCCGGCCTCCGCGCGGCGCTTGGGCGCGCGGGCGACGCGCGCGAGCCGGGGGTGCTGCACCTCCAGGTCCGCCAGCGCCTGCTCGAGCGCGGCGATCCGGGCGCGCAGCCGGCGCCGGTCCTCGGCCTGGTCGGAGCGCTCGGCGGCCGCGGCGGCGCTCTGGCCGCCCACCGCGGCCGGGTCCTCCGTCTGCGTCACGTAGAGCGCAGCCGCGACCTCCCGCGGGTCGACCCCGGTTTCGCGCGCCTCGTGTGCCGCGGCCGCCGCGATCGCCCCGGCGGCGGAGCCCTCACGCGGGCCGGCGGTGACGAACGTGCCGCTGCCCTGCAGGCTCGATAGCAGCCCCTCGTGCTCCAGACGCTGGTAGACGGCGCGGATCGTGTTGGAGTTGACCCCGAGCGCCTCCGCGAGGTCCCGCAGTGCCGGCAGCCGCTCCCCCGGCGTCAGCGTCCCCGCGTGGATGCGCGCGCGCAGCGCCCATGCGAGCTGCACTCCGAGCGGCACCTCGGCGTCGCGATCGAGCGCGATGCCGAGACGATCGAGCGTCACGGGCCGGGACTGCGGACTCATCCCGTCACAGTACCCGCCAGAGACATCGATCGGCAAGGGTGAGCCACCGCTCGCTTGGAACGCATCGCGGTTGCCCAGCGGCGACCGCGCCGGGCGGCGCTCACCGCGCGCCCAAAGCGTGTTGAATGTGGTTCTCCGTCCCGGCGTCCGCAGGAGATGCAATGAGAGCGATTCAGATCGTGGAGCTCAGCGGCCCGGCCGGGGCGTTGCGGCAGGTCGACCTGCCCGAGCCCGACAGCACGTCGAATCCGCTGAGCCCGGATGGCGGTGTCGTGATCGACGTGCACGCCGCCGGCGTCTCGTTCCCCGAGGTGCTCCAGACGCGCGGGGAGTACCAGCACAAGCCGCCGCTGCCGTTCGTCCCGGGCAGCGAGGTCGCCGGGGTCGTGCGCAGCGCGCCCGAGGGAGCCGGCGAGGGAGCGGGGCCATCGGATTTCCGCCCGGGCGAGCGCGTGGCCGCCTTCTGCGTACTCGGCGCCTTCGCCGAGGTTGCCGTGGCACCCCCCTTCCTCACTTTCAGGCTCCCCGATGCCCTCGACTTCGCGCAGGGCGCGGCGCTGATCCTCAACTACCACACCGCCTACTTCGCGCTCGCGCTGCGCGGGCGTCTGAAGAAGGGCGAGACCGTGCTCGTGCACGGAGCCGCCGGCGGAGTCGGCACCGCGGCGCTGCAGGTCGCCGCCGGCCTCGGCGCGCGCACGATTGCGGTCGTCTCCAGCGACGAGAAGGAGCGCGTGGCGCGTGGCGCCGGCGCCGGCGAGGTGCTGCGCTCGGACGGTCCCTGGAAGGACGAGGCGAAGGCGCTCTCGGGCGGGGGTGTGGACGTGGTGCTCGACCCCGTCGGCGGGGATCGCTTCACCGACAGCCTGCGCTCGCTGCGTCCCGACGGGCGCCTCGTCGTGGTGGGGTTCACCGGCGGCTCGATCCCCGAGGTGAAGGTCAACCGGCTGCTGCTCGGAAACACCGAGGTGGTCGGCGCCGGCTGGGGCGCCCACGCGCTCGCCCGCCCAGAGCTCTGCCGCGAGATCGGCGACGCGATCGGCCGCATGATCGAGCAGGGCTTCGTGCGCCCGATCGTCGGCGCGCGCTTCCCGCTGGAGCGCGCCGCCGAGGCCCTCCAGGAGATCGACGAGCGGCGCGCCACCGGCAAGGTCGTCCTCGACATCCAGGACGGGAGCTGAAGATGCGCTCGCTGCCGGCGCCGAGAGCGACGCGCCCGAGCGCAGCCGGCGGAGCGACGGGGGGCTAGGCGATGGACTTCGCGCACTCCCCCCGCACGCGCGAGTTGCTGGAGCGCCTGGACGCGTTCATCGCGCGCGAGGTCGCCCCCCGCGAGGAGCCCTACCACCGCGAGCTGCTTGCGCGCACTGACCCCTGGATCGTCCACCCCGCGATCGAGGAGCTGAAGGGGCTGGCGCGCGCGGAGGGCCTCTGGAACCTCTTCCTCCCCGGCAGCCCCGAGGTCGGCGGGCGCCCCCAGGGCGCGGGGCTCGCCAACGTCGAGTACGCCCCGCTGGCCGAGCGCATGGGCCGCTCGCTGATCGCCAGCGAGGTGTGCAACTGCAACGCCCCGGACACCGGCAACATGGAGGTGCTGCTGCACTTCGGCTCGCCCGAGCAGCACGAGCGCTGGCTGGAGCCGCTGCTCGCGGGGGAGATCCGCTCGGCGTTCTGCATGACCGAGCCCGAGGTGGCCTCCTCGGACGCCACCAACATGCAGGCCACCGCAACCCTGGAGGGCGACGAGGTGGTGCTGAACGGGCGCAAGTGGTGGAGCACCGGCGTTGGCCACCCCAACTGCAGGGTGGCGATCTTCATGGGCCTCACCGACCCCGAGGCCGACCGCTACCACCAGCACTCGATGGTGCTCGTCCCGCTCGACGCACCCGGGGTGAAGGTCGAGCGGATGCTCGGCACGATGGGCTTCGACGACGCCCCCGGCGGCCACGGGGAGGTCTCCTTCACCGACGTGCGCCTCCCCGCGAGCGCGATCGTCGGCGGCCCCGGCCAGGCGTTCGCGATCGCCCAGGCACGCCTCGGCCCCGGGCGGGTCCACCACTGCATGCGCCTGATCGGCCTCGCCGAGCTCGCGCTCGAGCTCGCCTGCCGCCGCGCCACCGAGCGGGTCGCGTTCGGCAAGCCGCTCGCCAACCTCGGCGGCAACCGCGAGCGGATCGCGGACGCCCGCATCGCGATCGACCAGGCCCGCCTGCACGTGCTGCACGCCGCTTGGCTGATCGATACGCAGTCCCCGCAGATGCTCGGCGCGGTCTCCCAGATCAAGGTCGCGGTGCCCAACATGGCCCAGCGCGTGGTGGACATGGCGATGCAGCTGCACGGCGGCGCCGGCCTCAGCGAAGACTTCCCCCTCGGGGCCGCGTGGACGGTGGCGCGCGCGCTGCGCGTGGCCGACGGGCCCGACGAGGTCCACCGCGGCGTGATCGCCCGCCTAGAGCTCGCGCGCTACGGGCAGGGCAAGTGGAGCTCGCCGGCCCGCTCGTAAGGGTCCGCCGCCGCCCGCGCAATCCTTCTAACGGTGTCGCCCGACGGCAGCTCTCCCCTCGGCGGCGCGTCCTCCGCGGGCGCACGCTCTGTGCAGCACCGCTACGGATTGGTGCTCGCGCTCACGATCATCGCGGTGCTGTTCTCGATCCTCGCGCCCGATACCCCGCTCGGCCGCGCCATCGCGATCCTGCTCCAGGGCGCGATGCTGTTCGCGGTGATCGCCACCTCGCGCGAGGCTGGAAGGGATGGGAGCGGTGGACGGGGTGCGGATTCCCGCAACCTCGCCGCAACGCTGACCGTCGCCGTGCTGCTCGGACTGGCGGCGTTGGTGGGGCTGAACGTGGTGCCGCGCTGGGTGGGATCCGTTGCGACCGCCGCCGCGGTGTTCGCGGTGCTGGTCGTGCTCACGCATGGGATCGTGCGGCTGATCGGTACCCGCGGCGTCACGCTGCAGGCGGTCGCCGGCGCGTTGACCACATACCTGCTGATCGGCCTGGAGTTCGCGCTCGTGGTCCGCGTGCTCGTCGGCATCGGCCCCCATCCGTACTTCGAGCAGGTCTCCAACGCCGCGGTCACCCAGAGCCAGGAGATCTACTTCAGCTTTACGACGCTCACCACGACCGGCTACGGCGACCTCACCCCGATCTTGAACATCGGGCGCATGCTCTCCGTGCTGGAGATGCTGATCGGCCAGATCTACCTCGTGACCGTGATCGGCCTGCTGATCGGCAACCTCCGCCGCGGGGCCGAGCGCGGGCAGGAGGAGGGTGACGGGCGGTGAGCGGCCCGGGATCTGTGTAACGCGCCTACCGGCGGCAAGCGCCTGTGTTGTAAGGTCGCGGCCGTGAGCGGACCACTCGTCGCGGTGATCACCGGCGCCTCCAGCGGCATCGGCGAGGCGACCGCGCGGCGCCTGGCACGCGAGCCGGGCGCGCGGCTCGTACTGGTGGCTCGCCGCGAGGAGCGCCTGCGCAGCCTCGCGCAGACGCTGCCGGCGCCGTGCAGTTGCCTGGCGCTCGACCTGACCGCGGAGGATGCGCCCGCGCGGGTGCTGGCCCATGTGCGCGAGCACTGCGAGGGCCGCCTCACGCTGCTGGTCAACAACGCCGGGGCCTCCTGGCGCGCGACGTTCGCCGACGGCGGCTACGCGAACGTGCGCCAGACGATGGCGATCGACTTCGACGCTCCCGTGCGCCTCACCGAGGCGCTGCTGCCGCTGCTGCGGGACTCGGCGCCGAGCGCAATCGTCAACGTGTCGAGCACCGCCGCACGGGTCGCCCGGCCTGGCACGGGCGCCTACTCGGCGAGCAAGTTCGCGCTGACCGGTTGGAGCGATGCGCTCTATGCGGAGGAGCACCCCCACGGGGTGCACGTGGGCATCGTGTTCCCCGGCTACATCGCCACCGAGGGCTTCCCGGCGCGCGAGTTGACCGCACGGCGGCTGACGGGGTGGATCGTCTCCACGCCCGAGCGCGCTGCGGAGGCGATCGTGGACGCGGGGCTGCGCCGGCGGCCCGAGCGCTATGTGCCCCGGCCCTACGCGCTCGCCGCCGCCGCGCGGCTGCTGCTGCCGGGGCTCGTGCGCCGCGCACTCACCCGTGGCGGCGCCTCGATCCTCACGACGAAGACCGGGGCCGAACACACCCAGGCGCCGTAGGGCCGACCCCGCAGGCTGTCTACCCGGCCAGCGCGAGGGCGGGGCGCTTGGGCGATCGGCTCGCCGGTCCGATGAGCAGAACATCGGCGATCGCAGGTTTCTCGACGCCGCGCACGAATAAGAAGCGCATAACAACCAAATAACGGCCGCATAACCCCTGGGCCTGCGGGGTAGATCAAGCTTGCCGGCATAGCAACTTCCGGGGTTTTGATGGTCTCAAAAAGGGTGTCTCCACGTATACGAGTTGGAGGATCGTCCCCGCGACGCCGCTCCACCGAGAATAATTGACAACGCAACTACTGTGCCCTATAATTCCGACTCCAAGCATCGGACATCGAGGGTGGCGCAGCCGGCCGAAGGCCGGCGAGCCGGGCCCCTCGCTCAATCAGACGGAAGGGTGGCGCAGCCGGCCATAGGCCAGCGAGCCGGGCCCCTCGCTCTTCAATAAGAAGGACCAGCATCATGTCAGACGACAAGCGCCAGATCACCACACTAGACACTCTTGAGACCGCCAAGGGCCCGGTGGCGAGCACCGTCGCCCTGGATCCCGCCTACGGGGAGACCCGCACCCCACCCGCCAGCCGCCCGCGTCCGGTGGCGGCGGAGCCGGAAAGCTTCATCCCGGAGTCCGTCGACCAGCTGCTCGCGCACTCGCGGCGCTACCCCCTACTCACGCCCGAACAGGAGATCGAACTGGCGCAGCGGATCGAGCGCGGGGACCTGCGCGCGAAGGAACTGATGATCAACTCCAACCTTCGCCTGGTGGCCTCCAACGCGCGGCGCTACCAGAACCAGGGGTTGCCGCTCGCGGACCTCGTGCAGGAGGGGATGCTCGGGCTGATCCGCGCCAGCGAGAAGTTCGACTGGCGCAAGGGCTTCCGCTTCTCCACCTACGCCACCCTCTGGATCCGCCAGGCGATCCAGCGCGGCCTCGAGAACTCGGGCCGCACGATCCGCCTGCCCGTGCACGTCGCCCAGCGCACCCGCAAGGTGGGGCGCGTGGAGCGCGAGCTCTCGGTGCGCCTCGGGAGGGAGCCGACGACCGAGGAGATCGCCGAGGAGGCGGGCCTCGAGATCGACCAGGTCGAGGAAGTGCGCCACCAGCGCGCCGCGCTTGTGAGCCTCGACCAGCAGGTGGGCGAAGACGGCGACACCGCGCTCGGCGATCTGCTGCCCTCCGACCAGGAGCCGCCGGAGGAGACCGCCTACGAAAACGAGCGCGAGCGCCTTGTGCACCTCGCGATCTCGCAGCTGCCCGAAACGGAGCGCACCGTGCTGACGCTGCGCTTCGGCACCGGCCACGAGGCGCCGCAGACGCTGACCGCGATCGGCAAGCGCCTCGGTTTCTCCGCGGAGCGCGCCTCGCAGCTCGAGCAGCGCGCGCTGAAGAAGCTCGCCGAGTCGCCAGAGCTGGCGGCTTTACGTGAGGCGGCGTAACATCCAAGTCGTATGTGGGATCGTGTCGTCCAATGGACGATCGCCGTAGGTGAACGGATCCTCGCCCCGATCGAGCGCTTCATCGGCCGGCGCTCGCTCGTGGGCGATACGCAGTTCTTTCCCTTGGAGCGCTTTCCCTGGGTGGAGCACATCGAGCGCAACTGGGAGGTGATCCGCGAGGAGCTCGAGCGGGTGCTCGAGGACCGCGAGGCGCTGCCCAACTTCCAGGAGATCTCCAAGGACCAGATCGAAATCACCGACGACGACCGCTGGAAGACGTTCTTCCTCTACGGGTACGGCTTCGAGGCGAAGCTCGGGGTGGAGATGTGCCCGCGTACGGCCGCGCTGATGCGCGCGATCCCCGGGATGACCACCGCGATGTTCTCGATCCTCTCCCCCCGCAAGCACATCCTCGACCACCGCGGCCCCTACAAGGGCGTGTTGCGCTACCACCTCGGGCTGATCGTCCCCCGCGAGGCGGAGGCGTGCCGGATCCGCGTGGGCGAGGAGATCCGCCACTGGGAGGCGGGCCGCAGCATGATCTTCGACGACACCTTCAACCACGAGGTGTGGAACGACACCGACGAGACCCGCGTGGTGCTGTTCGTCGACGTCCTGCGCCCCCTGCCCTTCCCCGAGTCCGCGATCAACCGCCTGATCGTGAAGGCGATCGGCCTCTCCCCCTTCGTGCTCGACGCCAAGCGCAACCAGGAGGCCTGGGAACGGCGCTACCGCGAGCGGCGCGCAACAAATCCAGCCTTGATGAGCAGCGCCCCCTGACGGCTGTTGGTCAAGCGGATCAAGGATGCAGGGAGCGAAGTGTGCTCTGCTGGCCGATCTTCGATCGGTGAGCGATCGAGGACGCCGAGCCCGCGCCGGCCAACGGCCGTCAGACTCAGATGCTCGAGACGTCGAGCCCCGTGCCCTGAAGCAGGGAGTTCGCCTTGGCGTTGAGAATCGTGAACTCGCCCGTGAGGATCAGCAGCCCCAGCGCGATCATCACCGCCCCCCCGACCCCCACGATCAGGGGGAAGTGGCGCTTGACCACCGCGAGTGCGCCGGTCATCCGCTCGAAGGCGAGCGCGATCAGCAGGAACGGGATCGCGAGGCCCAGCGAGTAGAAGGCGAGCAGCAGCGCCCCGTGGGCGGCGGAGCTGGAGACCGCCGCCTGGGTGAGGATCGCCCCGAGGGTGATGCTCGTGCAGGGGGTCCAGGCGACCGCGAACGCCGCGCCCACCAACAGCGGCCCGCCGCGGCCGGCGAGCCGCATCAGCGACTCCGAGTGCCACTGGAAGTTGAGCGCGTCCACGAAGGGCGTCGCGAGGAAGAACACCCCCATCATCACGATCAGCACGCCCCCCACGGTGCGCAGCGTGCCGATGTGGGTGGTGAGCAGCGAGCCCACCTGCGTGGCGGTGAGCCCCAGCAGGATGAAGATCAGCGAGAAGCTCGCGATGAACAGCAGGCTCGGCCCGAGCACCCGCCGCGCCCCCGCGCCCTGGATGTCCGCGGGGGCCACCCCGATCACGGTCGAGAGGTAGCCGGGCACCAGCGGGAGCACGCAGGGCGAGAGGAACGAAACGAGGCCCGCCGCGAGCGCCAGCGGGATGCCCACCCCCGTGGCGGTGTCGCCGGCAGAGCCGCTCGCGGCGAGGATCGCGGTCGCGTGGGTCACGACCATTCGAGCGTCTCCTCGGGCTGGTCTGCCTCAGGCGCCACCTCGGGCCGGTCCACCTCTAGCGCCACCTCAGGCCGGTCGGCCCCATGCGCCACCCCAGGCCGGTCGGCCTCCTGCGCCACATCGGGCCGGTCCCCGAGCGCGGCGCGCAGCTGGGCGACTTCGCGCTCCAGGCGCGCCACTCGCTCCTCGAGGGCCCCAACTGCCGGCACAGCGACGTCCTCAGGCTGGATCGACGGTCCAGGACCGGCGCTCGGGGTCGCCTCCTCCCCACTCCCCAGCAGCTGGACGTAGCGCTCCTCCTTCTGACCCGGCCGGCGCTCCTGCACGGCCACCAACTCGCGGCCGATCAGCCGCTCCAGCGTCTCGTGCACCCCGCCAAGATCGGCGAACATGTGCATCCGCTCGGTGCGCTGCTTGAGCTCCCCCGGAGTCTGCGGGCCACGCAGCATCAGCACGCAGATCACGGCGTGCTCGTCCTCGGCCATCGGCAGCGCCTCCGCGAGCAGATGCCTGTACTTCGGCGCGCGGCTGCCCGCGCCGCTGGCCAGGCGCGTGTAGCCGCGGCGCTCGAGCCGATGCAGCGCATCACGCAGCACCGCGTCGTCGTACTCCACCACCGGGTCGCGGTTGGTCGACTGGTTGCACGCCAGCCGCAGCGCATTGAGGCTCAGCGGGTAGGCGTCCGGAGTCGTGCGCTGCTTTTCGAGCAGGCAGCCCAGCACGCGGATCTCCGTGCTACCTAGCCGGGAAATCCCTGCAAATGACGGATTTTCTGTGCTCACGCGGCCTCGCTCAAGCGGGCCTTGACGATGGCCTGATCGGCCCGTTCGCCCGTATTCGCCCAATGGGCTCCCTCGATCAGCGCGCGTAGCGCGGCCTTCTCATCGTCGCCGCGGCGCATCGACTGGCGGTAGACCTTCAGCGCGAGGTTTGGGTTGGCGTGCCCCATTTCGTCCATGACCACGCCGGGGTCCTCGCCGAGCGCGTACAGCACCGAGCAGAACGTCCGGCGCAGCGAGTGCGGCGTCAGACCCTCCGGCAGCGGCTGCCGGCCTCGTTCGGTGAGACGCTGCGACGCGCGGCGCACGGCGGGCGCGAGCTTGTGCGTGCGGACCTTCGTCGTGCTCGGCTTCCCTCCCGTCGGCGTGGCGAACACGTAGCCGTCCGGGTCGGCGTCCGGCGTCGCGGCCTTCAGGTCGATCAGCGCCTCGCGCAGCGCGCCGCGGATCTTGACCTGCCGCCATCCCGCGTCCGTCTTGGAGCCGGTGTGCAGCCATCCGGCGGCGAGGTCCACGTCACGCCAGCGCAGCGCGCATAGCTCGCCGATGCGTAGGCCGGCGAACATGAACACGGCGACGATCGCCCGACGGTTGCCGACGGTCGTCGGCTCGCGGTCGATCTCCCCGGCGGCATCGAGCACCGCCTGTAGCTGCTCGGCGGTCTCCAGGTAGCTCCGGCGCGGCGCGTGCTCGATCGCCCTGCGCCTGCGGCCCTTTGCGGGGTTGCGCATGATCAGATCCCGCTCGACCGCGCTATCGAGGATCGCGGCGAGCAGGACTAGCGTCATGTTGAGCGACCGCGGGGAGAGCGGCTGCGCCTTGCGCTGGCGCTCTCGCCCGATGCTGTCCGTGAAGTGCTCGATGATCGGTTTGCCTTCGGCCTCGGCGGCGCGGATCTGCTCCCCGTGCGCGAGCTTCGCCGCGATGTAGCGCTCTACGGTGTCGAACGTGATCGCGTCAAGCGGCAGCGTGCCGTAGTGCGGGATCAGGTGGCTCTCTAGCCGCCAGCGGTAGTCGGTCTGTGTCTTGGGCGCGAGCTGCCCCGAGTTGCGCAGCCACCAGTCCTCGGCGAACTCGTGAAACGTCGGTATCTCCGGCGGCGCGTCCGCGACCGACGCGGGCTTCCACAAGCCGCGCGTAACGTCCGCCATGACGCACGTCAGCTCTCGCTCCGCGTCCGCGCGGGAGACCACCCCGAGCGGCACCGTGTGGCGCCTGCCGCCCGAGCGGAACCGCAGGGAGCGGTAAGTGTTCCCGTCCGCGCCGCGGCGCTCGACTATCTGCCCTGTAGCTGGACGTGCCATCACTCACCACCCCCGAACAGCGCCTCGACGGGCTCGCCCAGCTCCCGCGAGAGCGCGAGCGCCACGTCGAGGCTCGGCGTCTGCACGCCCGTCTCGATGCGCGCGATCGTCACGCGCCCCGCGCCGACCTTCGCGGCGAGCTGCTGCTGAGTGAGCCCTGCGCGACGGCGAGCCTCAGCCACCCTGCGACCATCCACAGTGAGCCCTCTAGTCTCTGCTGCTGGCATGGGAAAACGTCCTTTCCTGTGTCCGCGCCCCGGGGGCGTTGCCACGTCGCCCGGGGCACCTTCGCCTTGTCCCCGGATTGTATCACGGACGATACCGAGCGTAGTGGACGCTACGACCTCCCGCGCTCCCGTAGGAACGCCTCCCGCTCGACCTCCCACGACACCGGCTGCTCCGGCTCCCACCCTCGGCGTAGGCGTAGTCCAGGAGGTCGAAGTGCGCCCGGTCGATAGCCGCTCGAACCCGAACCGGACGCGATACGCCTCGTACAGCGCCCGGCCGGTGAGTGGGCTCACCGATCCCGCCTCCACCGGCGCCAGAGCGCCCGCAGACGCGACCACCAGCCGTGTAGCCGGGTCGGCGTCAACGGCGCGGGCGGGCGGGCTCCAGCGGCGTACAGGGAGCGTTCACGGGTCGCCCGGGTCCGCTCGTCTAGGGTGCTCACGCGCCCGGCTCCCGGGGTTGGCCGCGTCGGATGTCTTCGCTGACGATCCACCCAATCAGGCCCCCCACCGTGGTTTTGAGGTAGGCCGCGTTCTCGCGCAAGCTCGCCCACTCCCCGGCGGTCAAGGGGACACGGACGCTCAGCGTGTGGGAGTGGGCCTCGGGCGTCTCTTCCTGCTCGCGCACCATCACGCCTTACTCGCCGCCGGCGGGGTGTCGTCGGGCTTCTCGATGCGCAGCCCGTTCACGAGCTCGCCGGGCTCCACGTCGAGGCCACGGGCGAGACTCAGGATGCTCGTAAGCCGAGGCTCACGCGCACCTCGCACGAAACGCCGGATCGCCGTGGTATGCACACCCGTCCGGCGCGCAAGCTCACGTTTCGAGACGCCGTGCTCGCCGCACAAATCGCTGAGCCGCTGCCCGAACGCGACACTCACGGCGTGCGGGTCCAGATCGCTCCCGTCGTGCCCGGCCATCACGCCTCACCCCCGTCCGCTGCCTCCACTTCGGCGGCAAGGAACAACTCAGAGAGCATGACACCGAGGGCATCCGCGAGTGGGCGCAGCGTCGTAAGGGTGGGGTTGCCCTGCCCAAGCTCGATCCTGTTGAGGTTTTTGGCAGACACGCCCGCCTTGGTCGCAAGGGACGCCATCGAGAGGCCCCTGGCGTGGCGTAAACGACGGATAGCCCGTCCGAGCGCGATCAACTCCCGTTCTTGCTCGGTCATCACGCCACCGCCCTGAACGCGGGATCGGCGCCGGGAACGCACATCGCGCCGTAGAGCTCGGCCTCGGCGGCTCGCGCGAGCGCGGACACCTCGATGTCGAGCGCTTCCGCGAGGTGGCAGAGCTTCGTCCACGTCGGGTTGCGGTGCCCCCGCTCGATCGCGGACAGGTAGGTGGGGTGCATCTGGGAGTCGCCCGCAAGCGATTCGATCGACAGTCGCCGCGCGAGACGCAGACGGCGCACTGCGCGCCCCAGCTGCGCGTTCGTAGGCGTCGCGCGCGTCAGCATGGCGGGGCCTCCCAATTCTGCGTTGAGCGTCGGTAGCGGCTCGCGCCCGACGTGTGATCGCGGTCGTCAACGTCGCGTCGGGTGTCGTCGGGCTCGCCCCACTCATGCAGACAGTGCGTCGCCGATCCAAGCTGCCAGCACGTCAGTTGCAGACGCTCGGAAAGGTCGAACCACGCTTCGGAGCCGGGCCGCTCGCCGTCGAGCAGCGCGCCGGCCTCCTCAAGCGTCCGGCGGACCTGCTCGCGGAAGAAGTCGATGCGCTCCGCGGCTTTCTCGCGGGTGTCCCTCCAGACGCGGTACTGCGGGGACTCCGCCAGCGCGACCGTCAGGCGTGCTCGCGCTGCCCGCCTGCGCCCCCGGTCGGTCAGTGCCCACACCACGGCTCCGTTCCGGGTATCGCGCACGAGCGCCCCGGCCTCGATCAGCGCGTCTACGTGGGGGCGCAGCCCGCGCGAGGTAGCGGAGTTGTAGGCGAACCCGAGGTGTTCGGCAATGTCGTTCATCGACGCGCCCTCCACTCGGCGCTCGTGGTGACGTTCCGCCCGGTCGATCGCCGCGAGCAGCGCGGGATCGGGGACGGGCTCGAACCGGCGAGGCTCCCCCGTCGCGCTGGTGGTGGTGGCGCTCATCGGTCGCTCTCCTCCACGCGGGCGATGAGGTCCCCCAGCTCCCGAATGCGGACCTTCGCCTCGGCCCGCTCAGCGTCGGACGCCTCCCTGTCCTCCCGGACGCTGCACTCGGACTCGATGCGCGTCAGCAGCGCCCGTAGCAGCGTGTCGCGGTGCTCCCGCACGTCCACCTCGACCGGGAACGCCTCGTCTACGGGCTCGATCCAGCCCACTACGTTGAGGAGCGCCCGGGCGCCGTTGGCGCGGGCGAGGCCCCCATCGACCTCGGCCCGGATGTCCTTCCGGTCGCGCGGTTCGAGCAGGGCTGCGGTCGAGTCGAGTTGCCCGTGCAGGTCGAAGCGGAGCCCGTCGCGCAACAGCGAGACGAGCTCGGCGGGGATGGTGATGGTCATGGTCGGTTCCTCCTTGGTTGGAGGCCCCGGGGGCGGCTCTAGCGAGGAAGACACCGGACCGTTCCCGGTAGGGTGTCTGGCGCGCCTTGGAGTTCACGCTCCTCGGTGCCAGGCGCCCGGGCGGTCCACCGTCGCGGGCGCCATATTCGTCTATGGACGGGCAGAGCGTACCACGCATGGCGCGTAAGCTCTAGCTCACCCTGTCTCGCGTACCCCACACGTCGCGTAGACTGCGGCGCTCCCCCCTGGCAGGCTACGCGCCATGCCGCCCCACCCCGCCAACGCTGACCCCGCACTCGGCGCCGCCATTCGCCGCCTACGCGAAGACCGCGGGCTCTCGATGGAAGCCCTGGCCTACAAGGCCGGCGTCACGCTGAACACGATCACGCGACTGGAGCTCGCGCAGAGCGAGCCCGGATGGATGACCGTCCGCAAGGTCACGGACGCTCTCGGCGTCTCGCTCGCGGAGCTGGCCGCGGCCGTCGAATCCGAGCGGTAGACGCGCGCTGGCCGGGCTCTGCGCCCCGCCCCCCCGCTCAGACGATGGATTGGGCGTCCCGGCGTCCCCGAGCCTCAGAACGCCTCCGCGTTGCTGACCCTCGGAGCGTCCCGACTGACGCCGCCGCTCTCCCGGGCTCGAAACTCGCGCCACGACCTCTCGCTGTTGGCCGGCCACGCGCAACGGACCGCATCGGCGATCTCGCTCCCCAGATGACCGAGGTCGTGATAGCTGACCGCCGGCGGCAGAGCGCGGCCCAGCTCCTTGCGGCCCGTGCGCGAGTGCCCCCCACGCCGCTTCCTTCGCCTGCCCACCGGCCTGAAAGTCGGCGAGCGCGGCGAGCAGCGTCTCGCCTAGCGCCTCAAGCGCCCTAGCGCACCGTTCGGCTTCGGCGTCGAAGTACGGCAGCCCCGCTGCGATGATCTTCGTCCGCTCTTCTTCGAGCTGGCGCCTTGCTCGACCGATCGCGTCGCGCTCATCCGTCGCGTTGGCGACAAACCGTTGGAGACGCGCCTGCTCCGCCTCGTCCGGGACCTCGACGTTCTCGCCGAGCTTCGTGAGCGTCAACGCCGTCTCGCGGCGCTCGGGGTAGGACCGGAGCAGCGCCTCAGCGTCGCCTTGGCGCGCCGAGACATCTTCGCGTTCTTTGTCCAGCGCGTCGAGCCGCGCGTCCACCTCGGCGAGCTCGTCCCCCGGGGTCCTCGTTCGCCGGGCCATCACTCCGCTCCGCTCAAGAGCAGAGCGTCAGCCTCATCCATCCGGGCGAGCCGTTCTGCCTGCGGCAGCGCTTCGAACTCCTCAAGCGACTGCACCGGCGCCTTTCCCGGGGGCGGTTGTGGCCCCTGCGGCGCCGGCACGAGCGGAGCCACGGGCGCTGCCGATGCCGGTGCAACCGGCGCCGCAGGGTCAGCAGCAGCAGCCGCCGCCGGGTCACCAAGGATCGCCCGGGCGAGCTGCGCCTCCCGCTCGCTCCCGCTCGCCTCCAACGCACGGATCAGAATTGCCGTCTTCTCGTCAGACATGGGTGTTCACTCCTCTGTTTGCGTTTCGATTACGCCGGGCACCAGACGGCCCGGCTCACTTCTTGCCCTTCAACGCTTGCCGCTGGGTCTCCTGACGCTCGAAACGAACCCGCGCATCCTCCACCGGATCAGCGTCAAACCGCGTTTCAGCGTCGAGCCGATCCAACCCATCCAACGGCTCGCGCGGCTCAAAATCGAGCCCGTACAACGGATGATCGGGCGGCAAACTCCCCGGATCGTCCAAGCCCAACGCCTGCGCATACGCCAGCGCCCGCCGCGCTTCCCGGTCCGAAGAAGCAAACCCCGGATGTTCCACAATCCGGCCGCCCTTCAACTCCACGAACGGGTTCTCGCGCGCCGCAGTGACAGCCTCCTCAGCCTCGCGCAACGCACTCACATACTCCCGGGCCAACGGACGCAAATGCGCCCGCCGACCGCCAAGACGGCCCTCGACTTCCGCCAGCACCGCCGCCCACTGGCCCGTCAAACGCTCATCAGCCACGCCAACCACCTCCTCGAAATCCCACATGTTGAACGGCAGTGCAAAAAAGGCACCGACGCGAACCATCTTTTTCGCGGAAAACCAGCACGGTGGCCGGGCGACTAGCGCTGGTGATTAAGTCGCCCCCCTGGCCCATCGTGCTCGCTTTCGTTAGGGCTGCCGCGCCGCCGCCACCCACTGAGGAGGCAACAGAGAACGACGGCGCGGCCTTCGCTGCGTGAACTCCCGCGCGGGCGAAGATGATGTGTGAAGTAGCTGAGGTGGTCATCATCGACTCACCGGCCACAACTCGATCTCGGTTCGCGGCCCGTCGGCGTCGGCGGACAACTTGTGGACACCCGCCATGCAGGTGAGTTGCCGATCATCGGCGAAGGCGAGCTCGTTGAGCGCATCGAGGAGCTGCTTGACGAGGTTGTCGAGGTCGGCGTTCGCTCGGGCGCCGTAGAAGCGAGCCGACATGCTGAACGACACACCGCCGAGCGACGGGCGGCCAGCCTCCAGCCAGCAGCCTTGCACCGTCTCGCGGTATGCGCGGCTGTGCTTCGGCAGGTAGTGCTTGCCGGAGCGCGTGCGGCTCCGTTGGAGCGGGATCGGGCGGCCGGGGACCGTGAGCTGCACGCGGTTGGTCATCGGTCGATCACCGATCGGGTGGTGCGGTAGGACTGTGCGGTTT
This sequence comes from Solirubrobacterales bacterium, assembly GCA_044446505.1. GTDB lineage: Bacteria > Actinomycetota > Thermoleophilia > Solirubrobacterales > Solirubrobacteraceae > Palsa-744. The sequence goes on from JBIOEY010000002.1 coordinate 20,553, forward strand.
GCGCTCGTGCTCATCGCTCAGCGAGTATGCAGGGCGACTCTGATTGCTTTGGCGGACTCGGCGGACTTAGGGTGAGTCGCCACCACGAGACGCGATCCCGCTTGAACGCGACGACGCCTGCCTTCGTTTTGGCGCGCTCGACCGTGCGCCACCCTATGCCGTCTCGTGACGCTGCATCCCGTAGGTGACGTGATCGACACTCACCATCCGCATCCGACAGTTGACGATGGAGCCATGCGGTGACGGTGGCGGGTGACGCGATCGGGTCTGCCTTCAGTTCCGCGGCGGCGTCGGCTAGTACCTGCTGCTTGATCGCGTCGAGCGCGTCGAGTCTGTCGAGTGTGCGGACCAGTGCGGCGATCGACTCGGGTTTGCTGTCGAGCCCCGAGATGACATCGGCCCATGCTGCATCGAGGTCGGTCATCGCTTGGCCTTCCGTGGCCGCGGTACGAGGATGCTGCCGGGTTGCGGCCCGCGGCGGCGCGTGGTGCGAGGGCGTGGTGTCGGCCCGACGGTTGCCGGCTCGGGTTCGGGCTCCAACTGCAACGCGCGGCGAGCGATGTCGAGGTCGAAGCGCAGTCGAGCGCGTGGACCGTTGCCGAGCTTGAGTGCGCCCAGCTCCCGCGAGTGTTCGTAAACGTAGGCCCTGCTGACGCCGAGATAGTCGGCGAGTGCGTGGGCATCGACTAGCGGGGTCATAGCTCGACCTCGCAGCCGGGTGTGAACTTATCGGCGAGGCGTGCGAGTTCCGTATCGGCGTCCGGCATATGGCCATTGGCGCCAGTTGCGCCATTCTCTGATAACTGGCACGACTGGGGTACCCGATTGTGGGTTTTTGGCTCAACGGTGCGGGTTTCCTCAGTGGTGCCACTTGCAGTCGTGCCAGTTGTGCCCGTGGCCGCTGGCATGACTGACAGGCGCCACTCCGACACGGACGGGAACCCCTCGCGGCGATCCTCGACGCCGAGCAGATTGCGCGCCCGGTGCAGGGTGCGCTCCGCGATCCCCTCGGCCTTCGCCCGCACCTTGATCTCGCGTGCCGCGCGCCACTCGCCGTCGCCTAGCTCGTCATTGAGCCAGTCCGCTGCTATGTCGCGGTCTGACCGTTCGTCCTCGCCACGGGTGGCGAGGAGATCGTCCGCGTGCGTGTCGCAGTCGCCCAGGAATACGAGGCGCGAGGTTTCGATCACGCCCGTCTCGTCATCGATCACCCTCGGCTCGATGCGACAGGAGAGCGAGGGCGCCTCCGCAGCGATGTTGCAAGCAGCGTGGGCGAGCACGCGATCAGGCGAGCCGTCCTCGGCATCCGGTGCCTTACCGAATACGAGCACAGAGCGCGATGCGGCGGTCAGCCCGCGGGAGCCGAGTACGCGCGTCAGCGAGTCGCCACCCTGCGACTTATTGAAGTGCGCCACCAATAGCAGCGCGGCGTCCTCGTGTTCGGCGAGCTGCGCGAGCGCGGCAATCGCGCGCCGCATGTCCTGGTCGCGGTGACTGTTGATCTCCGCGCCGAGCGAAGCGGAGAACGGGTCCACGATCACGAGCCGGCAGCGGTGCTCACGGACGATCGCGCCAATAGCGTCCACGTCATCGGGCAGGCTCACGAGATCGCGCACCCCTTCGCGCTCCGCCGAGGCCCGGTAGATGCGCGCCGGGTCGGCACCCGCCGCCAGTAGGCGAGGCTTGACCGTGCTGGCCGCGCTGTCCTCATAGGAGAGCACCAACACACTCGACGGCTTTCCCACGAGGTCGCCGGCGAGCGTGCCGCGGGAGACTCCAGCGGCGAGCGCAACGGTCAAGGTGGACTTGCCTAGTTTTTCCCTGCCGACCAGCAGTGTCGGCGCGCGCAACGGAATGCGCCCCTCCCACAGCCAGCGTGTGCGCTCGGCGCGGATGGTGGCGAAGCTCTCCGCGACGATCGCGCGACCGTTAGGAGGCTCGACAGCGGTCGGCGGGGTCGCGAGATAGCGGGCGATCTCGCCCGCGTCGCACCCGTTACGGCATTCGAGTCGTGCCGGCTTGCCGCGCCCGCTCTCGCGGATCGTCAGCGGACGACCATCGCTGTAGAGCGCGCATATCGGGCAGCGCGCCTCCCAGAGCCCGTCGGGCTGGCGTGTGTCGGGCGCGTAGGCGAGCCCGTGGACACGGCACGCGGTCAGGAGTTGGTCCGCCGTGAGCCCGGCCCTCGCGGCGCTCATGAGTCACCCCGCGTCCATAACGGCTGATCGTCGTCGGCTTCGGCGTGGAGCTCGCGGAGCGCGTCCGCCGCGCTGGGCTGCCGCCAGACATCGCCCTCGCCGCGCTGGACGGCTTCGCGTGCCCAGCGCTCGCGCAGCTCGACTAGCGGCTCGCGCTCGGCCTGCGTCGCAGCGGTCATCGCGCACCGCCAATCCAACGCGGGAGCCGAGCGTTACCGGCGAGAAGACCGCAAACTGCGACTGCGTGCGCTGCTAGATGTTCACCGGGGCCATCATCCCCGGCGCTACTTCGTCGGGGTTTACCGCGAGAACTGGTCGGCGTCGATGTGCGGCGGCGCCCCCCGGATGATCCCCTGCCCCTGCCACCGCGGAGACCTGACCGGGCGCGAGCGCAAACCTTGACCACCGCGCGCCTTGCGCAGTTTGGGCGGCGGCGCGCCGTTGTGGCTGCCCGTTCATCCGCGTGGCGACGATCCGTAGCGCGTATCCGCCGCACCGCTGCCATCGCTTCGGGTGAACCAGGCGCCGCCCTGTCGAACGCTTCCTCGGCGCCGATGTCGTCGGCCGTGAACTTCGTGTCGCCGATCCAGACGCCGCCAGGGTTCGCAGCCGATTCCCAGGAGTCGAACCACTCGGCGTGAGCGGCCTTGTAAGCCGCTTGGACTGTCCCGTCAGCCGCCGTGAAGTCTGGCAGTAGCGGCTCGGGCTGCCATGCGCGCGGGTCGCGCGCTAGCCCGTGTGCCTCTGGTGTTACGTCAACTGCAGCCGGATCAGGGCCGGCGGTTGCGTCGGTGCTCATCGGTGATCCTTTCGGCTTGAGTCATTCCGCGAACCACGGTACCGGGAGCACATGACAGAAAGTCCCGAAGAACACGAAAGCCGCCCGAAGGCGGCTCCCGCTGGAATGATTCAGTGGCGAAAGAACCAACTGTTTGCCGCCTTACTCAAGGGCGACCGCACCAGCGTAGCGAACGCTCAGGCGGATGCGCTCGTGCGCTCAACGGCCCGTTGGAGTCAATGGGCGCATACGCCCAAACCCCCCAGAATTGCCCGTAAACTGGCGTGATTCGCCCGCTCGGCGCCGGGAACGACGGAGGGGCGAATCACCAGCACCCATGCGGTGATCCGCCCCTTCGGCGCCTAACGTCGTCCACGCTTTTCGAGCAGGCAGCCCAGCACGCGGATCTCGGAGGCGGAGAGGTCCATGTTCTAAGCGTATGACGCTGCGCTTACAGTTGCGCAGCCGGATCTTCTCCGATCGTCCATTGAACCGCGCTGCACTTCAAGCTGGGTGGGAAGGCGAGGAGGCGGCGTCGGGGTCTTCCCTGACGAGCGTGCGCACGACGTCGAGCTCCACCCGTGCCCAAGCGTTGTCGGCGGTCACCGCCACACCATCGAGACGGCGGGCGAGGGCCAGGCAGGCGCGGTCGCCAAGGGAGAGCCCGGCGGACCGGGTGAGCGGGCGCAGGCGCGCGGCCTCGACCGCGTCTGCGGCGGTGAACGGCTCTGTGGCGAGCGCCCCGTCCAATAGTCCGCGGTCGCTCAATTCGGTGGAGAGCTGCACGGGATCGACGCCATGATCGGTAGAGCTGCTGAGGACCTCGGCGAGGTTGACGGTGGAGATGACGGCGCCACCGGCGATGGCCTCGGCGACGAGATCGCCCCCGGGCTCGTCGCGCAGGTGCGCGAGCAGCGCCGAGGCATCGAGCACGGGCACGGGCACGGGCACGGGCAACGTCACCCTTCGCGCACGGCTTCCCGTCGGCGCTCGGCGATCAGATCGTCCGTCCAGGAGACTCCGGGATCCCCGACGTCGGCGAGCAGCCCCCGAGTCCGTTCGACCACAGCACGGAACGGCTGGAGCTTCAGCGACCCGTCGGACTCGACGTCCACCAGCAGGCGCGTGCCTGCGGTGAGTCCCAGCTCGCGCCGCACCGTGGAGGGTAGAACCATCCGTCCCCGATCGCCGACAACAACCACTGTGTGGGCCATAGATGAATCATACCACATTTACAGAATAGTGGCTGATGTGTCGATGGCGCACGCTTGGAGCACGCCTACCAACTGCGCGTGGCTCTAGTTTCCAGAGCCATATGGCTCCATAATCCAGAGCCAATGGCGAATCGGGATGGTTCCGGTTTACGTCAACTTCTTCGGCGTCGTGACCGCGGCGGACATCGCCGACCGGATCGAGGCCGCCTACGCCGAGCAGCTGCGCGGCGCGCTGGCGCGGTGGTTCGACGGGGTGAGGGCCACGTTCCGGCTCGGTGGAGGTCCGCTCCCCGCGAGCGCCGAGGTCAGCGTCGACGCGCGCGCGCAGCAGCCTCTGCTCGAGCGGCTGGCACTGCCGCGGCGGCCGTTCGAGAAGCACGGCAGGCGCTGCCTGGTCGCGTTCGACGAGTTCCAGGACGCGCTCACCGCCGACGACCGCATCGACGCCGTGATCCGCAGTGAGAGCGAGCGCCACGGTGACGCCGCCAGCTACGTCTTCGCCGGCTCCCACGTCGGGATGATGCGGGAGCTGTTCACCGACAAATGGCGCGCGTTCTACGCGCAGGCGCGGCAGATCGATCTGCCCCCGTTGGATCAGCGCGACGTCGCGGCGTTCATCTCCACGCGCTTCGAGGAGAGCGGCAAGAGCACCGGAGAAGCCCTGGCGCCGCTCCTGCAGCTTGCCGCGGGACACCCGCAGCGCTCGCAGCTGCTCGCCCACTTCCTCTGGGAGGAAACCCCGGCACGGGGGCAGGCGAGCGGCCAGACGTGGACGAGCTCACTCGAACGCGTGCGCGAAGTCGAGGCCGCCGAGGAGCTGCGCGCCGCATGGGGCGCGCTGAACGCGGGTGAGCGACGAGCGTTGCTGGCGATCTCCAGCCGCCTGCCACCCTACTCGCGGTCAACCCAGCGCCAGGTCGGCGGGTCGCGCGGGGGCGGCATGGAGCACGCGATCCGCTCCCTCCTCGACGCCGGTGAGCTCGCCGAGGACCGGCGCGCCCCCGCCGGATACCGGGTCGTAGACCCGCTGCTCGCGCACTGGATTCGCGCCGGCAGCACAGCGCATAGTGCTCTGCTCAAGATGCCCACAGGCCGCACAGCGGCACGGCTGTGAGACGGTCGCCGAAGCTGAGGGTGTGTCGGCCGGTGTAGAGCAGGACGCCGGCCTTGAAGCGCGTGCCGAGCTTATCGCGCAGGTGGCGCAGTCCCGCGAAGTCCCTTGCGTGGATACTTGCGGTTGTCTTGACCTCGACGCCCGCCACCTCGCCGCTGCCCAGCTCGAGGACGATGTCGACCTCGCGCTGCTGCTTGTCGCGGTAGTGAAACAGCGAGGCGGCGCTCTCGGCCCAGTCGACCTGCCGGGCCATCTCCATCGCCGCGAACGTCTCGAAGATCGGGCCCGCGATGGTCGCGTCCCGGCCGATCCGCTGGGCGTCGACGTTCGTGAGGTGGGTCAGCAGTCCCGTATCGACCATGTGGATCTTCGGCGTCTTCACCTGGCGGCTGCCGAGGTTGACGTGCCAGGGTTGCAGGGGCGACACGAGAAACAGGTCTTCAAGGGTTCTGGTCTGCGCCCTCACGGTCTTGTGGTCCACGCCGAGCTCGCCGGCGATGCCGCGAGAGCTCATGAGGCCGGCCGAGCGGGCGGCGAGGATCCGCAGCAGACGCTCGACGTTGCCGGTATCGCGAATGTTGGCCACATCCTGTAGATCACGGTCGAGGATGCTTGCCACGTAGCTGGCGAAGAAGCGCGCGCGGCCGCGTGGGCTGCGGTCCTGGACATCGGGAAAGCCTCCGGCGACGATCCGGGCGGCGTATGCTCCGCGCCCGACCTCGGCGTCGTCCACGTGCGGAGGCTCACCGGCGAACAGGCGGTCGATGAAGCTCTCCCGCCGCCCCGCCAGCTCGCCTTGGGAGAAGGGCCACAGCCGGACATAGTCCACCCGTCCGGGCAGCGCGTCGGCGATCGTCGGCAGGGTGAGGATGTTGGCTGATCCGGCGAGCAGGAACTGTCCGCGTCGATCGCTCCTATCGAGGCGCTCCTTGATCGCAAGCATCAGATCGGGAGCCCGCTGAACCTCGTCGACCACCACGGGACCTGCGATGCCCGCAACGAACCCGGTCGGGTCCTCTCGCGCCGAGCGACGAGTGGCGTCGTCGTCCAGCGTCAGGTACTCCGCCGGGTGCTCGTGGCCGACGATCGCGCGGGCGAGGGTGCTCTTGCCGGCCTGCCGCGCCCCCAGCAGACACACAGCCCGCGCTTCCGTGAGGGCTTCCACCACCGTCGAGCGGATGTGCCTGTCCACGAAGTGCTCAGCCATACATGAAAGGCTACTGTGTCATCCGGGCAGACGGGGAGTAAGCGGCCTGGCAGATGGGGAGTGGATGCGCTGACAAATGGGTATCAAATACTGCGGCAGACGGGTCACCCCGCCTGGGCCGCTTCACCTCCCGGCGGGCAGCGGCACGGTCGCGCGTGGATACAGTCTTCTGATGGATGATCGGGATGCCCGCCTACCCAGATTGGCTGAGCCGAGGTGAGCTTCCACGGCGAGGGCCGCGGAGGGGGCGGCGAGGGGCGCGGTGGCTCCCGGCGCAAGGACCCCCGCCCGGAGGACATCCCCCACCAGGCCGGTGGGCCTCCGGTCTCACTGCGGCGAATCGGCCGCCTGTTCGTCCCCTACCGCGTGCGACTGGGACTGCTGCTGGGGCTGATCTGCCTGACCTCGCTGCTGAACGTGGTCTCGCCGTTCCTGCTGCGGGGGATCATCGACACGGCGATCCCGACGCACAACATGCAGCTGCTCTCGGAGCTGGTCGGGGGGATGATCGCGGTGTCGGTGATCAGCGGGGTGTTCGCGGTGGTGCAGACGCTGATCTCAAACCAGGTGGGCCAGCGCGTGATGCACGACCTGCGCGCGGCGGTGTATGCGCACCTGCAGCGGATGTCGCTGGCGTTCTTCACGCGCACGCGCTCGGGGGAGGTGCAGGCACGGATCGCGTATGACATCGGGGGCATCGACGACGTGGTGACGAGCACCGCGACCTCGACGGTCTCCACCGTGACGACCGTCGCGGCGACGCTCGTGGCGATGCTCGCGCTGAGCTGGGAGCTCACGGTCTTCTCGCTGTTCCTGCTGCCGTTCTTCGTGTGGCTCACGCGGCGCGTGGGCAACGAGCGCCGGCGGATCCAGTCGGTGCGCCAGGGGCGCCTGGCTGACATGTCGACGCTCGTGGAGGAGTCGCTGTCGGTGTCGGGGATCCTGCTGGGCAAGACGATGGGCCGCTCGCAGGAGCTCGTGGACCGCTTCGCGGGCGAGTCGGGGCAGCTCGCGGACCTCGAGGTGCGCGCGCGGATGGCGGGCCGCTGGCGGATGGCCTCGGTGCAGATGAGCTTCGCGATCATGCCCGCCGCGGTGTACTGGTTCGGCGGCTACACGATCGCCCAGGGCAACAACGCGCTCTCGATCGGGACGATCGTGGCGTTCACCACGCTGCAGACGCGCCTGCTGTTCCCGATGCAGTCGCTGCTGTCGGTGGGCCTCGAAGTGCAGACCTCGATGGCGCTGTTCGGGCGCATCTTCGAGTACCTGGACCTCCCGATCGACATCGTCGAGCGCCCCGACGCGAGGCCGATGGGACAGGTGCGCGGCGACGTGCGCCTGGAGAACGTGTGGTTTCGCTACGACCGTGCGGGCGACGGCGGGGCGACGCCCGGCCCAAACAACGATGCGCACGCGGGCGACGGCGGGGCGACGCCCGGCCCAAACGGCGACGCGCGTACAGAGCCAGCGGACTCCGGCGGACCATGGACGCTGCGCGAAATCGCCGCCGAGATCCCCGCGGGGACGCGCACCGCGCTGGTCGGCGAGACCGGCTCGGGCAAGACCACGCTCGCGTACCTCCTCGCGCGCCTGTACGAGCCCGAGCGTGGGTGCGTCGAGATCGACGGGGTGGACATCCGCGACGTGACGCTGCAGTCGCTCGCCGCCACCGTGGGCCTGGTCTCCCAGGAGACCTACCTGTTCCACGCCTCGATCCGCGAGAACCTCAGCTTCGCCGGGGTGGGGGGGCACGAATACAGCGACGAGCAGATCGAAGAGGCCGCCAAGGCGGCGCAGATCCACGAGCTGATCGCCTCGCTCCCCGAGGGCTACGACACCCCGGTGGGAGAGCGTGGCTACCGCTTCTCCGGCGGCGAGAAGCAGCGCATCGCAATCGCGCGCACGATCCTGCGCAACCCCCCGGTGCTGATCCTCGACGAGGCCACCTCGGCGCTGGACACCGAGACCGAGCGCGCCGTGCAGCTCGCGCTGGACGATCTCTCCCGGGGCCGTACCACGATCGCGATCGCCCACCGCCTCTCCACGGTGCGCGACGCCGAGCAGATCCTCGTGCTCGACGCCGGGCGGATCGTCGAGCGCGGCACCCACGAGGAGCTGCTGGAGCTCGGCGGGCGCTACGCCGCGCTCACCGGGCGCGCGGGCGCGGAAGGCCCCACCCCCGGCGAGGCATCCTCCGCAGCCCTGGCCTGACTCCGGCTGACGCGGCGAGGCCAGCGCGCGAGGCCGAGGCAGCACTCACCGCCCGCTCCGCCCCCAACCGCGCGCCGCGCGACTCCTACGCGACGGCGTCGATGTTGAGGCGGATGTAGTCCACGACCACCGGCTTCCCCAGCTCGGCGAGCACGGTGTCCATGAACGGTTCGCGCAGCTCCTCCGGCAGCCGCTGGTGGTGGGGGCCGAGCACGATCGAGGAGAGGAACTCGCGCGGGTGCTCGGGCTGCTGGGGGGCCGGCTGCAACCAGCACTCCGCGGAGGCGAACCCCGCACGGAGGAGGCGCTCGCGCGTGCTCTCGGGGCCGGCGTAGTTCCAGGGCGCCCGCCAGTCGCGGAAGTGCTCGGCGTACGGCTCGCGCGCGAGGATCGCATTGGCGACCCCGCGCAGCACGTCGATGTTGCCCTCTCCCCCACACTGCGCCACCAGCCGCCCCCCGGGGCGCAGGACGGCGTGCAGCCGGCGGAAGAGCCGCTCGTGGTCGGGGATCCAGTGGAAGGTGGCGGTCGAGAGGATCGCGTCCACGGGCTCCCGCACCTCCAGCTCGAGCAGGTCCGCCTCCCGCACCTCCACGCGCTCGGGGCCGATCCCCGAACGCTCGATCCGCTCGCGCGCGGCCTGCACCATCGAGGGCGAGGCGTCCACCGCGATCACCCGGCCCCGGGGCAGCCGCTCGATCAGCGCCTCGGTCACACGCCCCGACCCGCAGCCGGCGTCGATCACGGTCTCGTCGCCGGCGAGCTCCAGGCGGTCGAGCACGGCGCGCCCCATGGCCTCCATCGGCCCGGAGATGCGGTCGTAGACGCCGCCGTCCCACGCGCGTACGGTCATCGATCCTCGGCTGTCTCCAGAGCGCTCAACTCGTCGAGGATGCGGTTCGGCAGCTGAGAGCGCTCGAGCCTGTATGGAGTCCAGCGGTCGGCCGGCTCGCGACGCAGGCGGCGCAGGTAGCGCTCGAAGGGAGCATGCGGGTCGATCCTGCGAGCCCGCTCGATTGCGATCTCAGCAACCTCCGGCTCACCCGCGTGCAAGGCGATGTCCGCCCATGCCAGGTGGGCGTCTGCGCCGGACCACTCGCGATCGCCTGTCTCATCGGCGACACGGATGGCGCGGCGGATGAAGGTGAGCGCGAGGTCGGAAAGGCGCAGACGGTCCAACGACGAGGCCAGATTCCAGGGGTAGGCGGGCTCCTGGGGATCGCTCTCCATAGCCCCCATATACAGGCTCAAGACGCGCTCGAGATCCTTGCTCTGGAGAAAGCGGCGGGCAACTCGCGCGGTCGCCCACCGCCCGGGCTGCAGGTAGCCACCGAGGATCTCCTCGGCCCGCTCCGCAAGGCAGGCGGCCTCCTCGACCGATGCAGAGCTACCGGCGCTTGCCGGGCCGCCGGCCGCGGGCCCGCTTGTACTGGCTGCGTTGCGTGTCATCGAGTCGATCCCAGATCTCCTGCCAGCCCGCCGCCCGTGCGCCACGGTGCGCTCGACCCAGCCGTTCCTCTAGTTTGCCAACCATGTCACAGACACGCCACGGCTGTCCAGTATCGGGATCCAGGCCAGCAGGGTCGCGCCAGTTCTCCGCACGTGGGTCGCCCATCGGCGAGGCAAGCTACAGGCCCTTGGCGAGACGATAGTCCGGGCCCATCAGCGTGAGCAGCACCTTGGAGAGCTGTCCCCCCTGCCAGGCGATCGGCGTGCTGGCCGATCTCCGATCGGTCGGAAGCCCACCCTCCCCGCCGTCCTCGACGGTGAGCGTGGCTCCTGGGATCGCCCCCGCGTAGCGCTCCGCCAGCGCGAGCGGATGCCCGGGATCGACCTCGTCGCGGCTGGCGACGACGACGGTGGGCGCGGCGATCGCCCCCAGCTCGGCGAAGTCCTCGAAGGGCCGCGAGCGGGACACGACTTCGAGCGCGTCGGCGACGGCCTCGGGGTGCTCGTGGGCGGCGAGCCGCTGGCGCACGACCCGCTCGACGGTCTCGCGCCACGCGGGGGGCACGCTGGAGAAGTCGTAGGCGCCCACGAACCCCTCCACCCCACCCTCGCGCAGTCCGCGCGCGAGTACGTCGCGGTCGCCTTCGGGAGCGCCGACCTGCGCGGCGGGATCGAAGGCGGGCGTCACGAGCCCCAGGGCAGCCACCCGCTCGGGGTGCTCCAAAGCGAAGCGCAGCGCAGTGTGCGCTCCCATCGAGGCGCCGGCAAGCGCGGCGCGGGGGATCCGGAGAGCGTCGAGCACCGCGCCGAGGTCGCGGGCGAGTCGCTCGTAGCCGTACGCGCCGGGGTCCTGTGCGGGGCTCGAGCGCCCGTGGCCGCGCGCGTCGTAGGCGATCACGCGACAGCCAGAGCGCTCCAGCAGGCGGGAGCCCATCACGACATACCGCCGGGTCGCGGTGAGCCCATGCAGCAGGACGATCGGCAACCCCGGGCGGGCGGAATCTGTCTCCTCGACCGAGAGCGAGGCCCCGTCGTCGGTGGAGACGGTCAGCTCGCGCGCCGCCACGCCTGAAGCTTCGTCAGGTACGCCTCGTCGGCAGACCATGCGGGGAGCCCGAGACGCCGTTTGAGCGGCCGAGCCAGGAGGCGCAGCAGCTCCCAAAGTGCGACGAGGAGCGGCAGGCCGTAGCTACGCATGCACCGAGGCGTGATCCCGCACGAGCTCGGCGGAGCGCATGGGCTCCTCCCAGAAGAAGAGGTGGCCGGCACCGTCGAGGAGCTCCAGGCGGGCACCAGGCAGGTGCCCCGCAAGCACACGAGCGTTCTGGACGGGGATCAGGTCGTCCGCGGTGCCGTGCACGATCAGCGTGGGCGCCTGCAGCCCGGACAGGCGAGCGGAAGTGTCGTGCGCGGCGATGGCCTGCATCTGGGCCATGATCACAGCGCGAGCGACGGGTCGCTGCAGCGCACGGGCGAGGTAGGCGTCGTAGAGCTCGGCGTCGTCGCGAAAGCGAGTGGAGATGCAGATCTCCCAGCCGGTGCGCAGGGCGAGGGCGCGGTCGCCGGAGCTCAGCGATTCTACGAGCCGCTGAGCGACGGCCGGCGAGGCGAGCGAGGAGCCCTCCCCGCCGCAGTAGGTGCAGCCGAGTGCGAGCGTGCGCACGCGCTCGGGGTGCGCGAGGGCAAGCTCCTGGGCGACCATCCCGCCCATCGAGATGCCGAGCACGTGCGCGGAGTCGAGCTCGAGCGCGTCGAGCAGCCCGGCGGCGTCCTGCGCGAGCTGGGCGATGGTCATGGGATCCTCCTGGACGGCCGGCGCCTCCATCCGGCTGCTCTCCCCGACGCCGCGGTGGTCGTAGGCGATCACCTCGAAGCTCTCGCGCAGCGGCCCGACGAAGGGCTCGCCCCAGCTCAACAGGGTGCCGCTCATGCCCATGATCGCCAGCAGCGGCGGACCAGAGCCGCTGCGCTCGTAGGAGAGCTCGATCTCACCGACGCGTGCGCGGGGCATCACGGGATCTTATCCGCCGATTGCGGATCTTTGGGGATCGTCCGCGCGTGCGAGTGCTTCAACACGGCCGTGCGCGCGGGGCCTCCGTGCCCCGCGATCGCGGTTCCGACGTTCTATCCGGGTCAGTCCGTACGATTTTCTTGGTGACACGATTCATACGAGCGGCGGCTCTCGCGCTTGCCCTGGTGGCCGGGTCGGCGCTCTCGCCCACCGCGGTGGGGGCGCTGAGCGAAACCCCGGCGCCACCGGCGAACGACGAAGTCGCGAACGCCCAGGCGATCCACTCGGTCCCGGCGAGCATCGAAGGCACGACGGTGGGCGCCACCACCGTGACGAGCGAACCGGGCTCGGGCTGCGTGGGGGGCACGGTGAGCTCGGTGTGGTACAGCCTGCACACCACTGGCGCCGAGCGGATCGCGGTCGAACTGGCGGCCGGCGGGGCGCTGGACGGGACGCTCGACGTGTACAAGGCGGTGCGCTCGCAGCTACAGCCGGTGACCTGCCAGCACACCGAAGAAGAAGGCAAGGCCTCGCTGACCTTCAAGGCGCAGAAGAACACGCTGTACGAGATCCGCGTGGCCGCCCTCCCGAACTCGCAGCTCGCGCCCTTCACGCTCAACGTCTTCCAGCCGACCCCCGCGATCGGCCCGCCCGGGCCGCGGCTGCCCGCCGCGGGGGCGAACGGGCAGGTGGACCGCATCCAGAACATCAACGCGGCCTACTCCTTCAGCCTGCACGCGGGGGTCAGCTACCTGATCAACCTGGCCAACCTGACCAAGGGCGCGTGTGTGAACGGCGCGCTGTTCGCCCCGGGCACGAACTCCTTCGAAGGAGCCTCCGCGCTGTTCCGCGTGGACTGCGGCGGCTACCGGCTGTTCACCCCCGGTCCGGGCCAGGGCGGGCGCTACAGCTTCGAGATCACCCCGAACCCCGACCGCAAGGGCGTGCAGCGCTTCCACCTCCAGCTCGCGCGGGCGAACGGCACGGAGACGGCGCCGGGGGTGCCGCTGGGCAACTACGAGCGCGCCCACGGACGCCTGGAAGGCACCGGCGTGCGGGTCCTGCGCCTGTACCGCCTCAGCGTCTCCAGCCACTCCAACCTGACGCTCAGGTTGAGTGCCCCCCGGTCGGCCGAATTCAACCTCGCGCTGCGCAACCGGGACGGCGGCGTAATCGCGTGCAGCTGCGGCGGCAGCGGCCCGCTGAAGCTCCAGCAGCAGCTGCGCGCGGGCCGCTACTACGCGGTGGTGTCCGTGCGCAGCCACACCTCCGGGAACTTCACGTTGACGCGCGAGTCGCGCACGATCACTCACACGTTGATCGCCTTCGGCGCCGCGCACGGGAGAGCGGGCCAGACGGTCCCGCTCAAGATCCGCGTCGCGCCGGCGGCTTCGGGTCCGGTGACGGTCGAAGTGCAGCGCTTCGACCCGGTCTTCGGCTGGCAGTTCTACCGCGAGATCGAAACGAACGTCAGCGAAGGCACGGCGTCGATCGCGTTCACCCCGCCCGCGGTGGGGAACTGGCGGGCGAACGCCACCTACGCGGGCTCGCGCACCTCGAGCCCGAGCGCCGTGGGCTTCACCTACCTGCTCGTGAACTGAGGGCCTCGGTCGGCCGCGCCAACCGTCGCCGGCGGGGCACGGAGGCCCCGCGCTCACCGGCCCTGGTTGCGGAGCTGCGTCGCGCGGACGATCCCCAAAGGACCACCCTTCAAACGGGCAGCGCGAGCTGGTCCTCCGCGGGCGCCTCCGGCCCCTCCTGCCGTTGCTCGCGGGGGCGGGCGGAGACCCCGTCCCTTCCGAGCCCGGCGACGCGCACCCCCAGCAGCCGCACGGGACGCGCGGGCGCATACTCGCGCAGCAGCCGCTGGGCGACCTCGTTCACGAGCCGCGCGTCGCAGGTGGGCTGCTCAATCGTGTGGGCGCGGGTGACGGTGGTGAAGTCGTCGAGGCGCACCTTGATCCCGATCGTGCGCCCGCGGCGGTCGTGCGCGGCGAGGCTCGCGCACAGCTCCCCGCTCATCCGCTCGAGCTCGGCGCACAGCCGCGCGTGGTCGTGGACGTCGTGGTCGAAGGTGCGCTCGCGCGACTCCGAGACCACCTTGCGCGCCGCGCCGATCTCCCCGTCGTGCTCGAAGCGCGCGCGGCGGCCGAGCTCGCGGCCGAGGTTGGGGCCGAAGCGCTCCACCAGCATCCCCTCGGGCGCCGCGCCGACCGCGGCGAGTGCGGTGAGCCCCAGCTCCGCCAGCCGCACCACGGTCTTCGGCCCGATCCCCGGCACGAGGCCCGGGGGCGAGCCGGCGAAGCGCGCGCACGCCTGCTCGCGGCTCAGCACCACGAAGCCCGCGGGCTTCTCCGCGTCGGAGGCGACCTTCGCGACGAGCTTGTTCGGGCCGATCCCCACCGAGCACACGATCCCCGTCGCCGCGCGGATCTCCTCCACCAGCCGGCGCATCGCCGCGCGCGGGGAGAGCAGGCCGCCCACGTCGAGGTACGCCTCGTCGAGCCCCACCACCTCCACGCGCTCCACATGCGCGCGCACGATCCCCATCACCCTCCCCGAGACCTCCCGGTAGGTGGGGAAGTCCGGCGGGAGGAACACCGCCTGCGGGCACAGCCTCCGCGCGCGCGCCGCCGGCATGGCAGAGCCCACCCCGAAGCGGCGCGCCTCGTAGCTCGCGGTCGTCACCACCGCCCGCGGGCCAGTCCCCGCGACGACCACCGGCAGCCCCCGCAGCTGCGGCCGGCGTCCGAGCTCGATCGAGACGTAGAAGGCGTCGGCGTCAAGCACTGCGATGCTATAGTCTTCCCGTGCCATCGCCTCCAACGGTAGATCGAAGAACGGACGTTGAGCGGGCGCCGTTCGACGGCTACATCCGCGTCTCGCGGGTCGGCGATCGCTCCGGCGAGAGCTACATCTCGCCCGCCACACAGGAGAAGGCGATCCGCGACTGGACCCAGCGCCGCGGCGAGCGCCTGGAGCTCAACCCACCCGAGGAGAACGTCTCCGGCGGAACGATGGACAGGCCGATCCTCAACGCGATCATGGAGCGCATCCGCAGCGGGGAGAGCAAGGGCATCGTCGTCTACCGGCTCGACCGTTTCGCCCGGACGCTCATCGGCGGCTATACGGCGCTCAGCGAACTGGTGGAGCACGGCGGCGAGTTCGCCAGCGCAAGCGAGCCGCAGTTCGACTTCACGATGCCGCAGGGGCGGCTGTTCCTTCAGCTCTCGCTGGGCATGGCCGAGTACTTCCGCGAGCTGAACAAGGAGAACTGGGAGGCGGCGGCCCGGTCGGCCGTCGAACGCGGCGTCCATGTCGCTCCCTACGGCGCTTTTGGATACGACCGCGGAGCAGACGGGCGCTTCACGCCCAACGCCGATGCTCCGTTCGTCCAAGAGACGTTCCGCCTGCGAGGCGAGCAGAGACGAACGTGGGCCGCCATCGCGGAGTGGTTGCAAGAGGTCGCACCACAGCCCGAACGAATGTGGACCGCGACAGCGGTCCAGCGCCTCTGCGCTCGCCGCATCTATCTCGGCGAGGCCTTCTGGTCGGTGAATCAGAACAAAGGCAGACGAGCCCCGGCGATCAACCCCAACGCCCACCCTGGGCTCGTCAGCCCGAAGCTGTGGGAGTCCGCGCAGATGGACCCCTCCAACGCCTTCGGCGGCCCTGGCAACGCCAAGCCCTCCACCCCTCTGCCGCTGCTCAGCGGCTTGATCCGGTGCTCGGGCTGCCGCTATCTCATGTCTCAGGGCTGGGCCAAAACCGGCGAGAAGACACAGCGGGTCTATCGTTGCCGCCGCAAGCACGCGGCCGGACGCTGTCCCAGCCCGTCCGCAGTCATCGCGAACAACGCAGAGCAGTACGTCGAAGACGCGATCTGCGACGAGCTCCAGCGCCTGCGCCCAGAGTTCGAGGGAACGTCGGTCGACGAGGAGATGGCCGCCGCCCTCGGAGCTCTCCAGGACGCTCAAGAGAACCTGAACGCCTTCCGTGAAAACACCGAAGCGATACGCCTGCTTGGAGATGACTGGAGCACATGGCTGGCGCAGTACGTCGATGCGGTCTCGCAGGCCGAGCAGCGGATCGACGCGCTCGGCGCTCGTGCGGAGGTCGGTGCGCATGGACTGACTGCCGAAGCGCTGAGGTCCCTGCCACGCGAGGAGAAGCAGCAGGTGGTCAGGGCGTTCGTGGATGTGGTCTTCCTACGACCGGCGCAGGGAGGTCGCGGTCGCCATGCCTCGCCGGTGAGCGACCGTGCGCTCATTCTCTGGAAGGGCACCGGGCCGTCGGACCTTCCGCGCCCTCGCCGGCGCGGCGGACCGATTCAATCGTTCTCCTGGCCGGACGAACGCGAACTGCACGCCGGGGTTGACGCGGCGTAGCGATCGGGCAAGCTGAGCCAACCCCAACCGCAGCGCCTGCTCGGACATAGGTCTATGCGCCATGCCGATACTGACCAGGAGCGGGTCAGACCGGCCAACGAATCTCATCGCTGATCGTCATTGTCTGGACTGCGCGCAGCAGAAGGCCCCTGAAGACGTCGCTCAATCAGATCCACCGCGAGATCAGCGTAGACATGGAACCCAACGAGCAGTACTTGGCAGGCATAGAGTTCGTCCTAGACGGCGACGAGCTACTTCGTAAGAAATGGCCCGGCCTCGCGGCGGCACAAAAGGCGTTCCGCGAGGTCGCCGCCGAGCAGATGCGCATGTCGGGGCAGAGCCCATTCGACGGCAGCGTCGAGATTGCCGTTCAGCTCGACTTTCACGCCCCGGACAGAAACAACCAGCCGCACATTCGAGGGGTTGTCAAGGCGTACCTCGACGCGCTTGAGGGCGTCGCATATGAGCGCGATCGTCAAGTATCCTGCCTGGTGGTTCACCGCCGAGCAACAGACCATCCGATGCTCGCAGGCGCACCCGAGAACAGGGCAGGCCAACAACGCGCATTCTTCTATGCCGCCGTGTTGCCAGTGGTGCGCTACACGGAGCTGTACGATCGGGCATATCAGTCGATCTGGAGAGACAGGCAACGATCGCCGTGGTGGCCGGAATGGTGGCTCCGTGAGGAAACCAAGCTTCGTGGGCTTCGGCATGAGCTGAAAGCGTCCGGAGTCGAACCGAACCCCCACCTCGTAGAGTTGGTGCGCTCGATGGAGGAGCAGCGTCTCCGCTCCGGCTTCCTCGCCGACATCGACCGGCCGGGTCCTCTCCCCTCCGTCATCAACGCGCTACATCGCATCCTTCCGCTTCCGCGTCTCCATCAGTATCTGCGAAAGCGCCACGGCGCCGTCATGTTGCTGCCGCTTCGCGGGCAAGGTCGGGGAACCAACAAAGAATGGAAAGCAGCTGTTGGACAGATCTTGCGTGACTTTCGCCGAGAACACTCAGGACTGCCATTCAAGGGTTTCGTGGCCCTCGATGTCGCCGTGCGCGGTACCTCGCGCGACGGCAAGGACCTCGACAACTTGGTCCACGGGTTTCTCGGCCCCTTCGAGGAAGAACTGTGCGCTGGGCGAGGCACAGTCGTCAGCTATCGGGTGTACGAAGCGGTCGGTGAGCCTCGCGGAGTTCAAGTGCGCGTACTCGACGATGGGCGACTATTGATGCTGGAGAACCGCCTCGCTCGGTTGCGTACGCGCTACATTGGTCGGCCTGCTTGAGGGCGTCAGTCGTCCGGCAATACGACGAATTCACATGCTCGTCGGATGAGCAGATTGGCATCCAACCAACACGCGAAACCCGAGTGATCTACCGGCAGCTACTTGGGCAGAATTAAACCAATGGGGACCGGCGGCGCTGTGTCTTCAGCGGCAGCCTCCTCATGCCCGTTTAGGGTCGGCGTCCTCATCGTTTCTTTGGGATTTAACCACGATGTTTACGGCCTGCACCGTATCGAGTGCACCAGGGTAAGCGCCTGCCATTATCTCCTCACATTGACTGACAGCCTTCAGCGGGGTATCGGCCCGGACTCCTGGCCATGAGAACCTGAGTTCGACACCGTTAGGTACCGTGATGACCTGGGCGGCAGGCAGAAGAATAAGTGCTGCACCGAATCCGTCGTCAATCTGATAGTCCATACCCTTATCGAAGTTCGTCTTGGCTCCTTCACACCATGCGGCGTCGCCCGGTATACCGATCTGAACGCTAAATATGTCTGTCATCTTCTCGGTTTGCCCTCGATGATTGATACTCGATGCTATCCACTGTCATATCGTCGCGCTCTTCTCCCGATTGCACCGCTCGCACAGAAGCTGTAGATTCCGCTCCGTGTTTGCGCCGCCGCGTGAGACGGGAATGATGTGGTCGAACTCTAGACTTTCCTGACTATCGCACCGAGCACAGCGTCCCTGATCTCGTCGCCATACTGCGTGACGCACCTCCTCTGGGATTGCTGCCCGACTGGTAGTCCGTCGTGAGGGCTTGATTGCGTCTAGGAGTCCCTCCTCGTCCGAGTAGGTGGGCTGGTCGGCATAGAGACGAGCCAATTCTTTGCGGGCTCGCGTCAACTGACCCAGACTGATCAACAACTTCGCCTTGTTATATCTAGCGTGGAACTGATAATACATTCCCCCCTTCTTGCCTACCTTGATTGCGTCGTCGTAAGCGACAAGCGCAGCATCGGTTAGGCCCTTGTCCGCTAGAGCTTCCGCCTTCCTATAGACGTCGCCTACGAATCGTGATCGGTTTAGTAGGTCGAGGGCGGCATCTGGTTGGCCACTAAAAATGTAGCGGAGACAGAGATTGCTCGACAGCTCTTCAATCAGTGAGCGCCGGGCGTTTTCTGCCTGGTAACTGAACCCATCGGTAAACCGAGGCGCCCACGGCGTCTCAGCAAGGTCTCTCGCCGTGGCAAGGGGAATGCACCCTGCGCCAAAATCATCCCCGAGTAGTAGAGGACCTGCATTCGCGAGCTGCGTCGCGAGAGCCGGGAATAGCAGCATGTGGTCGAGCTGCATTCCCTCATCGTCGTCCTCGTGTCGCGATACTCGCAACGTACAGTCAGCCACGGCGCGAGTGGCGAAGCTGTCGGGCTTATCGTCCGCCATACAAGCATCTACCAACGCCGAGAGAGGCGAGGCATCCCCCAATGTTCTGTAGATAACTAGGACAAGCAGCTTCGCAGACGAGTAGGCCCACTGTGCGTCCTGTTCAACTGCGACTCGGAGCTGGTCAAAAGCGTTCTCCGGCTCGTCACTTGCTAGCGCCGTTAGTCCCAAAGCGTACGCCCGCTCGATCTCGTTCGCGGGCTTCGGGGGTCGAGCCACCAGTTGGACAGAGAGCGTGACACCTTGCCATGCGAGCCAGTCGTTGGGTTTGCGCAGCGGCGGAACCGTAAGAGGCTCTCGGGTTTCCGCAGTGGTGTCGCGCACGAAAAGAGTCATGTCTACTCGGTACTCATGGACTCACGTGGCAGCGTCGGCCTCAACATCCTTGGGCGAGCTTCGAGCGGCGCAATCCAACATGGAGCCAAGACTACGGTATCCAGCCGCAACGAGGGAGGGCGAGACACTCAACGCCGAGCGCATCAAGGACCCCACATGCTCGCGACATCTATGCCATGAGTATCGGCGTTCCACTGCCAGAGCCGGCCTGGGGGTCTTGGCCTCCGACCGCCCAGTGATCTCGACGGTGGGACGCTCGTGTCGTGGCACAGGACGGAGGACGAAGCAGACGCAGCAAGAGATAGGACGATCTGCAGCCTGTGGCTCATCGTGTTCGCTCACGTGTTGGGGGTGGTTGGACGATGCGGTTGATGGCACGCGCGATCCCCGGTATCCGGCTGCGGCGGCTGGGCGCGATCGGGTGGCGGAAGCTCGGCCCGTAGTCGCGGTCGGGCAGCTCTGGGTGCGCGAGCGATGGGGTCTGCGCGTGGCTGCGGCGCATGTTCTGAGCGAGCCGTTGGATGCGGTCGATGTCGTGCCCTTCCACCCCGAGGTCCTCGCGTGAGACGAACCAGGCCGTGCCCTGGCGGGCGCGAGACGCCTCGACGTAGGCGGGCTCCTTGCTCGTCTGCCATCCCCCTGTCACGACGAGGGTGCGGGTGACGGTCGCGCCCTGCGCACGGTGGATGTGCTGCGCGTAGCCGAGACGCACGCGGCCGAGGTCGTCGCCGACGAGTGTTCGCTGCCGGCCGGTCGCGTCGAACTCGATGAGCACTTCGCCGGCGGGGGTGACGTCGAGGACTTCGCCGCGACTACCGTTCTCGATGCGCTCCACGCCCGGCTCGTGGTGCTGGTCGATCATCGCCACCCGGTCGCCCTGCCGGACGCCGTAGTGAACACCGGGCACCTGGACCTCCAGCTCCCCGAGTTCGCCGCGCTGCGCGCGGTAGTGCTGGGCGCGGGCGTTGAGGCGGTGGATCTCCTGGTTTGAGGCGTCGGAGATCAGCGCGACCTCGCTTGGGTCCTGGGTCTCGGTGAGTGCTGCCCAGTTCTCCACGGCCTGCTCGACGGTCTCATCACGGGTGTCGGCCATGTGTAGCTGCCCGCGTGAGTGGTAGTGCGCCATCGCCCTGTCTGAGCGCCCGGCGCGCAGGTCCGCCCACGCGCGCTGTTCGTCAGGGTCCAAGGTCCGGCTGATGTTCGAGAGCTGCGCGCTCGGCGCGATGTCGGCGAGGCGGTCGAACATGCCGCCAGCGCCGATCGAGGGCAGCTGCGCGCCGTCGCCGATCGCCACGAGCTTCGCTCCTGTGAGCTCCACGACCTCGGTGAGCCGGTCAAGCCGGTCGGTATCAGCCATGCCGGCCTCGTCGAAGTAGATCGTCGTGCGCTCACCTACGGCGAGCTGACCGCGCTCCACGCGCGCCACGAGAGCGTCGAGCGTGAGCGTCTGACCCGCGAACGCAGGGCTGTCCTGTCCGAGCCGCTGCGCGGTGGACCCCGACACCGCGATCCCCAACGTCTGATGACCCGTGTACTGCTCCGCGCGGGCAGCGGCGTCGATCACCACGCCCTTTCCTGTCCCCGCGGGCCCAACCAGGATCGCGCCGCGCTCGGGGCCTGTGATGACCTCCAGCGCGTGGGCCTGCTCGGCGCTGAGGTATCCACCGATCCGCTCGGCCACCTGATCGCCTGCGACCGCGCGGGCCTTGTCTCCGACATCCCGGCCACCCGCGCCGGCGAGCCGGGTGAACCTGCGCTCGATCGCCTGCTCGCGGGCGCGCACCGCGAGCGTCGTCATCAGACCACCCTCCAGTGGGAGGACCCTGCGCTCGGCGATCATCGCCCGCGAGAAGTCAAGTGCCTCGTGTGGTGAGAGCTCGCCGACGGACTGCTCAAGCAGGACTGCCCGGAACTCGCTGGCCTGGAACGTCGCGGCGCGCTCGGTCAGGCGTTCCTCGACCCTGTCCTCAAGCGCACGCTCCGGCCGCGGCCCGCGCTCCGCCCCGAGCAGCCGCGCGGGCGCACCATCCACGAAGTCAAAGCGCTCCGCAGTCTCGTTCCATACCACTTGCAGGTCGGCGCGCGTGACGAGCACCTTCGCCTTGCGGTTCTCCAGCTTGAGCTGGCGCAGCTCCCCCCGCTCAGGCGCCCGACCCCACTGCGCACGGAAGCGCTCCGCCGCCCTGGCGACCTCACGGCTGCGAGCGGAGAAGGCGTCCAGCAGACCACGCGGCACACCGGCTATCTCGAAGTAGCGCCCATGTTTGCCGGTGCCCAGCTCGATCGCATAACCCCGCTGCTGCAGCTCATGCGCGAGCGCCGAGCGGTAGTACGCGCCGAGCTCCCGCGCGGAGCGGAAGATCGGCCGCGAGGCGACCGCGACGATCCGCCCGTCCTCCCGGATCGCGCTGGTGATGACGACATGGCTGTGCAAATGCGGGTCCGGCGGGTCGCCGGCAAGGACTCCGCGGGCGGTGCTGTGGCGGTATTCGGCAGCCACGACCTCCCGCGCGGGCTCCTCGACGACCTGTCCACCATAGCGGCGGCGCACCGTCGGCACGGTCTCGGTGAGGTGCCCTATCGCCTCGCTCACGGCCGTGGCGTGCGCGGCCTCCATCTCGCGGCGCTGGGTCTCGTCGCCGAGCGCCCACACCGCGCTGACCGACTTCGGCGTGCTGAAAGTCAGGTCGATCCCGCCGCCTCGGCCGCCGCCGGCGCCCTCCCGGCGAAGCCACCGACCTGTGCGCGGGTGGCGGCCCTCCATCAGCGCGATGAAGTCCCGGCCCTCGACTGTGCTGCCCTCGATCCCCAGCCGCGCGAGCGTCTCGGGGGTGGCAAGCCACCGGCCGGGGGCCTGGGTTGGCTCCCCCTTCGGGCTCAAGTAATAATCGCCGCGCTCTGGCTGGATGGTCTTTGACTCCAGGTAGCGCGCGTACCCGCCGCCCTTGGCGGCACCAATGCTGGCTGCGGTCATCACATGGGGTACTGACCACCACCCTCGGAGAGCGGCCAATAAGTTGCACAGCGTTCGCACAGCGCCAGCATGGCTGTGCATCTAGTCCGTCCTTGGTGCTGTGTGTCCTTGGTGCTGTGTGCCAGCCGGGCGCGGGAGCTTACGAGCAGTAGCGAGCGGCGAGCGAGCAGCCCACAGGGCTGCAAGGCTGGCCCAGCACGACGCCGGGGACGGTGGAGAGCCGCCGCAGGGAGGCTCGGTCAGCGTCGATAAACTTTGTTCATGGCGACGACGCCCAGGCCGATACAACTTCAGCGCGGGACCTTCGAGCGGCTCGCCGAAGAGGCGGCGCGTCACCACGAGGATGTCAATAGCGCCGCTGAGCGTATCCTGCGCGACCACCTACCCGCCGCCCATCGCGATACGGCGAGCGTGCTCGCGACACTCGGACGCATCGAGACGTTGCGGGCGAAGATGCAGCCCGGCACGGGAGCGGTAAAGCTGATCCGCGAGGGACGCGCTGAGCTTGAACGCCGAGCCTCCTGACGACGCCACCAAGTGCATCGTCATCGACGCCAACGCGCTGATCGCTCACGAGCCCGAGAGCGAAAGCGAGACCGTCACCACCCACGTCACCGGATGGATCAGCGACGGTGTCGAGCTGCACGGTCGGTGCGTCTCACGCAGCTCGGCGACCCAGGCAGCGACGTATCGACCGTGTTCCCCTCGGCTTTGAGTAGGTGGCAATCGCCCTCGCGGCTTGGCCGATCGTGCTGAGCACTACCGGCCACTCGGTCTTGAGCGTCGGTCCGGCGGACATCGAGAAAAAGCTGTTGAGGGTCTGCATCGTGAGCCAGAGCGACGACCACGTGCTCTCATCCAAGATGCTCAGGGCGTCACGGTACTCGTGCCAAGTCGAGAGGACGCCTTCGTATCGCATTTTCGCTTCCTCGTAGACCCTCTCAGTCTGCTCGCGGTCGAGCACCAGGGCCAGACCCACGAGTTCTGTATGGAAAAGGCGCGCAGCGACGCGGCGTCGCTGATTCCGGCCGATCCACGCGAGGACGAACTGACCCGCGATTGTGAGAGCGCCACCGATCACCACGCCGATGAGCGGGAGGACGTCGGAGAACTGGGATGCGATCAGCACCGGCAAAACGTACCGATCGGCTGGATTGCCGCTCGTCTGGCCAATCTAGGCTTCCGCAGCGAGCCCTACAGTCCCGTACGATGACCCCGAGCCACGGCACACCGTTCCGCGGATTCCGCGACGACAGCGAGTCGCCGTTCTTCTGCGCGGCCGGACATACCCCGGAGGAAACGTGGGACCTCAGCGTCGATCGGCTGGCCCGCCTGCTAGTAGCCCTCGGCCCACTGGCCGACGCCGGCCCGATCGAGATGTCCACTCAGCTGCTGTGCACCTGGCACCGGGAGATCTTCGCCGCGCTGTTTCCCGAGAACGCCGGGCGTCTGCGCGGCTTCCGAGATGGTCAAGCCGAGCATGTCTACTTCGGCGTCCACAAGCGCGGCTACCGCGGAACGACCCCGCGCGAACTCCGCCGGCGCTTGGACAATATTTGCGCCGAGTTCAACACCGCCGCCGCCGGGATCCGCGAGTCCGCGGGCACCGACGACTTCGAGGCCGTTCACGCCGCCACGCGACTGTACGCCAAGGTGCTGCGCGCCCATCCCTGGGTCGACGGCAACCTGAGGGGGACATACGTCGCGCTGGACGCGGCACTCCTCACGCTTGGCCTGCCGCCGGTTCAGTTCAACAACCTGGGTCTGCACGACGAGCTGCTCGGCATCGCGTTCGTCGGCCGCAACGATCCCTACCGCCCGCTCGCCGAACACATCGCCGAGCTCGTCGGCGACACCGGAGCCCCTTGACGAACGGCCTGAACGTCCTATCCTGAAACCATGACCGAGCACACCAACAACGACCAGCCCACCCGGTACGCCGTCATCGACGGCAAGCGCGTCCCGCTCGACTACGCCGCTGCACGCGTGCTCGCTCAGAACGCACACCTGCTGGCCCTCGGCGACCCAAAGCGCGCGGCCCAAATGGTCGCCGAAGCCGGGCGGGCCAAGCGCGAGCAGATCACAGCCTGAGCCGCACCATCCAAGTCGCACCCCTCAAACGACTGCTCTTCCATCCTCGATAGCAACGCAGTTGCAAAAGCGTCGCAGTCGATGTGCGCGACGCGCAGCTGGGCGGGCTCGGCTGACACTCTCAGGCGAATCTAGCGCCCCTTCCGGAGGGCATGAGCACCTACCGGGCGCCATTCGACGACTCCATCCGCGTGTCCCGCGTGGGGGATCGCTCTGGTGAGAGCTACATCTCGCCCGCCACGCAGGAGAAGGCGATCCGCGATTGTGCCCAGCGCCGCCGGCGAGCGCCTGGAGCTCAACCAACCCGAGAAGAACGTCTCCGGCGGCACGATCGACAGGCCGATCCTCAACGCGATCATGGAGCGTATCCGCGGCGGGGAGAGCCGCAACCGGACCGGACTTGGACCGCCCAGGCGGTCCAGCGCCTCTGCGCCCGACGGATCTACCTGGGCGAGGTCTTCTGGTCGGCCAAGCAGAACAACGGCAGACGGACACCGGCGATCAACCCGAGCGCCCACCCAGCCCTCGTGAGCGCGGAGCTTGGGAGTCCGCGCAGATGGACCCCACAAACGCATTCGGCGGCCCCGGCAAAGCCAAGCCCGGCACCCCGCTGCCCCTGCTCCGCGGCGTGATCCGCTGCGCGGGCTGCCGCTATCTCATGTCCCAGGGCTAGGCCGGTTCCGGCGAAAAGACGCTGCGGGTCTATCGCTGCCGGCGCAAGCACGCGGCCGTACGCTGCCCCCGCCCCTCGGCGGTCATCGCAGCCGCAGTCGAGGAGTACGCCGAGAGCGCGATCTGTGCCGAGCTCGAACTGGCCGGCACCCGTTTTTCGGTCCACCGCGTGTGAGAGTTGGTGGATTGAACCCCGTTCTTGTGGACACGGGTTGACTGGCGGAGTGTACGTGGTGTAGCGGTCGGGCCGGTGGGCATGTGGGCAACGCGAAGCGTTGTCC
>JBIOEY010000003.1:0-45749 GCA_044446505.1 Solirubrobacterales bacterium
CGGTTGCCCTGCGCGCGTCCACGCGAACGCCGTCCCCGGCGCGAGCGCAGACGGTCGCGGTCGACCGCCATCACGTCGTACAGGTTCAACCCCACCCCCATCAGGCGGTCGGGGCGGGCGCCCTCGAAGGCCGGCACCACCAGCGGCAGCGGGCGCACGAGATGCGGGGCGAGCGCGACCATCAGCTGCCGCTCGAGCAGCGCCTCACGCACGAGCCCCAGATCGAAGTTCTGCAGATAGCGCAGTCCCCCATGCACGAGCTTGCTGGAGCGGCTCGAGGTCCCCGCGGCGTAGTCGGCGCGCTCCAGCAGCGCCACGCTGTACCCGCGCGTGGAGGCGTCGAGCGCGACCCCCGCACCGGTGATGCCGCCGCCGATCACCACCACGTCGAACTCGCTGCCCGCCAGCGCCTGGAGAGCCTGGTCGCGCTCGATCACCCCGCCAGTTTCGCAGAGCGGCGGAGGGCGGCTCCGCCCGAGGAGAAGCTCAGGCCTTGCAGCGGCGCCGGCGGCGCGAGAGCCCGCGCGAGCCGTGGGCGCCGTGCCGGCGTAGGGCTGCGTGGCAGACGCCGCGGCGGATCGGCGCGACGGACGCCCGCGCGGAGCCGGCGTCGAGGAAGTTGGCGACGGCGGGGTCCGCGACCCTGACGTACACCCCCGGGTAGCCCGCCTGCGCGCAGCCGTTGCCGAAGTCCACCAGCCCCAGCAGCACATCCCCCGCCGGCGTCGCGCCGCCGCCCCCGATCACCAGCGGGCCGCCACTGTCCCCGTAGCAGGAGTCCACGCCGCTCGACCCTCCCAGCCGCGCGCCCCCGGCGCACATCATCCGCGGGGTGATCGCCTGTTCGATCGTGTCGTACGCCGCTTCGCAGAGCCCCATCGGCACGAGCGGCACGCGCGCCTTGCGCAGGCGCCGCGGGTAGCTGGGGGTCCCCCCCGGTTCTGGGTTCAGATCCCCCCAACCGCTGATCGTCACCTGCACCGGCGCGGACGCCGACCCGCTCGCGAGCGCCGCGGTGGAGCGCAGGGCCCGAGCCGCATCCGGTGCCAGGGGGGCGATCGTCGCGCGACCGTCGAGCGTGGGCGTGGAACCGCTCCACAGCGGCCGCGCGAGTCGCAGCACGCCGACGTCGTAGTCGCCGGTGGCGGTGCTGTAAGCGGGGTCGACGGTGGCCGCGACGACCGAATCCCGGACGCTTCCGGGGTCCACCGGCTCGAGGTTGGAGGAGCCCGCGAGAACCTCGATTTCCGCGGGCGGACTGTGCCGTCCCCGTTCGCCGATCAGGCAATGCGCCGCGGTCGCCACGCGCGTCGCGCCGAGGATCACGCCTCCGCAGAAGAAGCCCTTCGCCGGTGAGCCCGCCCGCGGGTCGTACAGCGCGACCTGGAAGGGAAATTCGGCGATCGAGGCCTCCGCGCCGCCGACGATGCTCGCGCGGGCGAGGACCCTCCTCGCGCCGCCCGATGGCGCCCGCGCTCGCGCAGACCGCCCCTGCGCGAGCGTCGGGCCGACCGCACCCACTCCCAGCAGCACGGCGGCCACGGTCCCCGCAGCGCAGACACGCCGGAGTGCGAAACCATGACCGTTCATCCCTCTCAGTTGAGAATAGGGTACAACGACTAGTCATGCAAGCGCCAATAAGAGAACGCCGAGGGTGCCGCTCGAGGACCCGCCGAGCCGGGGCTCAGAGATGCGCCAGCTCGGCGGTGATCTCGCTGACGGCGGACTTGGCGTCGCCGAACAGCATCGCTGTCTTCGGGTCGAAGTACAGCTCGTTTTCGATCCCCGCGAAGCCCGGATTCATCGAGCGCTTGATCACGATCACCGAGTGGCTGTCCGCCACCTCGAGGATCGGCATCCCGTAGATCGGCGAGGAGGGGGTGTTCTTGGCCGCGGGGTTCGTCACGTCGTTGGCCCCGATCACCAGCGACACGTCGGTGCGCTGGAACTCCGGGTTGATGTCGTCCATCTCCTTGAGCTGGTCATACGGTACGTCGGCCTCCGCGAGCAGCACGTTCATGTGCCCCGGCATCCGCCCCGCCACGGGGTGGATCGCGTATTTGACGTCCACCCCGCGCTTCTCCAGCTCTCCGGCCAGCTCGCGCACCGCGTGCTGGGCCTGCGCGACCGCCATCCCGTAGCCCGGCACCACCACCACGCGGCTTGAGTACGCGAGCTGGATCGCCGCGTCCGCCGCGGTGGTGGAGCGCACCGTGCCCGCGTGCTCGCCCGCCCCCGCGGCGCCCTCGACCGCGCCGCCGCCGCCGAAGCCGCCCGCGACGATCGCGGGGATCGAGCGGTTCATCGCGCTCGCCATCAGGTTCGTGAGGATCGTGCCCGAGGCGCCCACGATCATCCCCGCCACGATCAGCGCGGGGTTGTTGAGCGCCATCCCCGTCGCCGCCGCGGAGAGCCCGGTGAAGGCGTTGAGCATCGAGATCACCACCGGCATGTCCGCGCCGCCGATCGGCAGCACCACCGCGTTGCCGAGCAGCGCCGCGACCACGAGCATCCCGATGAACAGCCATTCCGAGTGCGCCCCCGCCACCAGGTCGATCCCGGCGGCGAGCGCGAGGATCAGCAGCACGAGGTTCACCGCCTGCTGCGCGGAGCCGAAGGAGATCGGGCGCCCGGGGATCACTTCCTGGAGCTTGCCGAAGGCGATGTTCGAGCCCCAGAAGGAGATCGAGCCGACGATCGCGGCGAACACCGAGAAGATCGCCACGTACGTGGGCACGCCCCCGGTCTGGATCACGACGCCGCCCGTTTCGCCGAGGATGTGGATCGTGTGCGAGCCGTAGGTGGAGCCGAAGTGGCGGAACTCCACCCACGAGATAATCGCCACCGCGCCACCGCCCACGCCGTTGAACAGCGCCACCATCTGCGGCATCGCGGTCATCTTCACGTTGCGCGCCGCCGGTACCCCCACGGCCGTGCCGAGCGCGAGGCCGAGCGCGATCAGGCCCCAGTTGCCCTCGCCCGGGGCGAGCAGCGTCGCGACCACCGCAATCGCCATCCCCACCGCCGCGATGCGGTTGCCCCGCACCGCCGTCGTCGGCCCCGAGAGGCCACGCAGCCCCTGGATGAAGAGCGCGAACGCCACGATGTACAGGACGTAGATGAAGCTTTCGCTCTGCAGGAACGAGGTGGCGAGGAGCGGGTGGATCACGAGCCTCCCCCCGCTGTGCCATCGGAGTCGGTGCCTGCGCCCGCCCCGCTCTTGCCACCGCTCGCCCCGCCGGCCGGCTCGGCCTCGGTCTTCGCGGGCGGCTTCGGCTTGGACTTGAACATCTCCAGCATCCTGTCCGTCACGAGGAAGCCGCCGACGACGTTGATCGTGCCGAACGTCACCGCGATCACCAGCAGCGCCTTGCTGAACGCCCCCAGGTCCGCCAGGCCGAACAGCAAGAGGCCCCCGAGCAGAACGATCCCGTGGATCGCGTTGGTGCCCGACATCAGCGGGGTGTGCAGCGTGTTCGGGACCTTGGAGATCACCACGAACCCGATGAAGCCCGCGAGCACGAGGATCGCGAGGTTGGTCGTGAGGACGCTCGCGAGGATCATGCGGGGGTTCCCTTCCCGCCTGCCGCCTCCACCGCGGCCCTCGCCCCCGCGTGCACGATCTCGCCCTCGCGCACGATGCACGCACCCTTGACGATCTCGTCCTCGAAGTCGAGGTGCAGCGCCCCGTCCTCGCCCACGAGCAGCTCCAGCAGCGCGAGCACGTTGCGCGCGAACAGCGCCGAGGCATGCTCGGGCAGCGTCGCGGGGAGGTTGAGCGGCGCGAGGATGCTCACGTCGTGGCGCACCACCGTCTGCCCCGGCTCGGTCAGCTCGCAGTTGCCCCCCGCCTCGCCCGCGAGATCCACGACCACCGACCCCGGCTTCATTCCCCGCACCGCCTCCTCGGTCACCAGCTTCGGCGCCGGGCGACCAGGCACGAGGGCTGTGGTTATGACAACGTCGAAGCCCTTGATCGCGTCGGTCAGCGCCTGCTGCTGGCGGGCGCGCTCCTCCTCGGTGAGCTCGCGCGCGTAGCCCCCCTCGCCGCTGGCCTCGAGGCCGAGGTCGAGCCACTGGGCGCCGAGCGAGCGCACCTGCTCGGCAACCTCGGGACGCACGTCGTAGCCGGTCGTGCGCGCCCCCAGGCGTTTCGCGGTGGCGATCGCCTGCAGGCCCGCCACGCCAGCGCCCAGCACGAGCACCTTCGCCGGCGGGATCGTGCCCGCCGCGGTCATCAGCATCGGGTAGAAGCGCCCCATCTGCTCCGCTCCCAGCAGCGCCGCGCGGTAGCCCGCGACGTTGCTCTGCGAGGAGAGCGCGTCCATCGACTGCGCGCGCGAGATCCGCGGGATCGCCTCCATCGCGAGCGCCGTCGCCTTCGCGCCCGCAAGCGCGCTCGTGCTCGCGGGGCTCGTGAGCGGCGCAAGGAAGCCGATCAGGAGCGACCCCGCTCCAAGCAGACCGATCTCCTGTGCGGAGGGAGGAGCGATCTTCACAACCACCTCCGAGCGCCACACCTGCGCCGCGTCGTCTGTCATCTCTGCGCCGGCGTCCGCGAACACGCTGTCGGGCAGCAGCGCATCGGCGCCCGCCCCGCGCTGCACGAGGACATCCAGGCCCCTGGCCTTCAGCTTGCCGACCACCTCGGGCACGAGCGCCACCCGGTGCTCACCCGCCGCGGTCTCCTTCGGAACGCCAACCCGCATCTGAAGGCCGGGAACGTATCCGATCGGGCGGACGCGCGCCACCCCGCCGCGATCTTGGCCTGTCCATCTGCGAGACTCGGGGAGACCGCATGACCGTCAACCTGACCCGTATCTACACCAAGCTCGGGGACTCCGGCGAGACCCATCTTGGGGACATGAGCCGTGTCTCCAAGCTGCATCCCCGGGTGGAGGCGTACGGGACGGTGGACGAGCTGAGCTCCACGATCGGGGTCGTGCTCCTGGCGCCCGGACTGCCGGCGCGCTTCGGAGAGTGGCTGCGCCGCGTGCAGAACGATCTGCTCGACCTCGGCGCCGACCTATCCGTGCCCGCCACCGACGGCGCGGAGCGGGAGCGGCTTCGCATCGAGCCCGCCTACACCGAGTGGCTGGAGGGGGCCTGCGACGAGGTCAACGCGAAGCTCCCCCCGCTGCGCTCCTTCGTGATCCCCGGCGGGAGCCCCGCCGCGGCGCACCTGCACGTCTGCCGCACCGTGTGCCGTCGCGCCGAGCGCCGCGCGCTCGCCGTGGAAGACGCCAACCCCGAGGTCGTGCGCTACCTCAACCGGCTCTCCGATCTGCTCTTCATCCTCGCTCGCGCCGTGAATCAAGGCCCACCCACCCAGTCGGAGTCCGAGTCGCTGTGGGACCCAGGCGCGCACGAGGCCGCCTCGGCGCCCGCGCAGGAGTAGCGCTCGCGCTCACCCCCTCGCCGCGGGGCGCCGGGAGCCGGTGGCGGTCCGGTCCCACCCGCCGCCCAGTACGGCCACCGCCAGCGAGGCCCACAGCGCTGCGAGCAGGTAGCCGCCGAGCACGTCGCTCGGCATGTGCCACGCGAGGATCAGCAGCGAACAGCCGACCGCCACCGCGAACGCGCCCCCGAGCGCCGCGACCAGCGGGCGCAGGCGGTGGGGGGCGACGAGCAGCGCGCACAGCACGAGCGTCATCGCCGCGGTCGCATGGCCGCTCGGCCACGAGGCGGGACCGACCCACTGGAAGTCGATGCTGTCGTGCGGGTGCGCGAGCAGCGGCTTGAGCAGCTCCGCGCTGAGCGGAGCTGCTGGCAGTACCACCGCCACCGCAAGCGCCACCCGCGGGCGCCCGCGCAGCAGTGCGATCGCGACGAGCAGCAGCGCCCAGAGGGTGTAGAGCAGCGGATCGAGCAGGTGCAGCAGGTTTTTCGCGAGCGAATCCACGCCGGGGCGGGCGAGCTTGGTGAAGTCGTCGAGGACGATCGCATCGCGCAGGTGGACCGCCGGGACGAGCTCCGCGAGCGTCCAGGTCGCGGCCATCGCGAGCACGCACAGCGCGGCGGCGCGCAGCGCCCACGCGGCGCTCGGGCGGCGCGCACGGCCGGCACAAGTGCGCGCCACCCTGGGGGCGCCGGGTCTCGCAGTGCGACGAGCTGCTGCCAGAGGTGCGCTTGACATCCTTCAGGGAGGGTACTCGCCTGCCCTATGTAGCCGGGCCGCCTCAGCTCTCAGTGGGAGGTCGCGAGGGGTGCGTCTATGTCGCCACTGCCGTCCACCCGAGGCAGTCCTCCCCGCCTCCAAATCGTAGTGAGACCTGTCCAAGAAGTGCCAACAGCGGAACGAGCGGGAGGAACAGGAGGGTCGCTTGCCGCGCAGCAAGATGGCCTTTTGCGCGCGAGAGAGAGCGCAGAATCAGTGCCATCACCTTGTAGCAGGCAACCGTGAACTCGTTGCCCCTCGCATATACCGCTACTTCAGGGAAGCCGGCCTCCGTCAGGAGTGAAGAGAGGCTCGACGGCGTGAAGCGCCAATAGTCATAAGGTATGTAGTGCCAGCGCGCCGAAAACGGGACCGTGATCACCAGGCGCCCGCGACGGCGCAAGACACGCCGGGCTTCCGCGAGAAACGCCGGTGGCTCAAGGACGTGCTCCAGGGTCTCCGTCGCCAGCACCAGATCGACCGAGGCGTCAGCAACGGGCCAGCGCGATCCTTCGAAGTATTCGGTGTCCGGCAGGTGGTATCCGAACCTGGTCCCCGCCTGCGCAATGTCGATGGCCCTATAGCGCGTCCCGTTCGGCAGGAGCGTCCGATAGGGCTGAGCGCCAGAGCCGACATCCAGGACGTCTCCATGGGCACTGTCCAGTTCGACGCACAAGTCACGCCAGATCGACGCAGCCTGAAGGTCGAGCATCCGGCGACCCATGGCCATGACTCGATCCCGGTGGCTGCGCAGCGGGCGAAAAGGCGGTGGCTGCCACCGCTCACGGGTACGTGACTCGAAGCGCTCACGGCCGATCGTCATCGGCTTTTTGGACTCGACGCCATCCCAACCAGAATACTGGACGGCCCGATCGGGAATGGCGCACGGGCGAGCGCGGTGAGCGCCTGGGCTGTGACCCACACGGGCGTCTGGGCGCTGGTGCGGGAGTAGCGCACGCTGCCGTTGGGGGCCACGAGGCTCTCCAGGTAGCCGAGCGGCGAGCGGCTGCCGCGACGGCGGACGGCTTCCACGTCGCGGCCTGCCGCCACGAGGCCCTGCACGGCCCACGCGGTGGACTGCGCGTTCGATTCGCCCCCCGGCTGCGCCGGGAAGCCGCCGTCGGGACTCTGTGCCCGCAGCAGGAACGCGACCGCGCGCGCGATGCCCGCGCCGCCGCGGACGCCTGCGTCGCTCAGGCCCTGGATCGCCGCCGCGGTGTCGTCCACGTCGCTGGAGCCCCCGCGCGCGGCGAAGTTGTAGCCGCCGTCGGAGTCCTGCTGGCGTGCGATCCATGCGCCCGCGGCGCGCACTGTGGGATCTGCCGCGGAACGTCCGGCGGCGCGCAGGGCGAAGATCGCGAATGCGGTGATGTTGACCTGGTGGGCGAACGAGCCGTCGCCGCCCCGGTAGCGCAGCAGCCCTCCCAGCAGGTTTTTCCCGGCGAGCGACTCCACGGGGGCGCCGCACGCGCGCAGCGCCAGCATCGTGCGCTCGATGTCGCCCGCACCCGACAGGGTCCCCGCCTGCGCTCGCAGCGCGTCGAGCGCCGTGTGCCCGGCGTGGCGCACGCTCTGCGGGTTACGCCCCGCGGCAGCGAGGCCGAT
This sequence comes from Solirubrobacterales bacterium, assembly GCA_044446505.1. Lineage (GTDB taxonomy): Bacteria > Actinomycetota > Thermoleophilia > Solirubrobacterales > Solirubrobacteraceae > Palsa-744. The sequence continues at coordinate 7,763 of JBIOEY010000003.1, forward strand.
CGCCGCCCACGCCGAGTACAGCTCGCTGGTCGGCTGCCCCGCCGCGCTGCCCCAGCCGCCGTTCGGGCTCTGGGCAGAGGCGAGGTAGGCGATCTCGCGGGAGACGTCCACGCGCGCGGACGAGGCAGATGGCGGCGGGGAGCCCCCGCGGACCACGAACGCCGTGACGGGGTCATCTGGGCCGGCCGTCCCGATTGGGGGCCCAGGCAGGCGCGCGGGGCGCGCACGGGCCGACCCTCCGGGCAGCAGCAGTGCGCCGGCAAGACCGAGCACGACCACGAGCACCATCGGTGCGCTCGCCCCGGCGGCCTCCCAGTGGACGTCCATGCGGGCGCGCATCCGCGCGAGCACCCGGGCGAGCTCGGGGCCGAACGCGAGGCCGAAGAGGAAGCTGGCGCCGGCGTCCACCATGTCGAAGGGCAGGCCTGCCCCGGCGACGACAAGCAGCGCCGCGGGGGTATGGGCGGCGCCGAGGGTCCACGTGTACACGTTCATTACCTCCTTTGCGAACAGTGCCGTGATCGCGCAGGCGAGCGCGAGCGATACTCGCCCGAGGCGCCTGCCGCTGAGACGCCCGAGCGCCGCGCCGGCGAGGCCCACCATCCCCCAGGCCGCCATCTGCCACGGGGTGTAGGAGCCCTGGCCGAACATCATGTTCGAGGCGAGCATCCCCACCGCCCCCACGGTGAAGCCCGGCAGCGGCCCGAGCGCGTAGCCGACGACGAGCACGATCGCCGTGATCGGCTTCACCTCCGGCAGCGCCACGAACGCCTCGCGCCCCAGCGCCGCGACGGCCGCGAGCGTGGCGACCACCGCGGCCATCCGCGCCGAGGGCCGCGCGCGCTCGTACGCGAGCCAGCCCGCGAGCAGCACGAGGCCGACCAGCAGGAAGGAGGCGAGCGGCCAGCTCACGCGACGGCCTCCAGCGCGATGCCGGACCGCAACAGCGCGGCGCCCTGCTCCGGCGCCAGCGCGCCCCCGGCGCCGCCGAGGATGCGCGCCGTCTCTGTGGCGAAGTACCACCCGCCCGCCAGCAGCTCCGCGGCGGGGCCGTCCGCGATCACGCGCCCGTCGGCGAGCAGCACCGCGCGCTCCGCGCACGCGCAGGCGAACTCGGGATCGTGCGTGGCGACGATCACGGCCTGCCCGCGCCCCGCGCGGCGGCGCAGCTCCCGCGCGAGCTCGGCCTTCGCGAGGCGGTCCATCCCGCGGGTCGGCTCGTCGAGCGCGAGCACCGCGGGGTCATCCCCCCCGTCGGTGACGATCGCTAGCGCCAGGCGCTGGCGCTCTCCGCCCGATAGATCGCGGGGGTTGCGCTCAGCGAGGGGCGCGAGCCCCGCGAGCGCGAGCGCGCGCGGGGAGGCCTCGCGCTCGACGCGCTCGTGGACCAGGTAGTCCCCCGGATTCTGCAGCAGCAGAGCGACGCGCCCGCCGCGCTCGATCCGCCCGCGCGTCGGCTCGAGCAGGCCCGCGGCGTGGCGCAGCAGCGTGGACTTGCCGGCGCCGTTGCGCCCCATCAGGGCGACGCTCTCGCCGGGCTGGAGCCGCAGGTCCACGCCGCGCAGGATCGCCGGGCCGCGGCGCAGCTCGTGCCACACCCCGCGCACGTGGAGCGCCGGGGCGGCGCGTCGTGGCGTCCGGCGCAAGCGACCGCCGCGAGAGGGCCCCGCGAGGCCGGCAGACGCGGGGCCGGCAGACGCGGGGCCGGCGGACGCGGAGCCGGCGGACGCGGAGATGGCAGGCACAGGACCGGCGGACGCGGAGCCGATCACCCCCTGCCCGCGGTTGTCCACTGCACCGGCAACGGCAGGGGGCGCCGGGGAGCATACCGCCTGTGCAGACAACAGGCTGTGCGCGCGCAGGGTTGCGCGGGCCTGCTTGACGCCCGCCGGTGGGGGGCTCAGCCCGGCGAGCGCGAACAGCCGGGCGCCGGGGGTCTGCAGGGCCGGCTCCTCGCGGCCCGCCCATTCGAGGAAGGCGCCGGGCTCCCCGTCGTGGGCGACGCGACCGCCATGCAGCGCGATCACCCGATCGGCCGAGGGCAGGCAGCGCTCGAGGCGGTGCTCGGCGAGCAGGATCGTGATGTCCCACTCCTGGTTGAGGCGACGCAGGAGCCCGATCAGCTCGTCTCCCGCGACGGGGTCCAGCTGCGAGGTGGGCTCGTCCAGCAGCAGCACCGGGGGCCGGCCGGCGAGCGCGGCGCCGAGCGCGACGCGCTGCTGCTCCCCGCCGGAGAGCGTGTGCGTCGCGCGATCCAGGAGCTGGTCGATGCCGAGCGCGAGCGCGACCTCCTCGACGCCGCGCGCCACCACCGCCGCGGTGTGCCCCCGGCTCTCCAGCGCGAGCGCGAGCTCGGCGCGCACCGAGCTCATCACGAGCTGCGTCTCGGGGTCCTGGAAGAGCGCCCCGGCGAGCGTCCCCAGGCGGGCCGGCCCGTGCTCGCGGGTGTCGAGGCCCCCGAGCTCCACGCGCCCCGCGAAGCGTCCCCCGTGGAAGTGCGGGACCAGGCCGCACGCCGCCCGCAGCAGCGTCGACTTGCCCTGCCCCGAGAGGCCCGCCAGCAGGCAGAACTCGCCCGTCCGCAGCTCGAGGCTCACGTCCTCCAGCGCCGGGCGCTCCACACCCGGGTAACGGTAGGTGACGCGATCGAAGCAGAGGACGCTCACAGCTCGATCCCGCGACGATCGCTGAACGGCAGCAGGATCGCGAGCAGCAGCGCGGCGCAGAGCGCGAGCAGGCCCGGGCCGACGGGCGCGCGCACCAGCGGGTAGGCAGTGAACGAGACGGCCCCGCCGAGCCGGCCGAGCAGGGCCAGCGCAAGGATCGCCGCCGCGGAGGCCGCGAAGGCGAGATCGTGGCGCGACCACGGGCGCCGCACGCGGGGAGCGCGGGGAGCGGCGGCGAAGCCGCGAAGCTCGAGCGTGGCGGCGACGTCCATCGCGCGATCCAGCGAGCCCGCCAGCAGCGCGCCGAGCAGCGCGGCGCGTCCGCGGGCGCCGCGCGGAGCGCCGCCGGGGCGGGTGCGCTGGGCCTCGGCGAGGCGCTGCGCGTCCGCGGCGAGCACCGGGACCATCCGCACCGCCAGCGAGGCCGTGAGCGCGGAGCGAAACGAGAGGCGGCGGACGATCCGCAGCAATGCGTCCGGGTCGATCGCGAGGCTGCAGAGCGCAGTGATCAGCACAAGGATCGTGACCTTCAGCGCGATCACCGCCCCGTACACGAGCGCCTCGACCGTCAGGTCGCCCTGGCCGAATGGCCCGAGGTCGCCGAGGCGCGCGAAGACCGTCAGGCCATCCCGGGCGACGAGCACGTTGACCACGACGATCGGCAGCGCCACCAGCAGCGCGGTGCGCAGCGCGCGCGTGAGCTCGCGGCCCACGCCGGCCCCCCAGCCCGCGCCGAGCAGCGCGAGCGCGAGCAGCGCGAGGCCCAGCGGGTGGTAGAGCACCAGCGTGGCCGCGCCCAGCGCGAGTGCCCACAGCGCCGCGACCCCCGCCCGCGTCGCGTGCAGCGGGCTCGCGAGAGGGCGGTACAGGAGCAGCCCGACGCTGGCCGATCTTCGATCGGTCATGGGCTCGGCAGGGGCAGCGTCGCGCCCGTTGCGGTGAGGGCGACCGCGAAGCGATCGTGGAGCGCGGCTTCGTCCAGCGCGTGCGCGGCGAGCCCGAGCCCCGTGGCGTCGGTGCCGGTGATCAGCCACTCGGGGCTCCCTTCGGCGTAGCGAGTTGCGGCGATCAGCCCCGCGCTGCCCGTGAGCGTGCGCACGGCGGCGCCGCGAGCGTCGAGCAGCGCGATCGTCCGCCCGGAGGAGGCGACGCGCGCGTACACCCCGCTCGCGCTGGGGCCGCGCTCGAGGCTCTGCGCGCCGAGGTCGCCGCGCACCTGCGGCCAGGTCCCGACGAGCACGCGCAGCGTGTGGGGCTCCTCCCCTGTGGGCCCCGGCGCGGCGAGCGCGAAGCTCACCCCGGCGGCACGCAGGCGGGCGCGGACGGTCTTGCAGGGGTCGCCTTCGATCTGCGCGCATTCCACGCGCACCGGCTGGCGCAGCCCTTCCAGGCCGTGCAGGAAGGGCTCGGGGAAGGAGCCGACGACGGCGGGCACGTGGTCGGTCTGGCTCCAGTCGTGCAGGTCCCACCAGACGCGGTCCCCCCGGTGAACATTCGTCTCGGCCGCACCCACCGGGGCCTCGACGCCGTTGACGTAGTAGAACCAGTCGGTCTGCCGCCCGCCTTCGTCGTCGCCGGAGCTCCCGTCGATGCTCTGCACGAAGCCGCCGCCATAGCGGGTGGCGACGGCGGCGTTGCGCACCAGCAGGCTCATCACCGTCTCCTGGCCCACGACGCGGGGCGCGCGCACCGAGCGCACCGGCTGCGCCCCGAATGCGCGCGTCACGTCCAGGCGCACCCCGCCTGGGGTGGCTCCCGCGCCGAGGCCGCAGCCCGCGAACGGAGTTGCGGCCAGCGCCGCGAGCAGGATGCCCCACCGGCCGCCCCGCCCTGACAGCCACCGGCCGGCCGGCCCCGAACGCCGCGGGCCGGCCCGCCCGCCGCGCCGAGGGGCGCTCCGCTGTCTCCTACTCGACATAGAAGACGACCCGCGAGCTGCCGCGGTCGAGCGGGGTGTGGTTGCCCGCCGTGTCGGTCGCCTCGATGTCGAGCACGTAGCGTCCCGGGGGCAGGCGCGAGGGGAGCAGGTAGGAGAAGGAGTCCCCTCCGGAGGCGATCTGGAAGAAGCCGCCCCGCCGGCAGCGCACGCGCTCCAGGCGCTCGCGGGAGCCGCTGTAGGCCCAGCAGCGCCCGCGGAACGTGCGCCGCAGCCGCAACGAGATCGAGGTGACGGAGGCGTGGGCGCTCACCGTCCCCGCGAGCACCCGGGGTCCACGCCCGCGCGCGTAGACATGGCCGTCGGAGATGCCGCTCGCACCGGCGACCAGCGGGTACGGGCCGGTGTAAGGCGGCGGGCCGCTGCTGCTGGGCGCCACGAGCGAGAAGCCGGGCGGCGCCGGGGTGCCGCAGGTGCCGTCGTTACCGGTGTGCGCGCAGACGAACGCTTCCGCGGGGACCGACTTCGGCGTTTCTCCGATCGCGCCGAGCGCCCGCAACGTGTAGGTCTCGTCACCCGGGAAGACGAGCGTGGCATGGCCTTCGAAATCGGTTTCCGTGCTCGAACCCCAGCCCTCCACGCTGACGCCGGCCGCGGGGGAGCGTTCGCCTTTGGAGTTGTAGCGGTTGACCGTGACCGTCGTCGGCTTGCCGACTTCGGCGGTGGGGGGAGCTTCGATGCCGAGCACGTTCGGCGAGGCTGGGCAGCTGGCTCCGTAGCAGGAGGGAAAGAACAGGATCTGGTCGCCGGCTTCGAGCTCCGCTTCGCAGATGCCCACTTCCTCGTAGACGTTGTTGCGCCAGAAGCTCCAGTAGTAGTTGGCTGGAGAGTTTTCTTCGAACGGAAAGCTCTTGCCGTCGATCGAGACGAGTTCGTAGTCGCTGTATTTGCTGCTCCATGCACCGTCCCAATTCCCTTTGGTCGCCAGTTCCAGCGCACCGCCCGCACTGGTGCCGGAGCAGGAACCGCCGTTCTTGGTCACGAGGGCAACGGTCGTAGTGACCTGGGTGAGCGGAGTCAGCGATTCGTACCCTTCGCTGCCAGTGGGGGCAAGCACCCTGACGGTGACGGTGGCCGGGGCGCCGGCGAGCGCCGTGGGCGCGAGCGCCGCACCAACGATGGCCAGCAGTGAGACGAGCGCGGCGGCGAGCGCCGGCCGGATACGACGAGAGGCGATGAGCATGGAGCCAACCCCTTTCCACGAGGGCTTTGTGGGCTTGCGGCCGGAGGCAGGTCTCCTGGCTTCCGGGCCCACCCCCCGCGCCTTCCCGGTCCGCCGCAGGGCCGACCAGTGGCTGCATCGCCGTACACGCAGATGCGGCGAGGGGCCTCCCCGGTAACAGTGGCGGGTCCGCGCCGGATTCACACCGGCTTCCCTCGACCACCGACCGTATGAACGGGAGGGATGCTACCGCCTGCGGGGACTGAACGCCAGCGTCCGGTTCGCCCGGCGCGACGGAGGGTCGCCTCGCTCAGCGCCCGACCGCGTCCAGCTCGCTGTCCACGTCGGCCAGCGCACCGCGATCGGCGGCGTCGAGCTCCGGGCGCTCGGCCATCAGCCGCCGGGCGTGGTCGAGCTCGTCGGAGCGCCCGAACGTCAGCGCCGCCACGAGGCGGCCACCCTGTAGGTACCAGGTGGTGAAGCTGCCATCCGCCATCGACCCCCGCACGATCTCCTCGTCCCACGCCCGCGCGGGTCCCACGTACTCGAGCTCGCCCCAGTCGCCGAGCACCGAGTAGAAGTAGGGGACCACCTCGTGCGGGACATCGCGGCCGAGCATGTTCAGCGCCGCGGTCTTGCCGTGGTTGAAGGCGACGTCCCAGTGCTCGATCCGCAGCGGCCCGCCGTGCAGTGTGGAGTCGTACTCGCAGATGTCGCCCCCCGCGTACACCCCCGCGGCGGAGGTCTCCAGACGCGAGGAGCAGCGCACACCTCCGCCCTCCCCCAGATCCAGGCCCGCGCCGCGGGCGAGCTGCACGTCGGGGCTCACACCCGCACCGATCACCACCAGCTCCGCGGGCAGCTCCAGGCCGTTCTTCGTGACCACCTTCGCGACCCGGCCCTCGCCCTCGAAGCGCTCCAGCCCGTCCTCCCCATGCACGGTCACGCCGTGCGACTCCAGCAGATCCTGGAAGAAGCGCCCAGCCGCGGGGCCGAAGCCGCGTTCGAGCGTGATCTGCTCCTGCATCACGATCGTGCAGCGCTTGCCCATCAGCGTCAGCGAGGCCGCGACCTCGCAGCCGATGTAGGAGCCGCCGATCAGCACCACGTGCTCGGCGTCCGCTGCGGCGGCGCGGATCGCATCGGCGTTGCCGAGCGTGCGCAGGTAGTGGATCTCCTGGAGCTCGCACCCCGGCACGTTCAACCGCCGCACGTTCGCCCCCGTCGCGAGCAGCGCCTTACCGAACGCGAGCTCCTCCTTGCTGGAGAGCTTCGCCGTGCGCGCCCCCAGGTCGAGCGCGGTCACGCTCGTGCGAGTCAGCAGCTCGATCCTCTGCTCGCCCCACCATTCCACCGGCCGGAAGAACGCCTCGCTGCGCTCCTCCACCCCGCGCAGGTATCCCTTCGAGCAGTTCGGGCGGTTGTACGGCGGGTCCGGCTCGCGCCCCACCACCAGCACCGACCCCTCCGCGCCCTCCTCCCGCAGCCAGCGCGCGCAGTTCGCCGACGCCAGCCCTCCTCCGATCAGCAGGTAGTCGACCTTGCGGGCAGCCACGGCCACCACCCTACAACCCCGGCGGGTGGCGCACCGACCAGTGCGCCCAATCGGGGATGCGGTCGAGGACGCGCCAGCGGGGTCCGTCTTCGCCCCGGTTGGGGCCGACGTCGATGCCGTCGTGGCTGGTATCGAGGCGCAGGCCGGCGATCACGACGAAGGCGTGGGCGGTGGGCCTGTCGGTGGCGTAGATCGTCACCCACCGGCCGGGACCGGGCAGGCCCCAGTCGACATAGCTCTGGGCGAGCGGGTTCTCGCGCACGAGTTCCGCAAGCGGACGCACGCCCGCGCGGTAGAGCACATAGTTGACGGTGCTCGAGCAGTCCTCGCTGGGCGCCCCCAGCGGATCGGGGTGCCCGGCCGGCCCGTATGGGAGATCCTGGAGCTCGTTGCCGGCGATCACCATCGCCTGCACCCGCGCCGGCGCCCCCGCGGGGATCAGCGCGACGTGGCCGTCTCGCGGGGAGAGCACCGCGCGTTCGCCTGAGATCGGCTCGACGGACGTCGCGCTGGTGCCGTTGATCTGCACGTACGTGACGGCGATTGGAGCCCGCCCACCCCAACCGTTCTGTTCAAGAGACGAGCGCGACCCTCCTGAGATGGGTGGGCCTCTGTATACCGCCGCCCAACGTTCCACCTCGGCGACGTACCACCAGGCATGGTTGTAGGCGTAGATCGCGTCGCGATAGTCCGCGGGGGCGCCCGAGGCGCGCAGGTAGTTGGCCATGCCGAAGATCGCGTCCGCGGGGTTCCAGCGGTCGGGGGCGCCGCCGCCGTACGCGCTGACCCCGTATACGCGCCACGTCGAGGCGAGGAATTGCGCGGGGCCGCCGGCGCCCGCCGAGTTGACCGCTCCCTCCTTCGTACACGAGGGATCGGGGTCGCGCCCGTGGTTGCACTCGACCCTGCCGATCCCCGCGAGGATCGCCCAGTCCACGCGGTAGCGGGCGGCGGCCTGCAGGTAGAGGCGCCGGTACGCGGGCGGGATTTCGGCGCGCGCCCGCGCTGAGACGCCGTAGCCCCCGGGGACCCCGGTTTCGCCGGCGAGGGTCTGGGCAGACGGGCTCACGCTCCCGCCGACTGTGGCGGCGACGCCCACCACGCCGAGCGTGAGCGCTATCACGAGTGCGGCCGCAGCCGCGAGCGCCGCAGCCGCGGGAGCGCTCAAGCGCCGCGCGCCGGCGGTGGGCGTGGCGGCTCTGACGGCCCCCGCCATCAGCCCCCGAGCTGGCGTTTGCGCCGCCGGGCGACTTCGCGGGCGTCGCGCATCACCGGCGACTCGCGCGGGGCGGCGGCCGGGTTCCCCCGCGGATGCCGGCGCGCGTCGTGCGGAGGACCCTCGCGCGGGGACCTCTCGGGCGGACGGGATCCAGTTCTCGAGCGGGGTGTGGCGTGCCCGCTGCGGCGCAGACGCTCCTCGAGCGCGCGGTCGAAGTCCCTGCCTGCACGGCGGCGCTCGCGGCGTCCGAGCGAGGGCTCCGCGGACGCTGCGGGGGCACCGGCTGCGGGGGCGAGCTCCCGCCGCAGCGCGAGCTCGCGGTCGATCTCCAGGCGCGCCTCCCGCCGCGCGCGGGGGTCGAGCCGCTCGTACTGCTCGCGCCCGTAGCCCGCGAGGCTCGCGAGCGCGGCGTAGTCGCGCTGGGGACCGGCCCCCGATCGGTCGCCCGCGCCGCCCCCCTCGCGCGCGGCGGTCGCCGATCGAAGATCGGGCAGCGCTGCCTGGGCGTCGAGCAGGCGGCTGCGCTCGCGCGCCTGCTCGGAGGTGTACGCGCCACCGGTGCGCCGCTGCGCGCGCTCCCCCTCGGCGACCGTGCGCCGCGCCGCGTTCAACGCGAGCTGCCCCCGCTCGATCTCGCCCTCGATGCGCTGCGCGCGGATATCGAGGCGGGCGGCTCTGCGGGTATCCCCGACCGCCGTCGCCTCGTGGCGGGCGCCCTGCACACGCTGCAGCTGGGTGCGCCTGGCGGAGAGCTCGGCCTGAATCTCGGGGGCCGCGGCGGCGTGCGCGCTCGCCGCGCCGAGCTCGTGCTCGAGCGTGCGCGTCACCTGCTCGTCGGCGGTTGTCCGCGCGCGCTGGGCTCCGAGGTGCTCGAGCGTCCGCCGTCGCTCCACGCTTGGAGCCGGACCCCACCCGCCCGAAAACTTCTTCCGCGCCCACTGCGCCGTGCGCCAGGCGCCGCGCGGCCCCTCCAGCTGGCGCTTGAAGCGCTGTGCGAGCGACTGCCGGTGCTCGCTCTGGCCGCGGTGCTCGCCCGCGATCAGGGCGAGCACCTGGTGGCGCTGGCGGTAGGCGCCCCACCAGAGAACCGTGACGAGCAGCCAGCGAGTCCACCAGCCAAATGCTTCGAGGCCCATCAGGGTGCGCGTCAGCAGCAGCACCACCCCGAGCAGGAAGGAGAAGAGGAGCTTCGAGCAGAGCGCCCCCAGCAGCCGCGTTCCCCACGTTCGGAACGCCGCGCGGCCGCCATCGCCGAGCGCGGGCGCGATCACCGCCGCCGGCGCGAGCAGCAGGTAGAACAGGCTGAGGATCTCCGCCCCGAGCAGGTGCAGCGCGATGAAGCCGAGCAGCAGGATCATGCCGAGCGCGCCGATCGCGATCAGCAGCAGGCCTCCGATCCGCGGCTCGGTCCCGCTCTCGGTGCGAAACTGCGCCTCCGCCGCCCCGGGGCCGCGGCAGTCGGCGGTGCTCGCGGCGCCCTCACAGAGCGCGTTCAGCAGCGAGCCGGCATCTTCGATCGAGTTGCGTGCCGCCTCGTTGGCGGGCAGGGCGAGGAACATCTCGCCGTTGGTGCGCGCCCCGCGCAGCAGCGCCGCGCTCTGGGCGAGCGCCCGCGGCTGCTCGCCTTCCAGGAGCCGGCAGAAGACCTGCGGCGCTTCGCCGCTCGCGCAGTGCGCGGCCTGGGCGATCGCGACGATGCCGAGCCCCGCGGCGCGCAGCCGCGGTTCCAGACGTGCGGGATCCTCGCACCAGCCGACGTTCCCGAACTCCAGATAGCACCAGGGCGCGCCGACGACGCCCGCGAACAGCCCACCCATGCTCTGCGCCAGCGTCCGCTGCGCGTGGGCGGGGCTCCCCTGCACCACCGCCCCCAGCGTGCCCACGCTGGCCTCGTCGACCCACCGCCCGAGCGCCCCCACGGTGCCGGCGGGATCGGCGATCACCCACAGGCCGCCCGCCATCATCGCGAGCGTCAGCGCCGCCTGGCCGAGCGTCTCCGCGACCCGGCGCCGCACGAGTCCGTTGTAGGCGCTCGCCAGCGACGCGAGCGCGAGTGCGAGCACGAGCCACGGCCCGGTGAACGAGGCCTGCGTGGCGCGCAGGGACCGCTCCAGGCCGCCCATCGCGGAGCTGTCGAGCAGGTCGAGCGCAAAGCACCACTCCAGCGCCACGACCAGCGCGTGCACGACCCACACGAGCCCCATCCACACCGGCTCGACCAGGTAGTCCTGCATCAGCGACGCACCGGTGAGGCCGATCGGGCCGGTGTCGATGTGCACGTCCAGCGCGTAGTTCCCGGTGGGCGCCCCCGCCGCCTCGAAGCCGGAGGTCGCGCAGTTGCGCCGAGCGGCGCCCGACAGTTCCCCATTCGTGCCGCAGAGCGGGCTGCCGAGCCCGTTTTCGACGAGCGGGTCGCCGCCGCTCGCCGGCGCCGAGGCCGAGGCGTCGCCCACCGCCACGGCGCCTTCGCCGCCCGGCGCGCCCGGGCCCGCGGGGCCGACCAGCGGCGGAGCGCTCGGCGCGTGCGGGGTACCAGCGGAGGCATGCGCTGGGGCGAGGCGTGCGATGGCGGTGCGCGCCTCGCGAACTGGCTGGTCGACGGCCTTCGCGCAGGCGCCAACCGCCGTCATCGCCGGCGCGAGCACGATACAGACGGTGAGCACGGCGGCCTTCAACGAGCGTGCGCCGTCCGCCCGGGTGTGGTCGAGAAGGCGCGCAGCAGCGCGGGTACGACCACGTCGACCTGGATCGCCTCGACGCGGCCGCGGTGGTCGCGGAACAGGCAGCGGCCGGCGTCGAGCTCGAGCAGCGTCTGGCGCATCCGCCGGTCCTCCGGATCGAGCCCGAGCAGCTCGAGCGCCCGAGCGGCCTCGGCCTCGGAGCGCATCCCGAAGACGAACGTCGCGCCGAGCAGGTTCTCGAGCGACTCGCGCTCCCCGAGCAGGGTGTCGCTCACGAGCTGGGTGCTGATGATCGGCACGGCCAGCTCCGAGCGGCCCATGCGCTGCAGGGAGGCGAGCAGGGTGCGGCCGACCGGGTCCTTCAGCAAGCGCCACCCCTCGTCAAAGGAAAAAATCTTCAAGCGCTCGCGCTCGGCGCTCATCAGGTGCATCGCGAACATCGCGATCAGCCGCACGAGCTGCTCGCCGACGCGCTCGGCCTGCGAGTACTCCGCGCGCGCGACCCCGGGCTCGGGGCTCGGGAGGTCGCGGATCGGCAGGTACGTGACCTGGCGGTGGCCGACCGGCGGGAGCTTCACGGCGGGGTCCGCGAAGCCGAGCTGAGTGAGCCCCGAGCGGGCATAAACCTCAAGCGTCTTGGCCACCTGGGTATCGATCTCGTCCCCTTCGCGGAGCGCGCCCACGACCTCGAGGCAGGTGGGCTCGCGGGCGACGCGCAGCACCCGGTCGACGGCACCCACCACCGCGACCTCCCAGGCGGGCTCCGCGCGCCCGGGCAGCAGATCGCGCAAGAACGACACGGCGGCGTCCTGACGCAGGTGGGCGGGGGCGACGCGCAGCGGGTCGAGCACCCCGCGCAGCGCGGGGTCGGGACGCAGCGTGATGCACTCGGTGTGCGGCGCCACCTCGTCGAGCAGGTGAAAGCGGTGGTCGCCCTTGGGGTCGCAGTCGATCAGCCGCGCGCCCAGCAGGAAGCCCTCGTACTTGAGCTTCTGGTCGAGCGTCGTCTTGCCCGAGCCGAGCGCCCCGACGCTGAGGATCGCGGCGTTGCGGTCGCGCTCGGAGCCCTCGCGCAGGTTGAAGCGCACCGGACGGGCCGAGACCGAGAGCGTGTGGCCGAGGTAGAAGCCGGTCGCGGACCCCGCTTCGTGGGCGGCGGTCGGCACCATCGCCGCGACCTGCTCGGCGGTGAGCGTGTCGTCGTAGCCCGCCACCCGCGTGCGCTGCCCGGGGAGGTGCTGGCAGAAGAGCTGCAGCTGGTCGCCCAGCGGGCGGTGCAGGCGGATCTCGCCGTACGCGCGCCGGCACATCTCCACGCGCTCCTCCAGCTGCTGCTCGTCGGGCGCGGCGACGGCGATCGCGAGTGTGGCCCGCAGCAGCGGGGGGCGGCTCGCGGACTGCAGGTGCGCGAGCAGGTCGCGTGCCTCCTGGGTGCGCCGGTAGCCGAGGTCGGTGGCGCCCTGCTCGCCGTCGGACTCCGCGCGGAGGATCTGGTCGGCGTCCTGGATCCGCCGCCGCGCGATCCGCAGCGCGAGCTCGTTGGGCAGGAAGCGCGCGTTCAGGGAAAGGTCGATGCCGAACGGAAGCGCCTCCACCGGCGCGAACATCAGCTCCGCGCGGGCCCCCGGGAAGTGGACCTGCTCGGGTAGCGCGCCGAGCACGAGCTGCGCCTGCCAGCACACCCCGAGCTCCGACTCGATCCGCAGCGTCCGCGGGCGGTGCTCCACCCAGCCCTCCATCCAGCGCAGCACGTCGCCCTCCAGCGGCGCGAGCTGCGCCTCGCCGTTGCGCTCGAACACGAGCGCCCGCGGCTCGTGCAGGCCGTCCACCTGTGGCTCCCCGAGATCCCGGCAGAACGCGCGGCGCACGAGCCACTGCAGCTCCGCCCCGCTCGCCGGGCGGGCCGCCAGGAAATCCGCGAGGCGCGCGTGCACCTGGTCGGCCCGCACCCGCGTGCGCTCGAGCTCCGCCACGCGCAGCAGGCGCCGGTCATGGGGGCGCAGGCCGCGGGCGAGCGCCCGCATCCACTCGCGCGGATGACGTTCCGCGGCGCCGGAGACGTAGGAGGCGACGTCGCGCTCGGGGTCGCGCAGGCTCACCAGGACGAACAGCGCGGGGCGCCGCGCGTCGAGCTCCTCCAGCCGACCGACGTGCTCGGCCACGTAACGCCGTCGTGCGCGCGACTCCCCGCCCATCTCGCGGGCGTATTCCGAAACCTCCCACGCGCGGCTGACCCGGAGGATCTGCACATCCGCCGCCACCGCCTCGAGTGCGCCGAGCAGCGCGAGGAAGCGCCCGCGCTTGGCGTCCTCGGAGAGCCACTGGTAGGAGGCGGTGGGCACCGCGAAGGCGGCCCAGGCGTCGTCGAGCCCGGCGCCGAATACGAGGTTGCCGTAGATCATGCTGAGCGGGGGGCGCACCGGCTCAACGCACCCGTAGCTCTGCACCGGGCTCGAGCACGAGCACCTGTTTGCAGTCCCTCACGAGCACCGCGCCGGGGCCGGTGTAGCGCAGGCGGCGCAGGCGCGCGTCGGAGCCGTCGGGAAGCACGAGCAGATCCTCCGGGCGCCAGACGCTCCCCGCGGGCGCGCGGGGGCGCAGGCCGGCGAGGTGGCGCGGCCCGAGGGCGTGGCGCAACAGCGCGGCGGCGGCCAGATGAAAGGGCCGCCCCTCGATGCGAATCACCGTCAGCAGGCCCGCGCCGCCCACGGGCAGCGCGAGGTCGCGCAGGTACCACGGCAGTGCCCTCACAGCCGCTCCCAGCAGCGGCAGCGCGCCGAGCAGCGCGATACTCGCGAGGATCGCGAGGCAGTAGACGACCCCCCGCACCGGGATCCCCCCTGGGTTCAGCCGCAGCCGGTCCACGCGGTAGATGCGCCGCTCCAGATCGAACACGGCGCGGTAGGAGCGGATCTCCACGCTCAGGCCCCGAATAGCGAGTTGACCGTGTCCTGCAGCAGGTTGATGCCGGCGGGGGTGGCGAGCAGCACCGCGACGATCCCCACCGCGAACACGCCCGCCGCCTCCTTGAAGTCGCGGCGGAAGGCCAGCACGGTCCCCGCCACGGCAAACGCGAGCCCGATCAGACTCATCGCGACCTTGCGCCCGGTGCTCCCCGCCTTGCTGGCGGCCGCTTCCAGGGAGCTGCCTTCTTCCGAGGACCCGCCCGCTCCGGCGGCTCCCCCCACCCGGGCGGGGGCAGGCGTCGAGGCGCGAACCGCCGCGCCGGCCGGCGACGGCCGTAGGGCGAGCAGGGCGCAGCAGGCAAGCGTAAGCAGGGCGAGCAGAGCAGTACACGCGTATCGGTGGGGACGGACTGCATTCATCGGGCGCTCCTCCTTCGTTTAGGTGTCGGGGTCCATCTGGATCGCGGCGATCTCCCAGCGGCCCTGCTCGCGGGCGACGTCGAGTTCGTAGGCGAGCGTGTATTGCGCGCCGCGCTGGTCCTGCGCCTGGAGCACCGCCAGCACCGCGCTTCCGGCCTGGGTCCACTGCAGGCTCTGCAGCGTCTGCAACGCCAGCGCGACGCTCGGTGGCGAGACACGCGCCCCGCCGGCGAGGTCCGCTGCCAGCTCGGAGGGGGAGCCGGCGAGGTAGTTGCGCAGCGCGCGTTCCACCACTGTGGCCAGCTCGGGGTCGCTCACCTGGCGCAGCCGCTCGATGGCACCGCTCTTGGCGGGGCCGGAGGCGGGCGCCCCCACGAGCGCGGGGTAGCCGGCCAGCGCGAGGCCGCCCCCGGCTGGGTGAAGCACGCTCACGGTCAGGTAGAGGAGCCCCGCGGTGTCGGTCTGGGCGGCCACGGTGTAGACGTGCTCTCCGGGCTGGGGTTCGCGTTCCTGGACGACCTGTGTCCACTGCACCCGCTGCTCGGAGCCCGCGGAGGGCTGCAGGCCGGCGTCGGGTTCCATTCCGGAACCCACGAACGGCGCCAGCGCGCGCACGCGGGCTTCGGGGCTCTGCGCTTCCCAGGTGAGGTAGTCGCGCGCGAACAGCGCAGCGAACCCCTCGGCGGCGAGATCCTGCCGAGCGGGGGGTCGCAGCAACGCCGCGGGCAGCGCCGCTCGCGGAGGATCGATCGCAAAGCGCGCGCTCGCCAGCAGCCCCGCCAGCGCGAGCGCGTGGAGCAGGTGGCGCGGCAGTTCGCGCCCAAGGCGGATCCGCCACAGGGGCCGGGCCGTGACCGTGACCGCAGGGTGGGGACGCTCGACGGTGGCGCCGGGGGAACGCTCAGTCACGGCCCAGGAATCTGGAGACACGGCGCCCATCCCTACTGCTCGAACCCGAATTCCGGGCGGCGCGCCCTGTTTCCGGACGAAGCTGTGGCCGTCGGGGTCGCGGTTGACTCGGTTGGGGCCGTCACGGTCGCGGTCGGCCCAGTCGTTGGCGTCCGCATTGGGGCCGGCGCGGACGCGGTTGTTGAGGTCGCGGCTCTGGATCGGGCCACCGAGGTCGCCGCCCTGGGTGTGGTCGAGGTGGGGTGCGATCGAGCATCGGGCACTGCCAGCGCGACCGCATGGCGAGCAGCGGGCTGCACAGCGTCCGTCGCGATCCGAGGGGAGCGCCGGCGATCGCGCAACGACCCGCCGACCGAGCGTCGATCGAGCGGCCGCGAAGCGCCGATCGCCCGCGCCCTGGAGGATCGGCCGCCGGCTAGCGGAGCCACCGGGCGCCCTGCTCCTGGCTCGCCGAGGGCGATCATCCGGCCGGCCGGCCTTCGCTCGCCGCCCACTCCGTGCCGCAGCTTGTCAATCGCAACGACGCCCGCCACCACGACGAGGGAGGCGGTGAGTGCGGCGATACCGGCGCGAGGACCCCACGGGCTCGGCTCGGGATTGCCGATCGGGGGGAAGTCGCGCGGCGCCTCCCCCAACTCGGCCCCCAACAGGTCCTCCGCGTTGAGGAACTCCTCCTCGGTGAACAGGCGGTACGCCTGCCGCGGCTGGCGGCTTGGCGCCCTCACGCGCCGCGCACGGTTCGGGGGGCCACGCGGGCGGCCGAGGGCCAAGGTGGGGAGATACCCGGCCCCCGGCCGCATGCGCGCGGATGGGCATCGCCGTGAGGTCGTGCCGGTAACCGACCTTCGGCGTCCCAGGGGACGCGCCTATGGGGGTAGTGAGGGATGTTCATAGGTGGGTCCCTATCTCTCTATTCCGACCCGGCCGCCGGAGTGGGACACCCGCCCGGGATTCGCGACACGAGCGTCGCGATCCGGGGGACCCTGCACCGCATCCAGCGCCGCCGGCTCGGACCTCTCCAGCGCCGCCGCGAGCTCTGGATCGGCGCCCCGCGGCTCGGCCTCGATCAGCTGGCACAGGCGCCCGCGGGCGCGCTGGGCGACCTTGCGGTACTTCTCGAAGGACCACCCGAAGCGCTCGCAGAATGCGGCGCGGTCGATCCCGGCGACCTGGCAGGCAAGCACGAGCCGCTGATCGCCGGTGAGCTGGGGCGCGAGCTCCCGCACCCGCCGCAGCTGCAGCCGCTGCGCGACGAGCGGGTGCACTTCGGCCCGCGGGTCGGCGACCTCGACTTCCTGCTCTCCCTGGCCACTGAGCGGCAGCGCACCCTCGAGCGCGGCCTGCAGCGGGCTGCGGCCGCCGAGCGCGCGGCGGCGGTCCTGCACGCGGGAGACGAAGCGCTGCTCGAGCGTGTTCGCGAGATGGACGCGGCCGAAGAACCGCCGGCCCTCGCGGGCGCCGTCGAGGAGCTCGAGCACGGCCTGGCTGAAGCAGTCCTCCAGATCCTCCCTGCGCAGGCGGTGGCGGTGGGCGCGCAGCAGGCCCGCTCGCCGGGCGCGCGCGACGAGCGCGAGGAGCTCGGCGGGGTCGCCGCCGCGGCGATCGAGGTGCGCGCGGCCGCCGGGGGACGTCGTCGAAAGCGCGTATCGAGTAGACACACGGGGATGTCGCTCCGCGCGGCGCACAGGCCCCCCTCCCAATTCGCCCCCGGCGGAGGACCCACGGCGCTCCAACGCACGCCACCGGGCAGCACCGCGCGCGCTCCCGCCCAGTCAGCCGCAGCGAAGCGCCCGTGCGGCTGGCGCGCGGCCTCCGCAAGCCCCTGGTCGCCCCCCTCCAAATCCTCCAAGAGATGACCCTCGGCGAGCGCCTGCAGGCGGTCGATGCGTTCCAGCAGCGCCATCGCAGGCTGAGCTTCGTGGCGGCGGTGGCGAAGAAGTTCGGCGACGATCAGGCGGGGCAGCTGGCGGCGCTGATCTCCTACTACGCGTTCGTGTCGCTGTTCCCGCTGCTCTTGGTGTTCGTGACGGTGCTGGGGTTCGTGCTCGAAGGCGACCCGAGCGCGCGGCGGCAGATCGAAGAGGGGACGCTGGGGCAGTTCCCGATCATCGGCGACCAGCTCAAACTGCACTCGCTGTCGGGCAGCGGGGTGGCGCTCGCGGTGGGGCTGATCGGCGCGCTGCTGGCGGGGATGGGGATCACGAACGCGGCGCAGAACGCGTTCAACCGGATCTGGGACGTGCCGTTCAAGCACCGCCCGAACTTCCTGCTGATCCGCCTGCGCAGCCTGGGGATGCTGGCGGCGCTGGGCACGCTGAACATCCTCGCGACGACGGTGGCGGGCTTCGTGGGGTCGAGCAGCCCGGGGGCGCTCGAAGCGGTGAGCGCGGCGGCGCTGGCGCTGGTGTTCAACCTGATCCTGTTCATGACGGCCTTCCGGCTGCTCACCGCGGCGGAGGTCGGCTGGCGGGAATTGCTGCCGGGGGTGGTGCTGGCGGCGGTCTTCTGGCAGGCGCTCCAGTACCTGGGGGGCTTCTACGTGAGCCACGTGCTGCGGCGCACCGAACCGCTGTATGGGACGTTCGCGCTGGTCCTGGGCCTGCTCGCGTGGCTGTACATCGGCACGCAGCTCGTGATCTTCGCCGCGGAGGTGAACGTGGTGCGCGTCCGGCGCCTGTGGCCGCGCAGCTTCCTCTCGGCGCCGCTACTGGAGGCGGACCGGCGCGCGCTCGTCTCCTCCGCGGAGGTCGAGGAGCGGATCCACGAGGAGAGCGTCGAGGTGAGCTTCGAGGAGCCCGAGTAGCGGCCCGCGGGCGCTTTTGGGTTTGGATGGCCGGCTCCGCCGGCATGGCGTTCGCAGCTCGATCCAGCGCGCCCGGCGTGGGCGACCCGGGGCGGCCATTCGGCTGGGTTCGACGCCTGGCCGGCGTCCTGTGTGGGCCATGGGGCGGCGGTCCTCGCCGCTCGACTCCTGCGCCCTTGACTTCCTTCCTGCCGTTGTTATACTAGCTATCAATTCGTAAGCTCATATGGAGCGTATACCGTGCCTACAAGCTCAGATCACAACGGAAAGTCCCCCAAGGCGACGCCTCGCCCAGATGCCGTATCGCAGCCGCAGCAGCGGCCGCTGCTGCGGCTGATCCCGCTCGACGACACCGTGGTGTTCCCGAACATGGGGATCACCCTCACGATCGACGTGGGCGAGGACGAGCGCGTCGTGCTCGTGCCCCGCCACGAGGACGAGTTCCTCGAGGTCGGCACGATCGCCGAGGTCGAGGACCACCTGCGGCTGCCCGGCGGCGGGCGCGCGGTGGCCCTCTCCGGCCAGCACCGCGCGCTGATCGGCGCCGCCCAGACCGGCCTCGACGGCGAGCTGCGCGTCGAGATCGACGAGCGCCCCGACGAGGTGCCCACCGACGGGCGCACACGCAACCTCGAGCGCGAGTACCGCGCGATCGTCGAGGAGATCCTCGAGCTGCGCGGCGACGACGGGCGGATCGCGGCGTTCCTGCGCGCGATCGTCGAGCCCGGCCCGCTCGCGGACTCCGCCGGCTACTCCCCCAACCTGTCCTACGCCCAGAAGGTCGAGCTGCTGCGCACACTCGACGTCACCGATCGCCTCGATCTCGCGGTGAGGCTGCAGCGCGAGAGCCTCGCCGAGCTGCAGGTGCGCAAGCGCATCCGCGAGGACGTGCAGGACGGTGCGGAGAAGCAGCAGCGCGATTACTTCCTGCGCAAGCAGATGGAGTCGATCCGCAAGGAGCTCGGCGAGGACGAGGGCTCGATCGTGGACGAGTACCGCGCCAAGATCGAGGCCGCAGAGATGCCCGAGGAAGTGCAGAAGCAGGCGCTCAAGGAGGTCAGCCGCCTGGAGCGGATGGGCGAGCAGACGGGCGAGTCGAGCATGATCCGCACGTATCTGGACTGGCTGATCGCGGTCCCCTGGAGCAAGCGCTCCGAGGAGCACCTCGATCCGGTCGGGGCGCGCGCGGTGCTCGACGCCGACCATGCGGGCCTCGAGGACGTGAAGGACCGCATCACCGAGTACCTCGCGGTGCGCAAGCTCCGCCAGGACCGCGGGATCGAGGCCGACCCGAAGTCCGGGGCGATCCTCACCCTGATCGGACCTCCGGGCACCGGCAAGACCTCGATCGGCGAGTCGATCGCGCGCGCGCTGGGGCGCGAGTTCGTGCGCATGTCGCTC
Source organism: Solirubrobacterales bacterium (assembly GCA_044446505.1). Lineage (GTDB taxonomy): Bacteria > Actinomycetota > Thermoleophilia > Solirubrobacterales > Solirubrobacteraceae > Palsa-744. The sequence continues at coordinate 27,421 of JBIOEY010000003.1, forward strand.
GGCGGAGTGCGCGACGAGGCGGAGATCCGCGGCCACCGGCGCACCTACATCGGCGCGCTCCCCGGGCGTTTGGTGCGGGCGCTACGCGACGCGGGCACGATGAACCCGGTGATCCTGCTAGACGAGGTCGACAAGGTCGGCGCGGACTGGCGCGGGGACCCCTCCGCGGCGCTCCTGGAGGTGCTGGACCCCGCGCAGAACCACTCCTTCCGCGACCACTACCTCGACGTGGAGCTCGACCTCAGCCAGGTGATGTTCATCGCCACCGCCAACGTCGCCGACACGATCCCCGGCCCGCTGCTCGACCGCATGGAGGTGATCCGCTTCGACGGCTACACCTCCGAGGAGAAGCTCGCGATCGCCAAGGGCTACCTGTGGCCGCGCCAGCGCGACCGCAACGGCCTGCTCGAGGGCGAGGTCGAGATCTCCGACGAGCTACTGCGCCTGATCATCGCGGAGTACACCCGCGAGGCCGGCGTGCGCAGTCTCGAGCGCGAGCTCGGTACGCTGCTGCGCAAGACCGCCACCAAGATCGCCTCCAGCCTGCCCGCCGAGGATGCAACGTCCTCCGACGCCGCGCCGGAGAGCGATGCCGCGAAGGCGGAGGGAGCCGAGCCGGTCGGCGAGGTACCGGCCACCGAGCCCACCGCGAAGCCCAGCGACACGGCGAAGTCGAAGGGAGCCCAGTCCGTCAAGCAGGAGCCCGCTGCGAAGCGGGCAACGAAGCAGGCCGCCGCGCTCAAGACCCCGGTGGAGATCGACCTGGAGACCGTGCGCGAGGCGCTGGGTCGCCAGAAGTTCTTCCAGGAGTCCGCGTCGCGCACCGCCACACCCGGCGTGGCCACCGGCCTCGCGGTGACGGGCACCGGCGGGGACGTGCTGTTCGTGGAGGCCACCGCGATGAAGAGCTCCGGCTCGGGCGGCGGGGGCGGGCTGGTGCTCACCGGCCAGCTGGGCGACGTGATGAAGGAGTCGGCACGCATCGCCCTCTCCTACGTGCGCGGCCACGCCGAGGAGATCGGGATCGACGAGAGCGCCTTCGAGGGGCAGGAGTTCCACGTACACGTCCCCGCGGGCGCGATCCCCAAGGACGGCCCCAGCGCGGGGGTCACGATGGTGACCGCACTCGCCTCGCTGCTCGGCGGGCGGCCGGTGAAGCACACCGTGGGGATGACCGGCGAGGTCACGCTGCAGGGGCGCGTGCTGCCGATCGGCGGGCTCAAGCAGAAGGTGCTGGCGGCCCACGCGGCCGGCCTCACCGACGTGATCCTGCCGGAGCGCAACCGCGGCGACCTGGACGACATCCCGCAGGAGGTCCGCGAGCAGATGACCTTCCACCCGGTGATGACCGTGCAGGAGGTCCTCGACCGCGCACTGGAGCCGACCCGCGATGTCGCCCACCAGCTCTCGTAAGTGCCAGCCCGTTCCCGTGGAGGTCCGCCGCACGGCGGACCTCCTGGAGCGCCGCTGGCAGCTCTCGATCATCTACGCCGCGCTCACCGGTGCGCTGCGCTTCAGCGAGTTCGCGGAGGCGGTGGGCGGCATCTCACCCCGGATGCTCTCCGAGCGCCTACGCGACCTCGAGGCCGCCGGCCTCGTTGAGCGCACCGTGATTCCCTCCAGCCCCCCCACCGTCGAGTACCGCCTCACCGCCCGCGGCCGGCGCCTCGCCCCGGTGGTCGAAGCGATGCGCGCCTACGCCGAGGGGTAGATGGCCTGAGGTCGCTGCGACACAGGCCCCCCGGGAATCCGTTCCCAGGGGGGCCTGTGACACCATGCGCCGGCTCGCCGGCAGTTAGAGGATCTCGACCAACACCATGTCGAACGGGTCCTTCATCGGTGCGGGATCGTTGATCGTCACCTTCGTGCCCGCTTCCGCTGTGGTGCCTTCCGTGGACTGCACCCAGTAGGTGTCCCCGACCGAGTCGAACGCCTGGTGCCAGAGCGTCTGCCCCGACGGAACCGTCCGCGGAATCGAGGCGAGCCAGTCGTCGCCGATGGCCCACACCCAGGAGTTGGGCTTCGTGGTCGTCAGCGATCCCGTCGCGGCGCCCTTTTTGCTGCTGAACGTCGCGACGGCACCTAGACCGGGGGCGTTCTTGAACGCGGCGACCGTGATCGTCTCGTCGTACCCATGGCCGGCCGGCGAGCCCGGTGAGAACCGGGTGATTTTGGCTGTGATCGGGTCTTCGGTCAGCACGCCGGTCGCCCTCGCGACCCAGACCTCGGCACCGCCAAGCGCCTTGTTTTCGCGAGCGACCAGCGTCCACGTCAGACCGCCTCCGGAGACCGTCGAGATCTGCCCCTTGGTGTACGGGGAGTCCGCCGCGACGAACGCCACGATCAGATCGCCCGATTCTTTTGTGCTCAGCTTCGCGGTCGCTTTGTTGTAGTGCTGCGCGCTCGCGATGCCGTCGAGCACCGGACGGGTGACTTCGACTCCGGGTTCGACCGTCTCGACCTCTTCGCCGCATTCGCTCGTCGCCGGCTTGTTCTGTTCATCGCCGCTGTAGGACGCCTGCCAGTAGTAGGTCCCTGGGGGCAGCGTCTCTGGGATGGAAGCGGGCACAACTCCGCCGCTCACGGTCACGGCGCCGGCTTCCCTGATCGACGTTTTGCATTCTTTGTCGGAATACACCGTGTATTCGACTTTTCCGGTCGCTTCCACCGAGTGTTCGCCGCCCAACGTCGCGGTATCCGTCACGGCAGTTCCGCCTTTCACCGTGATCTTTTCGCCCGACTTGCCTTCACCCGACAGCGATGTCGTTATGGTGCTGAAGCCCTTTTCTGTGATCTTGACATTGAACGCCGCGATGGTCTCCGCCTTGCCGGCGCTGTCTTTCTCCAGGGTCACGAACGGTTCAGGCGGCGGGTAGAGGAAGCTGTTGTGTGTAGCACAGCAGTTGGCCTCTGCCGAGGTGATGCCCAGCGCTTCGCCTTCCGTGGTCACTTCGAAAGGAGGCGACACGACCGTTGCGCCCACATTGAGGGGAACGAAGTTGTAGTAGGTCGCGAAGCGGGTTGCCCCCGCCAGCGCGAGGATGCCGCCCCCGGCGTTGAAGTAGGTCTTGAAGTCCGCGGCCCGAGCGTTGATGCTGTTCTCACCTTCTTCATTGTCGTCGCAGCCACCGCAGGTTTCATCCGACGCGGTGATGATCGCCGAGTAGAGTGGTTCGCCTTTGGCGTTGACGAAAGGCATGGCATCGAACACGGCGGTTTCGGCGGGATTGACATGGACCACTTCGCCCACCCCGGTGTATCCCACGTTTGCGAGGGCGGTGGGCAGCTCGGTGCCCTGGTCGAGGGCAAGGATCGGCAGGGTCGAGCCGTTGCGCACCTTGTCCACGACGATCTTCAGATATTTGCACTCCTGTTCGACTTCTACGGGCCCGGCTACGGAGCAGTGGAAGTCCATGTCGTGTCCGGTGGCGACAAAATTGGCGCCAGTGGCAGCGTTGGCGCTGGAGGTAAGACCCGTCATGGCGAATGCGCCCATCAGGCCCACCATCAGCGACAAGACACACTTCGTCCTTAGCGATCTGATCATTCGTGCTGTCCCTTCTGAGGCCGGCAGGTCGCGGCCTCGTAGTAACTTTGCGTTTTGGAGCCAGTCTGCTTTGGATACGACCGTAGGCTCTAGTCGTCCGAATGAGTAGGACTTCTATCCGATGGAATGGAGAATGTCAAGGCCCAAATATGGACTAAATGTTGACTTTGGCAACAACCCATAAGGGTGGCCCTGGGGTAGGTTCCATCGGCGTCGCGCGCAAACGCACGACAGGCGACCGGGTTGGAGCCGGGCCGAGCGGAGCCCGGTTCCCGCGGTTCCGTACGGCCCGATCGATACCTGCTACTGCTCGTCCAGCTCCGCGAGGCGGCGCGCCAGGAAGCGCCGCTCGGGCCCGGAGTGCGCGAGCTCGCCGTACAGCTCGGCGATCTGCTGCCAATCGCGGAGATCCTCGGTGTGCAGGGCGGCGATCGCGGCCTGCAGGATGTAGGTCCCGCCGACCCCGCGGTCGTGTAGCGCCAGGGCGCGGTCGAGCGCCGCGCGGCCCGCCGCCACCTGCTCGGGGGTTCCACAGCGCGTGGTCCTGGTGGGCCAGCAGCACGAGCTCGCCGTCGCAGACGCGGGCGGCGCGGCGCGAGTCGTGCAGCAGCATCAGCGCAAGCAGGCCGGAGACCTCCGGCTCGTCGGGCATCAACTCCGCGAGTGCGCGGCCGAGGCGGATCGCCTCAGCGGAGAGGTCGCCGCGATCTCCTCGGTGCTGAGGCCGCCGAGCGTGCGCAGCGTCAGCGCGACATGCGCGTCGGTGCCGAGCGCGGGGTGGCAGCAGGTGAAGATCAGCTCGAACACCTCAGCCATACCCAATAGCGAGTGTGTCACACGTGGCACGGATCCTAGATCACGTATATACACGTGACGTACACGCATGGTGTACGATTGGTGTGTGGGCGCGACGCGGACGAACATCGAGATCGAGGACACATACATACAGGCGATCATGGATCGTTACGGCGTACGAACCAAGACGGCCGCCGTCGATCTCGCGCTGCGCCACTTGGCGGGACAGCCGATGACACGTGAGGAAGCGCTGGCGATGCAGGGAGCCCACGCGATCGCCGAACTCCCTCCGGATGTCCCACCACCCGCTGCCACGTGATCCTCGTCGACAGCTCCGTCTGGGTCGAGTACGACCGCGCGACCGGCAGCCCCCCACACCTTCGCCTCAAGGGACTGATCGAAGCCGACGGCCCAGTCGTGGTCACCGAGCCGGTCATCATGGAGGTCTTGGCAGGCGCCCGCAACGATCGGCGAGAGGCCGACCTGCGCCGGCTGCTCGGGCGCTTTGAGTTGCTGAGCTTTGACGCCGTGAGCGACTTCGATGGCGCTGTCCGGATCTACCGTCGTTGCCGCGTCGCCGGCGTCACCCCACGTGGGATGCTCGACTGCATGATCGCGGCCGTCGCATGGCGTCGGGGCGCGACGCTGCTCGCCCACGACGCGGACATGAACCGCGTCGCGCGCGTCGTCGCGATCAAGCTCGACGCCTCATCGCTCTGATGCCCACCAGAAGCACCGCCTGTCTGTCAGTGGAAACTAAAGCAAGGCTTGATTTATGTCTGACTCGACCCGGAACCCTGATCTCTCGGCGCTTCACCGCCTCGCCTACTCCCAGGAGGGTCATTCAATCGGGGCGATCGGTTGAAGTGCCCGTAAACACTGGCTTTTTGGGCTCCGTGCAAACGTTTTGCAAACGTCATGCCGGCTTCAGACCGGGGCTCGCGCCGATCGAGACCCGACTGCCGAGGTCGCCTCAGGTGCGCAGGCCGATTGGCGGCGCTGGCGGGTCTCGATGGGTGACGGGCGGACGCACCGGGTCCGCGCCCGGGATGAGGATGCTCTCGCGGAACAGGCATAGCGCCTGATGATCTGGCCGGGCAGCGCTCTGGTAGAGCACCCCGCGATACCCCTCGCGGAACAGATCCTCTCCGGCGGCTTGGAACGGTGGCCAGGTCCGCCGCCCGGGACGGGGAACCGGGAGGTCGAGGCGAGCGAGCTTGGCCGTGGTCGAGAGGTCGGCGATGTCGCTCACCGCGATTGTCCAACGCCACAGGTCACGAGGCATCCCGTGAGTCGGCGGCAGCGCGATCTCGGCAAGCACTCTGTACCACTCCGCCCACGCTGTGGACTCCTCGTCGGCGAGATAGATAGCGGCGAGCGTGCTGCCGTGTTGCCAGCGACCGCTGGATGGCGGCGAGGCCAGCCACAAGGGGTCAGCGCCGTGAGGAGTCTGCCGCCACCATGAGCCAGCGACCGAAACGCGCTGAACATCCGCCGCCACTGCGTAGCCTTACGAGAAGGAGGCCTCTTCGAGCGCAGAGACAAGCTCGGCCACGCGCAGGTAGTCGCCGCTGGCGATCACATCGATCGGCTTATGCTCCTCAAGCGCCGGCACGGGCTTTCTTAGCCATACGGCGATGTAGGACGGCTCCATCACGCGCGCCAGCCGCTCCACGAGCGCAGACAGCTCGATCAGCCGCTCCGCCCGCTCACCCGTGGGGGACCGTGTATGCGCAAGCCATGCCCGAGCCGTGCTGCGAGCCACACCAGTCGCACGAGCAATATCGGCATCCGTCAACTGCGCGATCTCATGCAGATAAACCGCCTCGCGGATCAACGGCTGCCGAGCTAGGGCAGAAGACGACACGACCGCACTGTAGCACGATTGCAGCAAGATTGTCGAGCTCGCGCCAATGATGCTGCTAGCGATCGAGGCGAGACTCCCCTCGAATGAAAAGGCATCCATCTCGTGGCGTGAGACGGAAGAACTAGCTAGATCGTGCTACGTGAACCAATCGGGGCGGCCGGATTCGAACCGGCGATCTCGGCTCCCCAAAAGCCGCGCGTTACCAGGCTTCGCTACGCCCCGGGACTTACAACGTCCACGATTCTACCGCCACCCATCCCACAGCCGGTCCATCCACGCCTGCACTCGAGCCCGGAGCAGCGTGTCGTTGGCGACGGGTGCTCAGGACGCCGTGGGGAGAGCGCCAGACGCGGCCGGTCAGCTGATTGCTGTTGGACTTGCGCAAGAGACTGATCGCTTCGGGCTCGATGTCGAGCACTTGCCCCCAGAAGGCGCGCAACTCGCCCAGGTCCTGGTAATTGCCGCTCGATCCTCATCGAGCGTGCCTTTTCGCGAATGTACGCCGCGTGGGCCATTACGAACATATGTTCCCATAGCCTGCGGACGGATGTCTGCTCTGTGCGTGTCCCGCACCCCGTTCCCAGCCAGGACACACGCTCGCGCCCGGGCGCTGCTAGGGTCCCGCCCCGCGATGGCCGACGTCCAACCCCTGCGCGCCCTGCACTACGACCTGTCCGTGGTCGGGGCGCTCGGTGATGTCGTGGCGCCGCCGTATGACGTGATCGACGCTCCGCAGCGCGCTGCGCTGCTTGGGCGCTCGCCCTTCAACGTCGTCGCCGTCGATCTGCCCGAGGGCGAGCCGGATCCTTATGCCTCGGCGCGCGCGCTGTTCGAGGGTTGGCAGCTGCAGGGGGCGGTCGTGCGCGACTCGGAGCCTGCGATCTGGGCGTACACACAGCGGTACACCGGCCCCGACGGGGTCGAGCAGACCCGGCGCGGGTTCTTCTGCCGGGTGCGGATCGAGGAGTACGGACCGGGGCGGGTGCGCCCGCACGAGCGCACGCATCCCGGTCCCAAGGAGGACCGCCTGCGGTTGACGCGCGCCACGCGCGCCAACATGTCGCCGATCTTCTCGCTCTACTCCGACCCCTCCGGCGCCGGCTGGGGGGCGCTGGAGTCTGCGACGGCACAGATGCCTTGCGGGGAGGCGACCGACGCCGACGGGACCGTCCACCGTCTGTGGCGCATCGCCGACGCCGAGGCGATCGCCGCGGTGCAGGCCGCCGCGCGCGACTCGGAGCTGCTGATCGCCGACGGCCACCACCGCTACGAGACCGCGCGCGCCTACGCGGAGGAGATCGGCGGGGAGGGCGATCACCGCTACGTGCTGATGTGCCTCGTCGCGCTCGAGGACCCCGGGCTGACCGTGTTCCCCACCCACCGCCTCGTGCGGGGCCTCGACGCCGCCCGCCGCGAGGCGCTGCGCGTGGCGCTGGAGCGGGACTTCGAGATCGCCGAGGTGCCCCTCCCGGAGCTCGCGCCGCCCGCCGGCACCGGGCCGTTGCAGCTCGGCTACATCGACTCCCACCACCAGCGCCCCACGCGCCTCACGCTGAAGGACCAGGCGATCGCCGACGCCGCCCTCGCCGGGCACTCGGAGGCCTACCGTCACCTCGACACCGGCATCCTCGAGGCGCTGCTGCTGAAGGGGGCGCTCGGGCTCGACGACGATGACATCTCCCACCTGCGCGACTTCCGCTACGCGCGCGACGCCGGCGAGGCGCTCGAGCTCGTGCGCTCGGGTGAGTACGACGCCGCCTTCCTGATGCGCCCCACGCCCGTGGCGCAGGTTAGAGACGTGGCGGCCGTCGGCGAGAACATGCCGCCGAAGTCCACCTACTTCTTCCCCAAGCTCCTCACCGGGCTGCTCTTCAACCCTCTGAACCCCCTCCGGGCGGCCTGATGGCCGCCCGGGGTCCCCAGAGGGAAAATCTGCTCTTCAACCCGCTGTGACCCCTGGGACGGACCCCTTTGCACCGCAACCCACGTATCTACCATCTGTCTTAGGAGGAGAGGATGGCGAACGGATTGGAAAGGCTCACGAAGATGAAGGCCACGGCGAAGCGCAGCGACGGAACGCTCAAGCACACCCTACGTGTGCGCGACCACCGGCTCACGGTCGACGAGGGTGTGGAGTCCGGCGGCGAGGACGCCGGCCCCGACCCCCAGGAGCTGCTCGCGGCGAGCCTCGCCTCGTGCACCGCGATCACGATGGAGATGTACGCGGCACGCAAGGGCTGGAAGATCGGAGAGGTCGAGGTCGAGGTGCAGTACAGCCCCGCCGAGCGGGGCTGCCCGACGAGGTTTGAGCTCGTGTTGCGCCTCCCCGAGGACCTGCCCGCGGAGCAGGTCGAGCGCCTGCGGGTGATCGCCGCGAAGTGCCCCGTGCACCGCGCACTCGATGGTGAGGTCATGTTCGCGGAACGCATCGAGCTGACCGGCGCCCTCGCGGCGGCGCCCGGCCCCGCCTGATGGGCCTGCTCCCCCGCCCACCGCGACCGCCCGTCTGAGCGCCCTGGCCGACGCCCCGGATCAGGTCCTCGCGGCGGTGCTCGTGCCGCTGTTCCTCGCCGCGGACGACGAGCCCCACACAGTCCTGACCCGGCGCCGCGCCGACCTGCGCCGCCACGCTGGAGAGATCTCCTTCCCCGGCGGGCGCCGGGACCCCGAGGACCTCGACCTGCGGGCGACCGCGCTGCGCGAGGCGGAGGAGGAGATCGGTCTGGCGCCCGCCGCGGTGAGCCTGCTCGGGGAGCTCCCGCCGATCTCGACGTTCGTCACCGGCTACCTGATCCACCCCTTCGTCGGGCTGGTCCCCGCGGGACAGCGCTGGCGCGCCTCCCCCCGCGAGGTGGACGCCGTGCTGGAGTTCCCGCTGCGCGCCCTGCGCGAGGGCAGGACGCGCACGCGCATGGAGCGCCGCGGGATCTCCTTTGAAACCGATGCTTACATAGTTGGCGAGAATCTGATCTGGGGCGCCACGGCGCGCATCCTCGACGACCTGTACGAGCGCCTGGACTCGATCCTCGGAGGGCGGGGTTCAAGCCGCGCGCCGACTGCGACGGGGACCTCCACGATGTACCAGTCGAGCTCGACCGTCGCGCCTGCGGCTCCCTCCACCACTCAGGCGCCGACCTCGACCGGGACCCCCACGAGGTTCCCCCACTCCGTCCAAGAGCCGTCGTAGTTCTTGACACGCTCCTGCCCGAGCAGCTCGTGCAGGACGAACCAGGTGTGCGCGGAGCGCTCGCCGATGCGGCAGTAGGCGATGATCGGCTCGCCGTCCAGCACCCCCTTGCCGCCGTACAGATCGCGCAATTCCTCGGCCGACTTGAAGGTGCCGTCCTCCTTCACCGCCTGCGCCCACGGGATCGACGCGGCGCCCGGGATGTGCCCGCCGCGCTGAGCGCCCTCCTGCTCGTAGCCCTCCGGCGAGATGATCTCGCCCGCGAACTCCGCGGGGGAGCGCACGTCGACGAGCTTCATCGAGTCCTCGATCGCCGCCAGCACCTCCTCGCGCCGGGCGCGGATCGAATCGTCCCCGGGCCTCGCCGTGAAGCTGGCGGCGGGGTGTGCGGGAACCTCCGCGGTGGTCGGCCGCCCGTCGGCGATCCACTTTTCGCGGGGGCCGTTGAGCAGCAGCACCTTGTCGTGGCCGTAGTACCTCAGGTACCAGTAGGTGTAGGCGGCGAACCAGTTGTTGCGGTCCCCATAGAGCACGATCGTGTGCTCGTTCGAGACCCCGTGGCAGCCGAACAGCGCACCGAAGTCCTCCGCGCCGAGGAAGTCGCGCTTGACCTGATCCTGCAGGTCGCGCTGCCAGTCGAACCCGATCGCCCCCGGTATGTGCGCCTCGGCGTACAGCTCCCGGTTCTCGTCGACCTCCACGATGCGGATGCTCGCGTCGTCGAGGTGCTCCTCGAGCCACTCCGGCTCGACCAGTACGTCCTTCACGTAGCCGGACAATGAAGGCCTCCTGTCTGTAAATCCTGATCGGTTTTTAGGGGATTGACATCGAGGATAGCGCGCCGGGTGCGGCTACCCCAGCAGCGAGGCGACGGCCGCGCGCGCCTCTGTCAGCCAACCCGGGACGTCGGCGGGGTCGGTGTGCAGGAGAGCCAGGGGGATTGCGTTGCTGCGTGCGGCTTCCTGCGCGATCCGCTCCCCCTCTGCGAGGGCCTCGGCAGGCACCGAGGACCCGGCGGCCTCGTAGAGGAAGCCGCGCACGGTGCTGTCCACCATCTGGCCCATGAACGAGCGCAGACGGGCGCCGTGCAGAGCGCGCAGCTGCTCCTCGGGGCCAGTGGCGCTCCCGAGCAGCCAGCAGGCGATCGTGACGCTCTCCAGCGCTCCCCGCAGCGTGCCCAGCCGGTCGGGGTCGCCGATCCAACACTCCGCGCCGGCCGCCTCGATCGGTCCCCGGCCGGTCTCGGTGCGTGTGACGATGCGCACGGAGTGCCCCTGCCCCAGGGCATCCCCCGCGAGCCGCAGGCCGCGGCAGCCGCCCCCCACGATCAAAAGTCGCGCCACCGGCGCAGCGTATCCGGAGGCTCAAGGTGGGGGCCGGGCGTGAACCCGGCCCCCACCACACCGCTGTCACTGGGCGGTTTGGGCCGTGCCGAGGCCTCCTCGAGCGCCACCGGAGAGGTAGGGGCAGCGGCGCTCGAAGAGGCTCCGGCGCGAGGCGAGGTGCTCAGCAGCCATCCGTGACTTCCTCCTGCCCGTCCGTGGAAGGCACCCCTGCCATCCCCGCAAATGAAAACACATCGAATGGCATTTGTCAAGGAGGATATGTCAAAAGCAGTTTTTTTGAAGGTCAACCACCCTCTCCCCGCCCTCGAATAGCATCCGCAGCCATGGCTGAGCCGGCGGATGTGGTGAGCATGGACAAGGTCGTGGCGCTGTGCAAGCGCCGCGGCTTCATCTTCCCCTCCTCGGAGATCTACGGAGGCGTGGGCTCCACCTACGACTTCGGCCACTACGGGGTGCTGCTCAAGGGCAACGTCAAGGGCGAGTGGTGGCGCGCGATGCTCTCCGAGCGCGAGGACATCGTTGCGCTCGACTCCGCGATCCTCCAGCACCCCCGCGTGTGGGAGGCCTCCGGGCACCTCGCCGGCTTCACCGACCCGCTCGTGGACTGCCGCACCTGCGGGCAGCGCTTCCGCGCGGACCATCTCGGGGACCTCGCCTGCGGGCGCAAACCCTCCAAGCACCCCGGCGAGGCCGAGGAGTGCTCGCTGACAGAGGCGCGCGACTTCAATCTCATGTTCGAGACCACCATCGGGCCCGTCAAGGAGTCCGGCGCCACCGCCTACCTGCGCCCCGAGACCGCCCAGGGGATCTTCATCAACTTCAAGAACGTCCTCCAGTTCTCCCGCAAGAAGCCCCCCTTCGGGATCGCCCAGATCGGCAAGTCCTTCCGCAACGAGATCACCCCCGGCAACTTCATCTTCCGCACCCGCGAGTTCGAGCAGATGGAGATGGAGTTCTTCGTGCCTCCCGGCGAGGCGCAGAGGTGGTTCGAGCACTGGCTCGCCGAGCGGATGCGCTGGTACACCGAGCTCGGCCTGCGCTCCGACCACCTGCGCCTGCGCGCCCACGACCCCGACGAGCTCTCCCACTACTCCTCCGGCACCTCCGACGTCGAGTACCTGTTCCCGATCGGCTGGTCCGAGCTCGAGGGGATCGCCAACCGCGGGAACTTCGACCTCACCCAGCACGCCCAGTTCTCCGGCGAGAAGCTCGAGTACTTCGACCAGGCCACCGGCGAGCGCTACGTGCCGCACGTGATCGAGCCCGCCGCCGGCGCGGATCGCGCCACGCTCGCGTTCCTCGTGGACGCCTACGACGAGGAAGTCGTGGAGCGCGAGGGGGCCGGGGAGGGCGAGCGGCGCACCGTGCTGCGCCTGCACCCCCGACTCGCACCCGTGAAGGTGGCGGTGCTGCCGCTCGTCAAGAAGGACGGCCAGCCCGAGTTGGCGCACGAGGTCTACCGCGCCGTGCGGGCGCTCGTTCAGGCTGAGTACGACGACGGGGGCGCGATCGGCAAGCGCTACCGTCGCCAGGACGAGATCGGCACGCCCTTCTGCGTCACGATCGACCATGAGAGCGTCGAGCAGGGCACCGTCACCGTGCGCGAGCGCGACTCCCTCACCCAGGAGCGCCTCCCGATCGAGGGCCTCGCGCAGGAGCTGCAGCGGCGCGTGCAGGCCCCGTGGACCACACCCAAGCTATCCAGAAAGTAGAGACATGGACTTCGACCTCACCGACGAGCAGCGCCTGATCCGCGACACCGCCCGCGAGTTCACCGACAAGGAGATCGTCGAGCGCGCTCGCGAAAACGCGCGCAACCACCACTTCGACCTCGATCTCGTCAAGAAGATCGCCGACCAGGGCTATCTCGGCGCGATCGTCCCCCGCGAGTACGGCGGGGCGGGCCTCGGCTACCTCGACTACGGCCTCGTCGTGGAGGAGATCGGCCGCGGCTGCTCCTCCGTGCGCACCGTGATCTCCGTGCAGACCTCGCTCGTCTGCTCCGCGATCCTCAAGTGGGGCACCGAGGAGCAGAAGCAGCGCTACCTGCCGAAGCTCTGCTCCGGGGAGTGGCTCGGGTGCTTTGGCCTCACCGAGCCCGACACCGGCTCCGACGCCGCCAACCAGCGCACCCGCGCCACCAGGACCGACTCCGGCTGGCGGATCAACGGCGCGAAGATGTGGATCTCGATGGGCAACCACGCGAAGCTCGCGCTGATCTTCGCCCAGACCGACCCCGAGAAGGGCCACCGCGGCCTCGGCTGCTTCCTCGTGGAGACCGACCAGCCCGGCTACCAGCCCCAGACGATCGAGCACAAGATGGGCCTCCACGCCTCCGACACCGCCTCGATAGGGCTCGAAGACGTGGAGGTCGGCGAGGACGGCGTGCTCGGCGAGATCGGCGACGGCTTCAAGGTCGCGATGTCCGCGCTCGACTCCGGGCGCTACTCCGTCGCCGCCGGCTGCGTCGGCATCTGCCAGGGGTGCGTCGAGGAGTCCGTGAAGTACGCCAAGGTGCGCGAGCAGTTCGGGCGCCCGATCGCGAGCTTCCAGCTCGTGCAGGCGATGATCGCCGACATGGCCGTGAAGACCGAGGCCTCGCGGATGCTCGTGTGGAGGGCCGGCTTCCTAAAGGACAAGGGACGCCCCAACACCACTGAGACCTCGATCGCCAAGCTGCACGCCACCGAGGCAGCCGTCGAGTGCTCCAACACCGCGATCCAGGTCCACGGCGGCGCCGGCTACGTCGACGACCACCCCGTGGAGCGCTACTTCCGCGACGTGCGCGTCACCACGCTTTACGAGGGCACCTCCCAGATCCAGAAACTGATCATCGGCCGCGCCCTCACCGGCATCAACGCGCTGGTGCCCTCCTGAGATGAGCGCCGAGACGCAGCCCGCGCGCATCGTCGGGGTGCTGGGGGCGGGCACGATGGGGGCCGGCATCGCCCAGCTCGCCTGTCGCGCCGGGGCTCGCACTTTGCTGCACGATCCCATCCCCGAGGCGCTCCAGCGAGGGGCCGAGCGGGTGCGCAGCGGTCTGGAGAAGGAAGCCGCGAAAGGGCGGATCACCGCCGAGGAGGCCCGCGCCGCCGCGGAGCGGCTGGAGGTGGCCGCGGAGATGGAGGCACTCGCCCCGTGCGACCTCGTGATCGAGGCCGCCCCCGAGCTGCCCGAGCTCAAGCGCGAACTCTACGCACGGCTCTCGGCGATCGTCGGCGCGGAGTGCGTGCTCGCCACCAACACCTCCTCGCTGCCCGTCACCGGGATCGCCGCCGCCGCCGCCAACCCCGAGCGGGTCGTGGGGATGCACTTCTTCAACCCCGCCCCCCTGATGGCGCTCGTCGAGGTGATCGCCGGCCTGCGCTCCAGCCAGGAGGCGCTGGCGCTCGCCGACGCGACCGGACGCGCGATGGGCAAGACCGTGATCCGCGCCACCGACGGCCCCGGGTTCCTCGTCAACCGCTGCAACCGCCCCTTCGGCCTCGAGGCCCTGCGGCTGCTCGGCGAGCGGATCGCCGAGATCGAGACGATCGACCGCATCTGCCGCCTCGGCGGCGGCTTTCGCATGGGGCCCTTCGAGCTCTCCGACCTCGTCGGCGTCGACACCGGCTTCGACGTCTCCCGCAGCTTCTACGAGCTCAGCTTTGGCGAGCCCCGCTGGCGACCCTCCCCGATCCAGGCCCAGCGCGCCGCCGCCGGGCTGCACGGGCGCAAGACCGGGCGCGGCTACTACGACTACACCGGCGAGGGTCCCCATCGCCCTCCCGACCCCGAGCCGCCCTCCGGCGGTGGCGATGCCCGGGTGCAGGGCAGCGGCCCCGTCGCCGACGCGCTGCGCGCGCTCGCCCCCGGCGACTCCGGGCCCGAGATCGTGGTGGATGGGCTCCGCGGCACCGTCGATGGCGAGCCTTTTTACGCGCTCGGGCCTTTGGGGCTCGTCGAGGTCACCGGCGACGCGGGCGAGCGCGCCTTCCAGGGGCTCGGCCTGCACACCGCGCGCGTGCAGCCCTCCGCTGTCGGGGTGCTCCCGCGGATTGTCTGCCAGGTGATCAACGAGTGCGCCTTCGCGCTGGGCGAGGGAGTTGGCAGTGCCGAGGACATCGACCTGGGCATGACGCTTGGCATGAACTACCCCCGCGGCCCCCTCGCGTGGGCCGATGCGATCGGGCTGGAGCACGTGGTGGGGACGCTGGACGCGCTATGGGAGGAGTACCGCGAGGAGCGCTACCGAATGGCCCCCGCGCTGCGCCGTCGAGCCAACTCCCCGTTCGAACCCCAGCGCCATGAACTGCCATCGTGATGGTAGACTCATACCATGCACGTGTCTATCGACAGGGCGGGCCGCGTGGTCGTCCCTAAGCCGATGCGTGATGCACTGGGGATCTCACCCGATACGCCACTGGATATCGACGTGGTCGACGGACACCTGGAGCTGTCCGTCCCCAGCGAGCCACCCGCCATCGTCGAAGGTCCCCACGGACCATACTTCGCGCCAACCGGCACGCCGATCACCGACGAGGAGCTACGAGGAGTGCTCGAAGCCGTACGCGAGCGCCGGTGAGCTCCGCCGCAGATACCAGCGTCGTGCTGCCTGCCTTACTCGCCGACCACGAGGCACACCAGGCCGCGACGGAAGCCCTGAGCACCTGCACCAAGACGATCGCGCACGTGGCACTCGAGACCTACAGCGTCCTCACCCGCCTGCCACCGCCACGCAGAGCCGATGCGGCCACCGCCGCCGCCACACTCCAAGCGCGGCTCCCACCGACGCATGTCACGCTGGACGCAAACGGCTACGCGACCGCTCCCCACCAACTCGCCACGGCCGGTGTCAGTGGCGGCGCGGCGTATGACGGTCTGGTCGCGCTGACGGCATTGAAGTTCGACATCGAGCTCATCTCCCGCGACACTCGCGCCGTACGAACCTACCGCGCGCTCGGCGTCCGCTTCCGGCTGCTGTTCTGACTTTGATTTCGAGCAGGAGACCGTAGGAGGCAGGCTACGCGCCCGCACCAGCCACCGGCGGGACCGCCGCCGCCGGAGCCCACTGGGCTTCCGCCGGATCGCCGATCGGCATCCCCGCGGGGACCGGCACACTGGGGGTGTCGCGGATATACCACTCCGCGTCCAGCGCCGCCTGGCAGCCGGAGCCCGCGGCGGTGATCGCCTGGCGGTAGGTGTGGTCCACGAGGTCCCCCGCGGCGAACACGCCCGGGAGGTTCGTGCGGGTGGAGCGCCCCTCGGTGACCACGTACCCGTTCTCGTCGAGGTCGATCTGCCCGCGCACGAGCTCCGACTGGGGCTCGTGGCCGATCGCGATGAACGCCCCGCTGATCTCCAGGTCGCGCTCCTCGCCGGTGTCGGCGTTCAGGAGCAGCGCGTGGCCGAGGGCGCCGTTCTCCCCGCAGGCGAGCTCCTTGACGGTGTAGGGGGTGAGCAGCTCGATGTTCTCCTGCGCCCGCGCGCGATCGAGCATGATCTTCGAGGCGCGGAATTCCGGACGGCGGTGCACGACCGTGACCTTGGCGGCGAACTTCGAGAGGAAGATCGCCTCCTCCATCGCCGAGTCCCCGCCGCCCACGATGATCGTCGGTGCACCCTTGAAGAACGCCGCGTCGCACGTGGCGCAGTAGCTCACTCCCCTCCCCCCCAGCTCCTCCTCGCCGGGCACCCCCAGCCGTTTGTGCTCCGCGCCCATCGCGAGGATCACGGTGCGCGCGCGGTGCTCGGTGTCCCCGACCCACACGCTGTGCACGCCGGGGTGGGTGGGATCCGATCCGCGGGCGAGCTGGACGCGCTCGGCCTGGTCGGTCTCCAGGCGCGCCCCGAAGCGCTCCGCCTGGGCGCGCAGCTGCCCCATCAGCTCCGGCCCCATGATCCCCTCGGGAAAACCCGGGTAGTTCTCCACGTCGGTGGTCTGCTGCAACAGGCCCCCCCACGCGAAGCCCTCGATCACGAGCGGCTTCAGGTTGGCGCGCGCGGTGTACAGCGCCGCGGTGTACCCCGCGGGGCCACTGCCGATGATGATCGTGTTCTCGATCTCCGCCATCCGCATATCCTCGCAGTCCGGCCTGCGCCCCGTGGTTGCCGAGGCGCTTTACTTTGTAAAGTATAGCGTGTTATTTGGGGATCGTCCGCGCGAGTCGGTGGGGAAACCGAGCGCGTGCGCGCGGGGCCTCCGTGCCCCGCGACGTGGGTTGGCGCAGCAGCCGAGGCTATGCCGTCGAGAGGCCCGAGTGCGCGTGGCGCTCGGCGCGCGACAGTCTGATACCCGCGACCGCCAGCCACGACTCGACCGCGCCGCGCACGAGCAGCGAGATCCCCAGCACCACCGCGAAGGTGTACACCCCGAATTCAGGCCAGGAGACGATCAGGATCCCGATCGCGAGGTCCACCACGCCCTCCAGGATTCTCCACCCGCGCCGCTCAGGGAGCTCGATCGCGATCACCAGCTCGAACACCCCCGCGATCAGCAGGCAGATCCCGAAGGCGAGCGCCAGCACCGTGAGGCTCTCCGAGGGGTGCCGGATCACGATCACCCCGGCGAGCAGCGCGATCACTCCCCGCCACACGCCCATGCCGCGAGCTTCGCGGCGCGTGCCAAGGCTGACGAGCACCCAGAGCGCTCCCACGACGAGCAGGTAGATCCCCAAGATCACCGCCAGCGTGCTCAGCGTGCGGTGCGGCCAGAAGAGCAGCAGGATGCCGACGACGAACGTGCAGAGCGCCACCAGCAGCAACAGCCACCACGCCCAGGTCGGCGCCTCCTCGCTGTCCGGAGCGCCGTCGGGGCTCATGAACGCTTGGCTTGACATCTGCTCAGCTGAGCGACTGCTCGGCCTCCGCGGCCGCGAGCAGGCCGACCTCGACGAGGTCGCGCGGGTGCACCCACGTGTCGATGATCGGGAAGCCCCCCGCCCGCACGATCGCCTCGCGCATCGGGATCGCCCAGCGGTGCTCCAACAGCGCGATCGCCACCGCCGTGTCGGGGGGGATCTCGGCGAGCACGTCGAGGAGATCCTCCTCGCTCAGGCCCGTCTGCTCTCCCGCCCACATCTGCGCCGCGCCCTCCGCGTCGCCGCCCGCGATCTCCCCCAGGCCGATCAGCGCCTTCACCACTTCGCCCAACTCCTGTGCTTCGTTCTCGGAGAGATCGCTGATCTGGAGCGTCGTCACCTCGCCCGCGGCGTCCTTGTTCGCCACGAGAATGTCGATCACCCGGACCACATCGTTCTCCTTGAGGCTCTGCAGCTCGGCTAGCACCTCGCCCTGGAAGTCCGGCTGATCGAAGCCCACCACGAGCAGCTGTACGGGACCGATCACCGTGCTCAACCCCCCGCGAGCACTTTCTGCTTCTGGGCCTCGAACTCCTCGTTCGTGAGGACGCCGCTGTCGCGCAGCGGCGCGAGCTTCTGCAGCTGCTCCACCGGCGTGGGGGGGGGGGGGGGGGGGGGGGCCCCCGCCCCCACCCCCCCCCCCCCCCCCCCCCCCCAACAAACCCCCCCACCGGGTGCCCCCACCAAAAACGCACCCCCACCCAAGCGAAACGGGGGCGTCCCCCCCACCCCCGCGCCAACCCCCACA
>JBIOEY010000004.1:0-45028 GCA_044446505.1 Solirubrobacterales bacterium
CCCGGGGGGGCTTGCCCGGGAGGGGCGCTGCATGTCCTCCGCGGGGGCGGCCGAGGGGGTGGCCTGGGGGGCGGGGGTGGGGCGGGTGGCGCTCGAGCGGCTCTCCGACGCTCAACGACTCGGCCACCGGGTGCTCGCGCTGGTGCGCGGCAGCGCCGTCAACCAGGACGGCGCCAGCAACGGGCTGGCAGCGCCCAACGGTCCCTCGCAGGAGCGTGTCATCCGCCAGGCGCTGGCCAACGCGGGCCTCTCCGCGGACGAGGTCGACGTGGTCGAGGCGCACGGCACCGGCACGCGGCTGGGCGACCCGATCGAGGCGCAGGCGCTGATCGCCACCTACGGCCAGGAACGGCGGGACGGCCCGGTGCGAGTGGGGTCGATCAAGTCGAACATCGGGCACACGATCGCCGCGAGCGGGGTGGCGGGCGTGATGAAGATCGCGCTCGCGCTGCGTCACGAGCTGCTGCCGCGGACGTTGCATGTGGATGCGCCGACGCCGCATGTGGATTGGTCGGCTGGTGAGGTGGAGTTGTTGACCGAGCCGGAGCTGTGGCCGGCGGGTGAGCGCCCGCGGCGTGCCGGGGTCTCCTCGTTCGGGATCAGTGGCACCAACGCGCACGTGATCCTCGAGGAGGCCCCCCGGCCAGCCGCCGGGCCGGCGCCCGGGGGCGCGCAGGGCGGGCGGGACTCAAATGCACCGGCGCTGGGCTTCCTGCCCTGGCTGGTGTCCGGCCGCAGCGAGGCGGCGCTGCGCGCCCAGGCAGAGCGCCTGCACGCCCACCTGGAGTCGCACTTCGAGTTGCAGCCGCTCGACGTGGCGTTCTCGCTGGCCACCGCGCGAGCGCAGCACGAGTGGCGCGCGGCGATCGTGGCCTCGGATCGTGACGGGCTGCTCGCCGGGCTGGCCGCGCTGTCGCGTGGGGAGCCCGCTGGCAGCGTCCTGGAGGGCAGGGCCGCCGGCGGCCGGGTGGCGTTCATGCTCACCGGCCAGGGGTCCCAGCGCGCGGGCATGGGCGCCGAGCTCTACGAGACCCTGCCCCGCTTCAGCGAGGTCCTCGACGAGGTCTGCGCGGAGCTCGACCGAAGCCGGGAGACGCTCGCCTCCGGCGAGCATCCCCGTTTCGACCAGCGCCTGGGGCGGTCGCTGCGGGAGGTGCTGTTCGCCGCCGAGGGCTCGCCCGAGGCGGCGCTGCTGGACGAGACCGAGCTCACGCAGGCGGCCCTGTTCGCGCTCGAGGTGGCGCTCGCCCGCCAGCTCGAAGCGTGGGGCGTGAAGCCCGAGCTGCTGATCGGGCATTCCATCGGCGAGGTTGTCGCGGCGCACCTGGCGGGCGCGTTCTCGCTCGCGGACGCCTGCACGCTCGTCGCCGCGCGTGGACGCCTAATGGGTGCGCTGCCCGAGGGCGGCGCGATGCTCGCGATCGAAGCCTCCGCCGAGGAGATCGCGCAGAGCCTCGACGGCCTCGAGTCGCGGCTGGCGCTCGCCGCGGTGAACGGGCCGCGCGCGGTTGTCGTCTCCGGCGACGCCGAGGCTGTGGAGGAGCTGGGCGGCGTGTGGCGCGAGCGCGGGCGCAAGCTCACGCGCCTGCGCGTGAGCCACGCCTTCCACTCGCAGCGGATGGACCCGATGCTCGCCGAGCTCGGCGAGGTGGTGGGCGGCCTCGCGCCCAACCCACCGCGGCTCGCGGTGGCCTCCAACCTGACCGGCGAGCTCGTCGCGGACGGCGCGATCTGCACCCCCGAGTACTGGATGCGCCACGCGCGCGAGACGGTCCGCTTCGCCGACGGAGTCGCGGCGCTGGAGCGTGCCGGTGTGAGGAGCTTCGTGGAGGTCGGCCCCGACGGCGTGCTGTGCGCGCTGGGCCGTGACTGCCTGAGCGCGGATGCACGGGAGCACACGCTGCTCGTCCCCACCCAGCGCGCCCGCGGCGGCGAGCTGGAGACACTCGTCAAGGCGATCGCCCGGGCGCACACCGCCGGCGTCCCGGTCGACTGGCGGGCGTTCTTCGCCGGCCGCGGCGCTCGGCCGGTGGAGCTGCCGACCTACGCGTTCCAGCGCGAGCGCTACTGGCTGACCGCGAACGATGCCGGCGGCGAGGTGGGTGCGGCGGGGCTGGGAGCGGCCGATCATCCCCTGCTGGGCGCCGCCGTGCAGGTGGCGGGCGGCGAGGAGTGGCTGCTGACCGGGCGGCTGTCGCTGGCGACTCACGCCTGGATTGGGGATCACGCCGTGCTCGACACGGTGCTGCTGCCGGGCACGGCCTTCCTCGAGCTGCTCTTCGCGGCGGGGCGCCGAGCGGGAGTCGAGGCCGTCGCGGAGATGACGCTCGAGGCGCCGTTGGTGTTTGCGCAGGACGGCGCCGTGCAGTTGCAGGTGTCGCTCGCCGAGCCCGACGAGGAGGGTCGCCGTGCGGTCGCCGTCCACTCGCGCGCGGAGCGCGCCGGCGACGGTATCGATGCAGGCGAGGCCGAGTGGACGCGCCATGCCAGCGGCCTGCTCGCGCCCGCGGCGGGGGTTGACCCGGCGATCGAGCGCCTGCAGGCGCTCCAGTGGCCTCCCGCCGGGGCGGAGCCGATCGAGACCGAGTACCTCTACGACCGGCTGGCGGAGGTCGGGTTCGGCTACGGGCCTGCCTTCCAGGTGGTCCGCAAGGCGTGGCGGCGCGGCGAGGAGTTCTTCGTGGAGGCGGCGCTGAGCGAGCAGCAGGCGGCTGCGGGGGAGAGCTTTCGGATTCATCCGGTGCTGTTCGACGCGACGCTGCACCCCCTCTTCGGGGAGGGCGGCGATCATGGCGCGGGACTCCCGTTCTCATGGAGCGACGTGCGCCTGTACCGGGACGAGGCCTCCTCGCTGCGGGCATCGGTCGTGTTGAGCGGGGTGGGCGGGTCTCCAACCCTGCGGATCGCCGCGCTCGACGAGCTGGGCGCGCCGTTGCTGTCGGTGGGCTCGCTGCTGGGAAGGCCGGTCGACGCAGGCCAGCTTGCGAGCGTCCGCCTGACGGACAGCCGGGACACGCTGTTCGGCCTGGAATGGGTGGAGCTCACCGACCTCCCCGCCCCCGGCGAGCAGGAGCGCTACGCGCTGCTCGGCGATCTGCGGCTGCCGGGCATCGAGGCCGAGCGCTACGAGGACATCCGGACGCTGTGCGATGCGATCGAGGCGGGCGCCTCCGCACCGACGGTGCTGTTTGCGGATGCCCAGGCGTTTGCGAGCTCCCCCGTCGCAGACGCGACGGCTCTCGCACAGGGTGCGCGCCAGGCCACCGGGCGTACGCTCGAGCTGCTCAAGGCCTGCCTGGCCGAGGAGGCGCTGGCCGACGCGCGGCTCGTGCTCCTCACGCGCGAGGCGGTGGCGATCGGGGCGCAGCAGGCACCCGATCTGGCGGTGGCCCCGCTGGCTGGCCTGATCGCGAGCGTCCAGCCCGAGCATCCCGGCCGGTTCCTGCTTGTGGATCTCGACGGCGGCGACGGCGAGGTGCCGTGGGCGCGGCTGCTGGAGGCCGACGAGCCCCAGCTGGCGGTGCGCGCCGGCAGGGTCCACGTGCCACGTCTGGTCGCGGTGGCCCCTCCGGCCGAGCAGGCCACACTCGCGCTCGATCCCGCGGGGACCGTGCTGATCACCGGGGGCACCAGCGGTCTGGGGGCGCTGGTGGCGCACCACCTGGCGAGCGCGCACGGCGCTCGGCGCCTGCTGCTTGTGAGCCGGCGTGGCGCCGAGGCGCCGGGCGCGAGCGAGCTCGTGCGCGAGCTCGGCGAGCTCGGCGTCGAGGCCGGCGTCGCGGCGTGCGACGTGGCCGACCGCGAAGCGCTCGGCGCGCTGATCGACACGATCCCCGCCGCGCATCCCCTGACCGCGGTGGTGCATGCGGCGGGGGTGCTCGAGGACGGGCTGCTGGAGTCCCTCACAGCCGACCAGGTGGAGCGTGTGATGCGCCCGAAGGTGGACGGCGCGCTGCACCTGCACGAGCTCACCGAGGGCCTGGATCTCGCCGCTTTCGTGCTGTTCTCGTCGTTCACCGCCACGATCGGCAGCCCCGGTCAGGGCAACTACGCGGCGGCCAACGCGTTCCTGGACGCGCTCGCGTGTCATCGCCGCGCGCGCGGGCTGGTGGGCAACGCGCTGGCGTGGGGCCTGTGGGCCGACACCAGCGGCATGGCGGGAGCGATCGGCGAGGCCGGCGTGGCCCGCGTGGGCAGGCTCGGGATCGAAGCGCTCTCCAACGAGCGGGGACTGCGGCTGCTGGATGCCGCGCTGGCGATCGACCGGCCGCTGCTTGCCCCGGTGGCGCTGGACGCCGCCGTGCTGCGTGCGCAGGCGCGGATGGGCGTGCTGCCGGCGCCGCTGCGCAGCGTGATCCGCGGGCCCTCCAAGCGCGGACGGGGGGCGAAGGGATCGCTGGCGCGGCGCCTGGCCGGCGTCCCCGAGACCGAGCGCGAGGGCGTGGCGCTCGAGCTCGTGTGCGCCCATGTGGCCGCTGTGCTCGGCCACGACTCGCCGCGCTCGATCGACGCCGAGCGCACGTTCGCCGAGCTCGGATTCGACTCGCTCTCGGCGGTGGAGCTGCGCAACCGCCTCCACCAGGCCACCGGGCTGCAGCTGCCGGCCACGCTCGTGTTCGACCACCCCAAGCCGGCGGCGGTGGCGAGGTTCCTGCTCGAAAAGGTCGAAGGCTCCCGGCGGCGCGCGCCGGTGCTCGCGCACGGATCCTCCAACGCGGAGGACCCCGTGGCGATCGTGGGGATGAGCTGCCGCTACCCGGGCGGCGTGCATGGCTCCGCGGAGCTGTGGGAGCTGCTGGCGTCGGGCGTCGACGCGGTGTCGGGGTTCCCCGTGGACCGCGGTTGGGACTTGGAGCGCCTGTACGACCCGGACCCGGATCAGCCCGGCACGAGCTACGCCCGCGAGGGGGGGTTCGTCCACGACGTCGCGGACTTCGACGCGCGCTTCTTCGGGATCGGACCGCGCGAGGCGGTGGTGATGGACCCGCAGCAGCGGCTGGTGTTGGAAGCCGCGTGGGAGGCGTTCGAGGACGCGGGGATCGATCCGCTGTCGCTGCGCGGCACCGAGGCGGGCGTGTTCTGCGGCGTCATGTATCAGGACTACGGGTTCGTGGTCAACGCCAGCGTCCAGCGCGAGGAGGCGGAGGGCTACGCCGCGGTCGGCGTGGCCGGCAGCGTGGTGTCGGGGCGGATGGCGTACGTGTTCGGGTTGGAGGGCCCGGCGGTGACCATCGACACGGCCTGCTCCTCCTCGCTGGTCGCCCTGCATCTCGCGTGTCAGTCGGTGCGCCAGGGCGAGTGCTCGATGGCGCTGGCGGGCGGGGTCACGGTGCTCTCCAACCCGGCGGTGTTCATCGATTTCAGCCGCGCGCGTGGACTGGCCCCGGATGGGCGCTGCAAGTCGTTCGCCGGCGCGGCGGATGGGGTGGGCTGGTCGGAGGGCGTGGGGATGCTCGTGGTGGAGCGCCTCTCCGAGGCCCGCCGGCGCGGTCATCGCGTGCTCGGCGTGGTGCGCGGCAGCGCCGTCAACCAGGACGGGGCCAGCAACGGCCTGACCGCTCCCAACGGGCCCTCGCAGGAGCGCGTGATCCGCCAGGCGCTGGCCAACGCGGGCCTCTCCGCGGACGAGGTCGACGTGGTGGAGGGCCACGGCACCGGCACGATGCTCGGCGACCCGATCGAGGCGCAGGCGCTGCTGGCGACCTACGGGCAGGAGCGCGCGGGCGCCCCGCTGCGGCTGGGGTCGATCAAGTCGAACATCGGTCACACCCAGGCGGCCTCCGGCGCGGCCGGCGTGATGAAGATGCTGCTGGCGATGCGCCACGAGCGGCTGCCGCAGACGCTGCACGTCGACGAGCCCTCGCCGCACGTCGACTGGTCGCAGGGCGCGGTGAGCCTGCTGAGCGAGCCGGCGCCGTGGCCGCGGGGCGAGCGCCCGCGCCGCGCGGGGGTGTCGTCGTTCGGGGTGAGCGGCACCAACGCGCACGTGATCCTCGAGGAGCCCCCCATGCCCGTGCCCGCGCTCCCGGCGCGGCCCGACACGGCGTACGCTCCCCCGCGCGCGGGGGAGCTTCCGGCACAGTCCGACACGGCCCCCGCGCCGCCGAGCGCGGCCGAGCCATCGGTGCACGTGTGGCTGGTGTCGGCCAGGGGCGAGCCGGCGCTGCGCGGGCAGGCCGCGCGCCAGCACGCGCCCCAGCAGGAGCACCCCTCGCTGGAGCCGGCGGACGTGGCGCTGACGCTGGCGGGCGCCCGCGCGCAGCTGGAGATGCGCGCGGCCGTCGTCGGAGGCGACCGCGGGGAGCTGCTGGCGGGGCTGCGGGCGCTCTCCGCGGGGGAGTCGGCGGCGGGCGTCTTCACGGGTAACGCGGTGGCCGGCGGGACGGCGTTCATGTTCACCGGCCAGGGCGCTCAGCGCCCCGGCATGGGCGCCGAGCTGTACGCGGCCTTCCCCAGCTTCAGGGAGGCGCTCGATGAGGTTTGCACGGAGCTCGACCGAAGCCGGGAGACGCTCGCCTCCGGCGAGCATCCCCGTTTCGACCAGCATCAGGAGCGGCCGCTGCGCGAGGTGCTGTTCGCGGCCGAGGGCTCGCCCGAGGCGGCGCTGCTGGAGCGCACCGAGTACACGCAGCCGGCGCTGTTCGCGCTCGAGCTGGCGCTGTTCGCGCTCGTGCAGTCGCTCGGCGTCAAGCCCGATCTGCTGATCGGGCACTCGATCGGGGAGCTCGTGGCCGCGCAGGTCGCGGGGGTGCTCTCGCTGCCCGACGCCTGCGCGCTGGTGGTGGCGCGCGGCCGACTGATGGGCGCGCTGCCCGCGGGCGGGGCGATGTTCGCGACCGACGCGGCCGAGCGCGAGGTGGCGGCGAGCCTCGCCGAGTACGCGGGCGAGCTCGCAATCGCCGCGGTCAACGGGCCGCAGTCGGTCGTGGTCACCGGCGAGGAGCAGGCCGCCGAGCGGTGGGCGGCGCAGTGGCGCGAGCAGGGCCGCAAGACGACGCGGCTGCGGGTCAGCCACGCCTTCCACTCGCAGCTGATGGAGCCGATGCTCGAGGACTTCCGCAGGGTCGCCCAGGACCTGCGCTTTGCGCCCCCGCGCATCCCGATCGTCTCGAATGCGACCGGCGAGCAGGCCACGCAGGAGATCGCCACGCCCGACTACTGGGTGCGTCACGTGCGCGAGACGGTGCGCTTCGCCGACGGCGTCGGCGCGCTGGCGCGGGCCGGGGTGACTCGATACCTGGAGTTGGGGCCCGACGGCGTCCTGTGCGCGCTGGCGGGTCAGTGCCTCGACTCCGATGCTCAGACTGGCGCGCTGCTGTGCCCGACGCTGCGCGCGCGGCGCCCCGAAGCACAGGCGTTCGGCGGCTTCCTCGGTCAGGCGCACGTGCACGGCGTGCCGGTCGACTGGGCGGCGCTGCCCGCCGGCCGCGGCGCGCGGCCGGTCGATCTGCCCACCTATGCGTTTCAGCGGGAGCGCTACTGGGCCGAGGCCGATCCCGGCATCGGCGATCTGACGGCGGCCGGCCTGGCGGCGACCGGGCATCCGCTGCTCGGTGCGGGGGTGCAGCTCGCGGGTCGCGACGAGTGGCTGTGCACGCGTCGCCTCTCGCTGGCGACGCACCCCTGGATCGGCGATCACGCGGTGCTCGGCACGGTGCTGCTGCCGGGAACGGCGTTCGTGGAGCTCGCGCTTGCGGCGGGGCGCGAGGTGGGATGCGAGGCGCTCGAGGAGCTCACGTTGGAGACCCCGCTCGTCCTCGGAGACGACGCGGTCCAGCTCCAGGTGCACGTCGGCGAGCCGGACGAGGAGCTTCAGCAGCGGCCGATCGGCATCTACTCGCGCTCGCAGAGCCAAGCGACCGACGGTCCGGGCGGCGAGGCTCGCTGGATACGCCATGCCAGCGGAGCGCTCGCCACCTCCCCACCGGCGCGGGAGGACGCTGCGCTCGAGCGCGCGACGGCAGAGGAGTGGCCGCCCGCGGGCGCCGAGCCGGTCGAGATCGACTTCCTCTACGACCGTCTGGCCGAGGCCGGTCTCGACTACGGGCCCGTCTTCCAGGGCGTAAAGGCGGCCTGGCGGCGTGGCGAGGAGATCTTCGCGGAGGTGGCGCTGAGCGAGCAGCACGCGGGCGCGGCGAAGTCGTTCGGTGTCCATCCGGCGCTGTTCGACGCCGCGCTGCACGCCGGGGCCGGCCTGGCGGAGGGGGGGCCGGAACCGTCCGGGGTGCCGCTGCCGTTCTCCTTCGTCGGCGTGCGCCTGCACGGCGAGGGCGCATCCGCATTGCGGATCTTCACGGCACCGAGCGCCGACGCCGCCAACGAGCTGAGCTTGGTCGCGCTGGATGAGGCGGGAGCGCCGGTACTCTCGGTCCAGTCGCTGGTGACCCGGCCGGTCGACGCCGGCAAGCTCGCCGGCGCGCGACTGGCCACGCGGGACGCGCTGTTCGCGCTCGAGTGGACGGAGCTGCAGCTGCCCTCCACGAGTGACGGCCGCACGCTGCGCTTCGCGCTGCTCGGGGAGCTGGAGGTTGAGGGACTGGACGCCGAGCGCTACGCGAATCTGCCCTCGCTGGCGGCGGCGGTCGAGGCGGGTGCGCCCGTGCCCGACGTGGTGGTGGCGGCGGCTCCGGTGGCAACCGACGCCGATCGAATTCCACAGGCGGCGCGTGACGGCGCGGCAAGCGCGCTCGCGCTGCTGCAGGCTTGGCTGGCGGAGGAGCGGCTGGCGGAGGCGCAGCTGGTCCTGGTGACGCGCGGCGCGATCGCGGTACTGGAGGGGGAGGCGCCCGACCTGGTCGTGGCGCCCATGTGGGGTCTGGTGCGCAGCGCTCAGGCCGAGCACCCTGGTCGCCTGCTGCTGGTCGACCTCGACGCCGATGGCGAGCCGACCGCTGCTGGTCCCTCCTGGCCGGCGCTCTGTGCGCTGGAGGAGCCGCAGCTGGCGCTGCGGGGGGGCGGGGTCCTTGTGCCGCGGCTGGTGCGGGTGGCGCCGCCTGCGGCGCCCGCAGCGCCTTTCGATTCCGATGGCACGGTCTTGATCACGGGCGGCACGGGCGGCTTGGGTGCGCTGTTCGCGCGGCATCTGGCCGGCGCGCATGGTGTCCGCCGGCTGGTGTTGACGAGCCGCAGCGGCCTGGAGGCCGAGGGTGCGAGCGAGCTCGTGGAGGAGCTCGAGGGGCTTGGCTGCGAGGCGCGCGTGGTGGCGTGCGACGTGTCCGATCGCGAGCAGTGTGCGGCGTTGATCGGAGGGATCGCGCCGGAGTATCCGTTGCGCGGCGTGATTCATGCGGCGGGGGTGCTCGAGGATGGGATGGTCGGCTCGATGAGCGTCGAGCAGTTGGAGCGTGTGATGCGTCCGAAGGTGGACGGCGCGTTTTATCTGCACGAGCTGACCGAGCGTCTGGAGCTCTCCGAGTTCGTGCTGTTCTCCTCGGCTGCGGGGGCGATGGGGAGCCCGGGGCAGGCCAACTACGCGGCGGGCAACGCGTTCTTGGATGCGTTGGCGCAGCACCGTCGCATGCGCGGGCTCGCGGGGCGCTCCCTGGCGTGGGGGCTGTGGGCGCAGCAGGGCGGCATGGCCGGCGAGCTCGGGGAGGCGGACCTGGCGCGACTCGGACGCGTGGGGGTGATGCCGCTCGAAGGCGAGCTCGGTCTCGAGCTGTTCGACATGACGCGTGCGATCGACCGGGCGCTGCTGGCGCCGGCCCGCCTCGATGCCGCCGGGCTGCGCGCGCAGGCGCGCGTGGGGATGCTCCCGGCGCTGCTGCGCAGCCTGGTGCGGGTGCCCGCGCGGCGCGGCGGCGGCTCGCTGGCGCGGCGGCTCGCTGGGGTGCCGCGGGAGGAGTGGGAGTCCATGGTGCTGGAGCTCGTGCGCGGCGAGGTCGCGGCGGTGCTGGGGTACGACTCCGCGCAGGAGGTCGATCCTCGAGTGGCGTTCACCGACCTCGGCTTCGACTCGCTCGGCGCGGTGGAGCTGCGCAATCGCCTCACTCAGCTGACCGGCCTGCGGCTGCCCGCGACGCTGGTGTTCGACCACCCGACCTCGGCGGCTGTCGCGACGCACCTGCTGTCCAAGGTGGAGGGCGTCGAGCATGGCGCCGCGGTGGCTGTCCGGCGTGCGGTCCGCATGGACGAGCCGGTTGCGATCGTGGGAATGAGCTGCCGCTACCCGGGCGGGGTGGACTCTCCCGAGGAGCTCTGGCAGATGATCGCCGCCGGACGGGACGCGATCACGCCCTTCCCGGCCGACCGCGGATGGGACCTGGAGCGGCTGTACGACCCGGACCCGGATCAGCCCGGCACCAGCTACGTGCGCGAAGGCGGGTTCCTCGACGCGGCGGGCGATTTCGACGCGGGCTTCTTCGGGATCGGCCCGCGCGAGGCGCTGGCGATGGATCCCCAGCAGCGGCTGCTGCTCGAGGCCACGTGGGAGGCGCTCGAGGACGCCGGCATCGCTCCGATCTCGCTGCGGGGCAGCGACACGGGCGTGTTCTGCGGCCTGATGTATCAGGACTACGGGGCCGGCGGCGGCTCCAAGCTGCCCGAGGAGATCGAAGGCTACCTCACCGGAGCCGGCGGCAGCGTTGTGTCCGGTCGCGTGGCGTATACCTACGGCTTCGAGGGGCCGGCGGTGACGGTGGACACGGCCTGCTCCTCCTCGCTGGTGGCGCTGCACCTGGCCTGCCAGTCGGTGCGCAGCGGCGAGTGCGCGCTGGCGCTGGCCGGCGGGGTGACGGTCCTCTCGACGCCGATGGTGTTCGTCGGCTTCAGCCGCCAGCGGGGACTGGCCCCCGACGGTCGCTGCAAGTCGTTCGCGGGCGCCGCCGACGGCGTGGGCTGGTCGGAAGGCGTGGGGCTGCTGGCCGTGGAGCGCCTCTCCGAGGCGCGCCGGCTGGGCCACAGCGTGCTCGCGGTGGTGCGCGGAAGCGCGGTCAACCAGGATGGCGCGAGCAACGGGATGACGGCTCCCAACGGACCCTCGCAGGAGCGCGTGATCCGTCAGGGGCTGGCCAACGCGGGGCTCTCGAGCGCCGACGTGGACGTGGTGGAGGGGCACGGGACGGGCACGATGCTCGGCGACCCGATCGAGGCGCAGGCGCTGCTGGCGACCTACGGGCAGGGTCGCGTCGACGGGCCGCTGCGGCTGGGGTCGGTGAAGTCGAACATCGGCCACACGCAGGCGGCGGCCGGCGTGGCGGGCGTGATCAAGATGGTGAAGGCGTTCGAGCACGAGCAGCTGCCCAGGACGCTGCACGTGAACGAGCCCTCGCCGCATGTGGACTGGTCCGCGGGCGAGGTCAGGCTGCTGAGCGAGGCCGAGCGGTGGCCCGCGGGCGAGCGCCCACGGCGGGCGGCGGTCTCCTCTTTCGGAATCAGCGGCACCAACGCGCACGTGATCCTCGAAGAGGCTCCGCCGCAGGAGGGCGTGGCCGCGGGTGCGGCGGCGGGGAACGGCGCGGCGGGCGAGCCCGCCGCCGATGCCGGCTCCGCCGAGCAGGCGGCGCCGGTGCTGGCACTCGCAGTGTCGGCCAAGAGCGAGGCGGCGCTGTCCGGCCAGGCGGAGCGCCTGCGCCAGCACCTGCTGAAGCACCCGGACGTGCGCCTCGCGGACGCGGCGGTCTCCCTGATCGCCCACCGAGCCCGGCTCGAGCAGCGTGCGGCCGTGGTGGGCGCCGATCGCGAGGCGCTGCTGGCGGGGCTGGCGGCGCTCGCGCGCGGGGAGAGCCGTGCCGGCGTGGTGCGCGGCGCGGTCGGCGAGGGCCGCACCGCGTTCCTGTTCAGCGGCCAGGGAGCGCAGCGGCCGGGCATGGGTGGCGAGCTGTACGCGACGTTCCCGGTGTTCAGGGACGCTCTGGACGAGGTGTGCGCGGAGCTTGACGGGCTGGTCGAGCTGGACGGCGTCGACGGTGGGCTGAAGAGCCTGCTGTTCGCGCGGGAGGGCTCGCCCGAGGCGGCCCTGCTGGACCGCACCCAGGTCACGCAGATGGCGCTGTTCGCGTTCGAGGCGGCGCTGTTCGGGCTGGTGGAGTCGTGGGGTCTGCGGCCCGACTACGTGGGCGGCCACTCGATCGGGGAGCTGGTGGCGGCGTATGTCGCCGGGGTGTTCTCGCTGCCGGACGCGTGCGCGCTCGTCGCGGCGCGGGCGCGGCTGATGGGCGCGCTGCCGGAGGGCGGCGCGATGCTCGCGGTCGAGGCCTCCGAGGAGGAGGTCCGTGCGAGCATCGAGGGCTGCGAGGGACGTCTGTCGATCGCGGCCGTAAACGGCCCGCGGTCGGTGGTGGTCTCCGGTGAGGAGAGCGCGGCGCTGGATTGGACGGCCAGCTGGGAGGAGCAGGGGCGCAAGACCAAGCGCCTGCGCGTGAGCCACGCGTTTCACTCGGCGCTGATGGAGCCGATGCTCGAGGAGCTCCGCGAGGTCGCCGAGGGCATCGCCTACTCCCCGCCGCAGATCGGTGTCGTCTCGAACGTCACGGGCGCGCTGGCGGGCGCGGAGCTCACCGAGCCCGCCTACTGGGTGCGTCACGTGCGCGAGACGGTGCGCTTCGCGGACGGGATCGAGACGCTGCGGGACGCCGGTGTGCGGCGCTGGATCGAGCTTGGGCCCGACGGCGTGCTGTGCGCGCTGGTGAGCGCGTGCCTGAGCGAGCAGGAGCGCGAGCGCGCCCTGCTCGCGCCGACGGTACGGCCGGGTCGCGAGGAGCCGCACACGGTGGTGGAAATGCTCGCGCGCGCCGACTGCGACGGGCTGAGCGTCGACTGGCGGGCGCTATACGCCGGCCGCGGCACGCGACGGGTGGAGCTTCCGACCTACGCCTTCCAACGCCAGCGCTACTGGCTGCAGCCGCATCCCGGCATCGGCGATCTGACGGCGGCCGGCCTGGCGGCGACCGGGCATCCGCTGCTCGGTGCCGCGGTGCGCGTCGCCGGGGAGCGCGACGAGCGGCTGTTCACAGGCCGATTGTCGCTGGGCACCCACGCTTGGATCGGCGATCACATGGTGTTCGGCACGGTGCTGCTGCCGGGTACGGCGTTCGTGGAGCTCGCGCTTGCGGCGGGGCGCGAGGTGGGGTGCGAGGTGCTGGAGGAGCTCTCCCTGGAAGCGCCGCTGGTGCTCGGCGAGGACGGCGCGGTGCAGGTGCAGATGACGCTCGCCGAGCCCGACGACGCGGGGCGGCGGACGCTTGCGGTGTACTCGCGCGTGGAGGACGCGCTCGCCGAGGATGGGCGGAGCGAGGTCGCCTGGGTACGCCACGCCGGCGGTGTGCTCGCCCCCGCCGGTGCGGGCGAGGAGGTGGATCTGCGGGTGGCGCAGCTCGCGGGCGCCTGGCCGCCTCCGGGCGCGGTGGCGGTCGAGCTCGACGGAGCGTACGAGCGCCTGGCCGACATGGGGCTCGAGTACGGCCCCGTGTTTCAGGGCTTGAGGAAGGTGTGGCGTGGCGAGCGGGAGCTCTACGCCGAGGTCGCCCTCGGGGAGGAGTACGCCGGGCAGGCCGGCTCGTTCGGCGTGCACCCCGCGCTCCTTGACAGCGCCCTGCACGCATCCGCGCTTACGCTGCTGGGCGGCGGCCCCGGCGTGGGCGAGGACGGGAGTCGGCCTCCCTCAGCGGGCGACGGCGCCAGCCTCAGGCTGCCGTTTGCGTGGAGCTCGGTGCGTCTGAGCGCCGCGGGCGCCTCCCGTCTCAGAGTCCGCCTCGGGGAGGCTGCGGGTGTGAACGGGGGCGGGTCGTCGGCCAACGGCGCCCTCTCGCTGGTGGCAGCGGACGAAGCGGGCGGGCTGGTGCTGTCGGTCGACTCGCTGGCCACACGCGAGGTCTCGCTGGGACAGCTCGCCGGCGGGCGTGCCCCGCGCGAGTCACTGTTCCGCGTTGAGTGGACGCCCGTCTCGGGGGGCGCCGGCTCGGAGCCCCACGCCGCGGGGTGGGCGGTGCTGGGCGAGGGCGACTCCGAGCTCGTGCGCGGGGCCGCGGCCGCCGGGCCCGCGCTCCCGCTCCAGGTGTTCGAGGATCTGAGCGCTCTGCGCCTGACGCTGGACGGAGGCGCACAGCCGCCGGCCGCGGTGCTCGTGGATCGGTGCGGCGAGGGCGCAGAGGATGGCGAGGGGCTGCCCGGGCGAGCGCTCGACGCCGTGTGCGGCGCTCTGAGCATGGTGCAGGAGTGGCTTTCCGACGAGCGGCT
Source organism: Solirubrobacterales bacterium (assembly GCA_044446505.1). Classification (GTDB taxonomy): domain Bacteria; phylum Actinomycetota; class Thermoleophilia; order Solirubrobacterales; family Solirubrobacteraceae; genus Palsa-744. Next base: position 14,176 of record JBIOEY010000004.1, read on the forward strand.
GCGTGGGTCGCGACTGGTCGTGATCACGCGGGGCGCCATGAGCGCCCGTCCCGGCGACGGCGTGGACGGCCTGGCCGGCGCCGGCGTATGGGGCCTGCTGCGCTCGGCGCAGATGGAGCACCCGGGCGAGATCGTGCTGATCGACGTCGACGGCCGCGAGGAGTCGTGGGGCGCGCTCGGCGGGGCGCTCGCGGGCGATGAGCCGCAGCTGGCGGTGCGCGCGGGCGAGATGCTGGCGCCGAGGCTTGCGCGGGCGAGCCGGCCGGCGGCGGGCGATGGGGCCGGCGGGGACGCCGAGCGCGATGGGGACGGAGCACCGGAGCCAAATGCGGACGTGGTCTCGGCTTCCCTGGACCCCGAGCGTTCGGTGTTGATCACGGGCGGCACGGGCCTGTTGGGCGGGCTGCTGGCGCGCCATCTGGTTGCCAGCCACGGTGTGCGCAGCGTGCTGCTGACGAGCCGGCGGGGACCGCAGGCGCCCGGCGCCGCGGAGCTGCAGGGCGAGCTGGAGGGGCTGGGCGCGCGGGTGTCGGTCGTGGCGTGCGACGTCGGCGACCGGCAGGCCGTCCAGGCGCTGCTGGAGGAGGTGCCCGAGGAGTGGCCGCTGGGGGCGGTCATCCACGCTGCGGGCATCCTCGACGACGGCGTGATCGAGTCGCTGACGGCCGAGCGCCTCAGGCCGGTGCTGGCCTGCAAGCTGGACGCGGCCTGGCATCTGCACGAGCTGACCAGCCACATGGACCTGCGGGCGTTCGTGCTCTTCTCCTCGGCCGCCGGCACCTTCGGCGCCCCGGGGCAGGGCAGCTACGCCGCGGCGAACGCGTTCCTGGACGCGCTCGCGGCTCACCGGCGGGCGCGGGGACTGGCCGGCGCCTCCCTCGCTTGGGGTCTGTGGGAGCAGGCCGGCGGACTCACCGGCGAGTTGGATCAGGCCGCTCTGGCGCGCATGGCGCGCGCGGGGGTGAGCCCGCTGTCCTCCGAGCAGGGCCTCGAGCTCTACGACGCCGCCTGCGCGCTCGAGGAGCCGCTGCTGCTGCCGGTGAACCTCGATCTTGCGACGCTTCGCGGGCACGCCCGGGCGGGCTTTCTGCCGCCGCTGCTGCGTGGTCTGGTGCGCGTCCCGCTGCCGCGGGCAGCCGAGCGCGGGTCGCTGGCGCGCCGCCTGGCCGCGACGCCCGAGGCCGAGCACGAGGGTATCGTCATGGAACTCGTGCGAGCCGAGACGGCCGCCGTCCTGGGACACTCGGGCGCGCGGACGATCGACCCCGAGCGCACCTTCCAGGAGCTGGGGTTCGACTCGCTCACCGCGGTGGAGCTGCGCAACCGCCTGAACGCCATCACCGGGCTGCGCCTGGATGCAACGCTCGTCTTCGATTACCCGCGGCCCGCCCAGGTCGCCGGCCACATCCTGGAACAGGTGGCGAGCGGTGGGGCGAGGGCGGAGGCGCTGGTGGATGCCGATCTCGACAGGCTGCAGGCGAGGCTCTCGACGATCGGCGAGGAGGAGGAGGCCGAGCGCACGCGAATCGCCTCGCGCCTGCAGGCGCTCCTCGAGGAGCTCCGGGCGTCGGCGGCGGCTTCGGCGGACGGCGTGGCCGTCGCCGAGCGGATCCAGTCCGCCTCCGCCGAGGAGGTGCTCGACTTCATCGATCGCGAGCTGGAGGCCTACTGATCTTGCCCGACACACCTACACGCATTGGACTATTGAAATGAGGATCTGCGATGGCTGAGGACCAGAGGCTCCTGGATTATCTGAAGCGGGTCACCGTTGACCTGCACGATGCTCAACGGCGTCTGCGCGAGGCGGAGAGCCGCACGCAGATCGCGATCGTGGGCATGAGCTGCCGCTACCCCGGTGGTGTGAGCTCTCCGCAGGATTTGTGGGAGATGGTGGCTGACGGTCGCGATGGGATCGGCGAGTTCCCAACCGATCGCGGGTGGGACGTGGAGAGCCTCTACCACCCCGATCCCGACCACCTCGGAACCTCCTACACGCGCGAGGGCGGGTTCCTCTACGACGCCGGCGAGTTCGACGCGGGGTTCTTCGGCATCAACCCGGCCGAGGCGGTGGTGACCGATCCGCAGCAGCGACTGCTGCTGGAAGCCTCGTGGGAGGCGTTCGAGGACGCGGGCATCGATCCAAGCGCGTTGCGCGGCAGCCAGACGGGCGTGTTCGCGGGCTTGATGTACCACGACTACGGCATTGGACTGGGCTCCACGGCCGAGGGTGTGGAAGGCTATCTGGGCACGGGCCTGTCCGGGAGCGTCGCGTCCGGACGGGTGGCGTACATGTTCGGGCTGGAGGGACCGGCGGTGACGGTGGACACCGCATGCTCCTCGTCGCTGATCACACTGCATCTGGCCTGCGCGGCGCTGCGCACGGGGGAGTGCTCGCTGGCGCTGGCCGGCGGCGTCACTGTGCTCGCCTGGCCGGCCGCGTTCGTGGGCCTGTCGCGGACGCGCGTGCTGGCTGCCGACGGCAGGTGCAAGTCCTTCGCCGAGGCCGCCGACGGCGCCGGCTTCTCCGAGGGGGTGGGCATGGTGCTGTTGGAGCGGCTGCCCGACGCGGTGCGCAACGGTCACCAGGTGCTGGCCCTCGTGCGCGGCAGCGCAGTGAATCAGGACGGCGCGAGCAACGGCTTGACGGCGCCGAACGGCCCCTCCCAGCAGCGGGTGATCCGGCAGGCGCTCGCCAGCGCCGGACTGTCGCCGGGCCAGGTCGACGCGGTGGAGGGGCACGGCACCGGGACCCCGCTCGGTGACCCGATGGAGGCGCAGGCGCTGTTTGCCACCTACGGACGCGATCGCCCGGAGGACCGTCCCCTGTGGCTGGGATCGGTGAAGTCGAACCTCGGCCATACGCAGGCCGCCGCGGGCGTCGCCGGCGTCATCAAGATGGTCAAGGCGATGGAGCACGGCCGGCTCCCGCGCACGCTGCACCTCGATCGCCCCTCGACGAAGGTGGATTGGTCGGCCGGTCGCATCTCGCTGCTCGCCGAGGAGGTCGAGTGGGCGCCCAACGGGAGCCCGCGGCGCGCCGGGGTGTCCTCGTTCGGGATGAGCGGCACCAACGCGCACGTGATCCTCGAGGAAGCCCCGGCGCCCGACGCCGTGCAGGGTGCTGAGCGCGATGCGAACGGGGTGGCCGCCGACGCCGTGCAGGGTGCTGAGCGCGATGCAAACGGGGTGGCCGCCGAGGGCGTGCAGGCCGCGGCCGGCGCCGCCCGCCTCGTGTCGTGGGTGCTCTCCGGACGAGGCGAGGGTGGTCTGCTGGGCCAGGCCGATCGGCTGCGCGAGTTCGCGGCGGCGAACGCGCAGCTCGAGCCGGTGGCCGTGGGGGCAGCGCTGGCCGGCCGTGCGCAGCTGAGCCACCGGGCTGTGGTGGTGGGGGAGAGCCGCGAGCAGCTGCTCGCCGGGCTGGACGCGATCGTCGAGCGGCGCGCGTCGGCGAGCGTCTTCGAGAGCGTCGCGGCGGCCGGAGGCGACGTGGTGTTCGTGTTCGCCGGTCAGGGCGCTCAATGGCAGGGGATGGCGGTCGAGCTGCTGGATACCTCCCCGGTGTTCGCCGCCGAGATGCGGCGCTGCGCGGAGGCGTTGTCGGCGTTCGTGGAGTGGTCGCCGCTGGACGTCCTGCGCGGTGCGGCGGGCGCTCCGGGCATGGAGGCGATCGAGGTGCTGCAGCCGCTGCTGTTCGCGGTGATGGTGTCGCTGGCGGCACTGTGGCGGGCGTGCGGCGTGCGGCCCGCGGCCGTCGTCGGACACTCCCAGGGCGAGATCGCTGCCGCCCACGTGGCCGGGGGACTTTCGCTGCAGGACGCCGCGCGCGTGGTGGTCTTGCGCAGCCGGGTGTTGCTTGGGCTGGTCGGCCGGGGTGGGATGGCGTCGGTCGCGGCGGGGGTCGAGGAGGTCACCGGTTGGCTCGAGCGTTGGGGCGGCCGGGTGTCGGTGGCGGTGGTGAATGGGCCGGGATCGGTGGTGGTGTCCGGCGAGCCGGAGGCGTTGGAGGCGATGTTGGCGCAGTGCGCGGCCGAGGGTGTGCGGACGCGCGCGATTCCGGAGGGGGTCGGCGCCTCGCACTCGGCGTACGTGGAGCCGCTGCGGGAGGAGTTGTTGGATGCCCTCGCGGATCTGCAACCGCGCTCGGGGGACGTGCCGTTCTACTCGACGGTGAGCGCCGGGCCGCTCGACACGGCCGGGTTGAATGCGCAGTATTGGTACGAAAACGTGCGCCAGCCGGTTCAATTCGAGGCGGTCACGCGTACGTTGCTCGGAGAGGGCTTTCGCGCGTTCGTCGAGGTCAGCTCCCACCCGGTGCTGGGCGCGGCGCTGCAGGAAACCATCGACGACACGCAGGGCTCGGGCGGCGAGGCGATCGTCGTGGGTTCGCTGCGCCGCGACGAGGGTGGGCTGCAGAGATTCTGCTCGTCGCTGGCCGAACTGTGGGTTGCGGGTGTCCCGGTGGATTGGCGGGCGGTGCTCGGGGAGCCCGGTGAGCAGCGGGTACGGCTGCCCACCTACGCCTTTCAGCGGGAGCGCTACTGGATCGAGGCCTCCACGCCGACCGGCGGCGACCTCGCCGCCGCCGGTCAGACGCCGGCCCGGCATCCGCTGCTGGCCTCGATCGTGCCGCTGGCCGGCGGCGAGGCGATGGTGCTCACCGGTCGCCTGTCGCTGTGTACGCACCCGTGGCTCGCCGACAACGCACCGCTCGGCGGGGCGCTGCTGCCGGCGGCCGGGTTCCTCGAGCTGGCGCTGTGTGCCGGTCTGCAGGCGGGATGCGGGGCGGTCGCCGAGCTGACGCTCGAGCAGCCCCTCGCGATCCCGGAGGGCGACGGGGTGCAGCTGCAGGTGGTGCTCGCCGAGCCCGGCGAGGGCGGGCGCCGGTCGATCGACATCTACGCCCGCGCCGAAGCTCGCGGCGAGGAGCTCCTGGTGGGGCCGTGGACGCGTCACGCCGCCGGGGCGCTCGCTCCCGCCGGCTTTGCGCAGGACGCCGGCGAGGGGGCGGGGGAGCGGAGCTGGCCCCCGCGCGACGCGGTGCCGATCGACATCGAGGGGCTCTACGAAGAGCTCGCCGACGCGGGTCTCGACTACGGCGCGGGCGCCCCCGTGCTGTGCAAGGCGTGGCGGGGCGGCGAGGAGACGTTCGCGGAGGTCCGGCTCCCCGAGGAGCTCGCGGCGGGGGCCGATGGTTTCAGCCTGCACCCGGCGCTGCTCGAGCCGGCCCTGCACGCGCTCGCGGCTGCCGCGTTGCGCGACGCCGGCGAGCCCGAGCCCGAGGGCGCGGCCGCGGCCGCGCGGCCGCGGATGCCCGTGGCGTGGAGGGAGGTCTCCCTGCACGCCGCGGGAGCGGCGTCGCTGCGTGTGTCGCTCTCGCCGGTGGGCGCCGGCGCGGCGTCGCTCGTGGCGTGCGACGACGGTGGCCTGCCGGTCCTCACCGGGACGCTCGAGCTGCGCGAGGTCTCGCTGGAGCAGCTGGCGGCCGCGCGTGCCCGCAGGGGCCACCGATCGCTCTTCTCGCTCGGCTGGCGCGCGGTCGAGCCGGCGGGCGGGGGGCCCTCACGGTTGACGGTCATCGGCTCAGACGACAGCAGCCTGGTCGGCTCCCTGCGCGCAGCCGGGGTTGAGACTGAGGTCGTCTCGCATGAGGACTTCGTGGCGGGTGTGGAGAATGACGTGGTGTCGGATGGGGACCTGGGTGTGGAGGGTGAGACCGTGTCGGATGGGGACCCCACGGGGGGTCCCGCGACCGAGGTCGCATCGCACCGGGAGATGTCCTCGCACGCTGGCGAGGCGATGCTGCTCGACGTCGGGGCCGAGGGTCGATCGACGGACGTCGCTGCCGACGCCCACGTGGTGGCGCGAGAGGTCTTGAAGTGCGTGCAGACGTGGCTCGCCGACGATCGCTTCGCCAACGAGCGCCTGGCGATCGTGACTCACGGGGCGATCGCGACGCGACCCGGCGAGGACGTCGAGGATCTCGCGGGCGCGGTGGTGTGGGGCCTGGTGCGCTCGGCACAGCTGGAGAGCTTTGGCCGGCTGATGCTCATCGACACCGACGACGCCGACGCGTCCCTCCAGCGGCTGCCGGCGGCGCTGGCGAGCGAGGAGACGCAACTCGTGCTGCGCGACGGCGAGGTGCTCGTCCCCCGCCTGCAGACCGCGGAGCCGCCCTCCGAGCTGAGCAGGGCGGCGTTCGACCCGGCCCGCACGGCGCTCATCACGGGCGGCACGGGCACGTTGGGGGCGCTCCTCGCACGTCACCTGATCGCCGAGCACGGGGTGCGCAGCGTCGTCCTGGCGAGCCGCCGCGGCCCCGAGGCAGAGGGCGCGGCACAGCTGGCGACCGAGCTTCAGTCGCTCGGCGCCCGGGTGTCGATCGTGGCCTGCGACGTGGGTGACCGGGACGCCGTGCGCGAGCTTCTGGAGCACGTGCCCGAAGAGCTGCCGCTGGGCGCGGTGGTGCACGCCGCGGGCGCCCTCGACAATGGCGTGATCGAGTCGCTGACCCCGGAGAGCTTGGACACGGTGCTGCGACCGAAGGTGGATGGGGCGTGGCACCTGCACGAGCTGACCGCGGGCCTCGACCTCTCCGCCTTTGTGCTGTACTCCTCCGCCGCCGGTGTGATGGGCAACCCTGGTGCGGCCAACTACGGGGCGGCCAACACGTTCCTCGATGCGCTCGCCGCGCATCGGCGGGCGCGCGGGTTGAGCGGCACCTCGATCGCGTGGGGGCTGTGGGCGCAGTCGACGGAGCTGAGCGCCGTCCAGCTGGGCCGGCTGGATCTGATGGGGCTCAGGGCGCTCACCGCGGAGGAAGGTCTGCAGCTGCTGGACCTTGCCTGCGAAGGCGCCGACCCGCTGATGGTCGCGTTGCGACTAGACTTCACGGCGCTGCGCGAGCAGGCACACGAAGGCTTTCTGCCCCCGCTCCTGCGCGATCTGGTGCAGGCCTCCGTGCGCCGGGTGTCCGGCCGCTCCGGCGGGGTGCTCGCCGCGCGGTTCGCCGGCGCTCCGGCGGACGAGCACGAGGCCGTCGCGCTCGCGTTTGTGCGCGAGCAGATCGCGGCCGTCCTGGGGCACTCCTCCCCGGAGAGCATCGACGTCGAGCAGACGTTCAAAGAGCTCGGCTTTGACTCGTTGGGCGCGGTGTACCTGCGCAACCGGCTCAACGCGACGACCGGGCTGCGGCTCCCCGCCACGCTCGTGTTCAACTACCCGACCCCGGCCGCGCTGGCCGCCCATCTACGCGACCAGGTGGGCAGCGAAGGCTCCGGCGAGTCCGTCGAGGAGAGCGTGCGGCAGCTCGGGGAGGCGCTGCTGGCGCGCAGTCTGGACCACGAGCAGCGCGCGCAGATCGCCTTGCGCCTGCGCACCATGGCGGACGAGCTCCAGTGCGAGGAGCGCGAGCACGGCGAGGACGGCGAGCACGGCGTCGTCGAGCGGATCGAAGCTGCGAGCGCCACCGAGCTGTTCGAGATGTACGAGAGCGAGTGGGCGACCGAAGCGGGGGGGGCGGGCTCCGATACCGCGCAGAGCGCGTGATCGCAACGAGACCGAGGCGATGCGTGACTCCGAGTGCTACACACAACGCGATGAGCAAGAAAGGCTACGACGATGCCCGACGATCAGAGAAGTGACACACCTTCCAACGGATTGGGGGGTGCGGCCGAGGAGGAGCAGAAGGCGGTCGCCTATCTGAGGCGAGCGCTCGTCGACCTCAACGAGACCCGTCGGCGGCTGCACGAGGCCGAAAGCCGTCTCGCCGAGCCGATCGCCATCGTCGGAATGGGCTGCCGCTACCCCGGGGGAGTGCGCTCGCCCGAGGATCTGTGGGAGCTGGTGGCGGCGGGCAGGGACGTGGTGTCGGAGCTGCCCCGCGATCGTGGCTGGGACTTCGAGGCGCTGCCCCCTCCCGCCGCCGAGGATCCAGCCGCGACCTTCAAAGGCGGCTTCGTCGACGGCGCGTGCGACTTCGACGCCGAGTTCTTCGGGATCGACGAGGCCGAGGCGCGCATGATGGACCCGCAGCAGCGGCTGTTGCTCGAAACGGCGTGGGAGGCCTGCGAATACGGAGGGATCGACCCGGGCGCGCTCAGGGGAGGCGACACCGGGGTGTTCACCGGCATCGGCATGCTGGCTTACGGATTCTGGCTGCTCGGGGCCGTCCCCGAGAGCGCGGAAGGTCACGTCACGCTCGGGATCTCCGGGAGCATGAGCTCCGGCCGGCTGGCGCACGTGCTGAAGCTCGAGGGACCCGCGATCACCGTCGATACGGCCTGCTCGTCGTCCACCGTGGCGCTGCACCTCGCCTGCCAGTCCCTGCGCCAGGGCGAGTGCTCGATGGCGCTCGCGGGGGGCGCGACGATCCTCGCCACACCCTGGATGTACATCGAGGCCGGTCGGCTGGGGAACGTAAACGTCGGGCCAGACGCCAGGTGCAGGTCGTTCGCCGACGGCGACGGCGACGGCAGCACCGTGTTCTCGGAGGGTGTCGGCATGGTGCTGCTCGAGCGCCTCTCGGACGCGCGGCGTCTGGGACATGAGGTGCTGGCCGTGGTCCGCGGCAGTGCGTACAACCAGGACGGAGCGAGCAACGGCCTGACGGCGCCCAACGGCCTCGCCCACGAGAGAGTGATTCGACAGGCGCTGCGCAACGCGGGAATATCCGCCGGCCAGGTCGACGCGGTCGAGGCGCACGGCATGGGCACGGCGCTCGGCGACACGATCGAGGCGCAGGCGTTGATCGCCGCCTACGGCCGGGACCGAGTCGCGGGCCGGCCGCTGTGGCTTGGCTCGTTGAAGTCGAACCTCGGTCACACCCAATCGGCGGGCGGGGTGGGAGGGGTGATCAAGATGACGATGGCGATGCGCCACGGCCTCTTGCCGAAGACGCTGCATGTCAATGCTCCCTCGCGATTCATCGACTGGTCGAGTGGCGCGGTGTCGCTGCTGGTGGAGCCCGTGCCGTGGGTGGTGGACGGCGAGCCCCGCCGCGCGGCGGTCCACTCGTTCGGCATGAGCGGCACCAACGTGCACGTCATCCTCGAGGAGCCCACGCCCCTCGAAGCGCCCACCCCGGCCGGCAAGCGGGGGGCGCGGTTGGAGAAGAGGAGTCACACGCCCGTGCCGTGGCCGATCTCGGGCCGCGGCGAGGAGGGGTTGCGACGGCAGGCGCGGCGCCTGGCGGAGTTCCTCGCCGAGCGGCCCGAGCTCGACATCGCCGACGTCGGCCGCGCGCTTGCGGCGCGCCCGGCCCTCAGCCATCGCACCGTCCCGATCGGCGCGAGTCGCGCGGAGTTGCTCGCCGATCTCGAGATGGCCGCCGCGGGTGATTCCGCCGGGAGGGCGGCTGCGAGCCATGCCACCGAGACGGCGGCCGCGGGCGTCGGCGCGCCCCGGTCGCGCGGGGCTCTGGCATCGCTCGCGCAGGCGTGGGTCGCCGGGGGCGCGGTCGACTGGGAGCCGGTGTTCACGGATCTCGACGCACGGCCGGTGCGGCTGCCAACGTACGCGTTCGCGCGCCGCCGTCACTGGGTGGACCACTCCCCGCTGTGGGCGGCCAACGGCCCGGTCGTGCAGGCGGGGTGGCAGGTCGAGGAGGCGCCCGCGGTCGCCCCGGGGGCGGCCCCGCTCGCGGGTGGGTCGATTGAGCCTAGTGTTCACGGGAGATAGATGGCATGACGAGTTCCTTGGATAACCAACAATTGGATGGGCCGCTCGAGGAGGCTCGTAAGCCCTCCTCTTGGGCGTTCTTGGAGTGCACGCAGAGCGAGATGCCCCAGCTGTTCAACATCGCTGCGCGTCGGCGGGTTCCCACTCGCTTTCCGCGTCTGTACGCGCGGTTGGAGCGGTCATGCTCATCGATTCATGCCGTATTTCACGCGTGGGGGACGACGGAGGAGGAGCGCTCGATGTCGTTTCCGTGCGATTCGTATGTGCCTCCACCCTCGCTCTGCTACTACAGGGGCATCGATGTGCACGCCCCGAGGGAGATCGTCTACCGCTGGCTCTGCCAGCTGCGGGTGGCGCCCTATTCGTATGACTGGTTCGACAACTTTGGACGGCAGAGCCCGCGCCAGCTGACCGCCGGCCTCGAGCAGCTGAGCCCCGAACAGCGGATCTTCTTCATGTTCAGGGTGGCGGAGTTCGAGGAGAACGAGCACATCACGATGGTGGAGTCCGTGGTGGAGAACGAGCAGATCACGATGCGGAGCGCCTTCTTTGAGTGGATCTTCGGGAAAGTGGCGCTGACCTATCTGTTGGTGCCTTGCAGTGCGAGCAGCTGCCGCATCATTACCAAGCTCACTGCCCACAATCCGCGTACATTCTCCGCGCGCCGTGTATTCTTCGCCCGCCTGCGGCGAGACTATTATCCGATCGTCGAGCTGCCGCTGATGCACAAGCAGCTGCGGACGTTCAAGTATCTCGCCGAGCAGCAATTCCTGGAAGAGCTGGCGAATGGCCGCCGTCAGGCCTCGGTAGGCGACGAGCAGCTACGCGGGAACAACGTCGACTCAATGGGTGAGCTCGTGATGCAGCCGCCAGACGGCCAGTGAGAATGCGAGGAGGGCGAAGCCGACCAGCGCGCCGACCTGAGGCAACACATCGAGCAGGTCGCCGCCGTTGCGCTGCAGGGTCAGCAGCGCTTCGTTGCCCCAGGCGTGCGGCGTGATGTGCGCGATGTCGTTCATGAGCGGCGTGAAGAACAGCAGCGGCACCATCGAGCCGCCGAGCGCCGCGAGGCTGAGGCCGAAGAGGATGGCGGCGGCCAGTGCCTGCTGCTCGGTTTCGAGTATCGACCCGAGCACCATCGCGAATCCAGCCGCGACCAGGCAGAAGGCGACTGTCACCGCCGCCACGGCCAGGCCGTTGCCCCATTCGACGCCAAACAGCAGCCATGAAAGCGACACGATCAGCAGGGCTTGGATGCAGGCAACCACGAGCGGCCCCAGGGCCTCGCCGAAGATCACACTGCGAACCGGGGTGGGTGAGGCGATCATGCGCCGCGCGACTCCCAGGCGTCGCGTCTCGACCAGAACGGCCGCGCTCGTCAGCGAGGTGAGGAAGACGAACAGCAGCAGCTCGTTGCCGGCCTCGACGGTGAAGTGCGTGAGCGTTTTTGGAAAGCGTTTGCCATTTGGTTCGACCGTATGCACTACGACCATCGGAAGTTTTGGCGCAAATGCGAGCGCATGGGCGAAAGCCGCGTCGAACATCATGCCGCGTTCTCGTTTCAACAGCCTGGCGGCGACCACCTCGTTGCTCTCTTCGGCGATGCCCGACTGCACGATCTGACTTATCTGCTGACCGTTGATGCCACGCTGTGCGTAGTACCGTACGTTTATGTACTGGCCCGACCGCAGTATGTGATCGTAGTCTGCGGGCACCACCACGCCCGCCTCGGCGTCCCCGTATTCGACCGCGCTGTGCATCGCCTGTTCGCTTTCCACGCGCCTGACCGTCAGTCCCTGCTGGTGGCCGATCGCCCGCAGCAACTGGTTGGTGTACCAGGTGTGCGGCGCCAGCACGTCCACGTGCGTGGTGGCCGAGGTGCCAAATGCCGAGCCCAGCAGGAAGATCATCAGCAGCGGACTGATCCCGTTGACGATGACGTTGCGCGGGTTGCGCGACAGCCGGCGCAGATTCGCGCTGACGATGGCGAGCGTCTTCACGTCAGGTCTCCACCAGATGCCGTATGCGCAGCAGGGCGATGCCTCCCAGAACCGCGGCGAAGGCGAGGATCATCGCCAGCATCGGCAGCACCGCCGCCGGCCCTTCGCCATGGGACACCAGCCCAAGGCCTCGCAGGAACTGAGCCTGGGGCGTCAGCAGGCTGAGCGACGCCAGCGTCCCACCCGCCTGCGAGACCGGGAACATCGCGCCGCCGAATGCGCCCATCAGGCCGGCGATGATCGTCTGCCACTCGACGGCCTGCTCCGCGGTGTGCACGAATGTGGTGATGCAGGCGGTCATCGCGGTCGCCGCGACCACCGATGCGCAGACGAGCAGCGCTGCGCCCGGGAAGCCGCCCCAATCGGCGCCGAGGAGCAGGGTCGTCGCCAGCGCCAGCGTGGCGGTGCTGGCGAGTCCCAGCGCTATGCACGTCAGCAGCTTGCCGAAGATGATCGATCGCCGTGACACCGATGCGGCGCGCAGGCGGGCCAGCGTGCCGTGGCTGCGTTCTTCGATGACGCTCAGGAAGCCGAACTGGACGGTGAAGAAGAGGAAGAAGATCGTCAGCCCGGCCGCCTCGTGGGTCTTCAGGTTGAGTTCTTTGCTCGGCAGGCCGACGCTGTGCAGCTTGAACTGCTTGGGCATTTCCGATGCGTGCTCGCCCAGGCGGATGACTTCGCTCGAGCTCGTGTGCCGTTTGCGGGTGCTGGCGACGGCCAGGCGCACGCTGTTGAGCTGGTTGGCGAACGACTGGGCGATCGAACGAGCGACGTATGTGCCCGCCTGTTTGAAGACCTGGCCGTCGCCGATGATTTCGATGTGAGTTGCGCTTTCGCCGTTTGCCCCGTGGGAGAAGCCCGGCGGCAGCACAAGTGTCGCGTCCGCCCTGCCGGTGCGCACGAGCGCGCGCCCGCCGGTCAGGGAGGCGGGGTGCAGCTGTACCAGCTTCTGGTGCTGCAGCGACCCCAGCACTTCTTTGGTGAAGAACAGCGCCGCGGGCCCGTGATCGTTGTTGACGACGCCGAACTGGTACTTGGTGGTGCTGCGGTTGGTGATGTTGGGCAGGGTGACGCTCAAGATCGTGGCCATCACGAACGGGAGCACGAGCGCCGCGATGATCGCCGTGCGGTCGCGCACGCGCTGGCGCAGATCCTTGGCCGCGATCAGGGCCGCGACCGGCATCTAGCGGCCCCTCCCGCCGATGAGCTCACGGGATGGCATGCCGCTAGTGTTCCGAATCACTAGTTCGGTGAGTATTTGCCGGTTGTATGGTCGTGATCTGCCGTTCGACGACGTTGGTTGGCGTGCCGGTAGCACGTGGGCCAACGGCGGCGGGCGTCAGGCGCGGGCAGGCGCTGGGAAATGCCATCGAACTTGTGACTCGGGACACTAGTCGCGCAGAGCACGTCCGGTCAGGTGCAGAAAGACCGTCTCGAGGTTGGATTTGCGAGCTTCGACCGCGGTCAGCGAGGTCTGCGTCGCGGCGGCGCGCTCCAGAAGCGCCGGCAGCAGCTTGCCGGCGTCCTCGACGGCCAGCTCCAGACCGTCATCGGTGTGCAGCACCTGCAGCACCCCGCTCACTTCGCGCATCGCCTCTGAGGCGCGCTGCAGGTCGCCGCTCGCGCTCAGCAGCACACGATCGCCTCCGCCGACCAGCGCGATCAGCTCCCGGTGGGTGCCCTCGGCGATCAGCCTGCCGTGGTCGATGATCCCGATGCGATCGCAGAAGCGCTCCGCCTCCTCCATGTAGTGGGTGGTGTAGAGGACGCCGATGCCTGCCTGGCCGAGCTGTTCGATGCTCGCGAGGATCGAGTTGCGGCTCTGCGGGTCCACGCCGACGGTCGGCTCGTCGAGGATCAGCAGTCGCGGCTCGTGCAGCAGGCCGAGCCCCAGGTTGAGCCGGCGCTGCATCCCGCCCGAGTACTCTTTCACGAGATCGTCCGCCCGCTCGGTGAGGCCGATCAGCTCAAGCACCGTGTCGATGCGCGCCTTGGCGGCACGCCCGCGTATGTTGTACAGGCGCGCGAAGAAGCGCAGGTTCTCGCGCGCGGTCATGTCCAGGTAGATCGCGAGATCCTGCGGCACGTAGCCAAGCGCCGCCTTGGCGGCCACGCTGGTGGTGGTCATCGGCTTCCCGGCGACCTCCACCGTGCCTCCGTCGGAGGCGAGCAGGCCGCAGATCATCGAGATGCTCGTCGTCTTGCCCGCTCCATTGGGGCCGAGCAGGCCGTAGCATTCACCGGGGACGATTTCGAGGCTGAGACCGTCGACGGCGAGGAGCTCCCCGAAGTGCTTGCGTAGGCCGACGCAGCGCAAGACCGGCGCCGATAGAGCGGCGATCCCCGCGTCGCTGGGCCGCTGATCAAGCGTCGTCGTGGACAAGGCCGCTCAGCATTGCATATGCCGGACGGCGAGGTGAAGTGATCGCCGAAAACCTTTTTCAGCATTGAATTTAGGTTCGCCCGGAAGGCGGCGAAAGAAGTGATCGCGCCGAAGCCGGGTAGTAAGATCGGCCGCCGACCGTGAGCTGCGCCAGACGACCCCACCGCGGACGGGTGAGAGCGCCCGCCTGAGCATGGCCCTACAGGGGGGCCCAAGCCTGCTGGCGATCAGCGACCTGCACGTCACCTACCCCGAGAACCGTCGCGTGGTGGAAGGGCTGCGCGGGCGCTCGCGGGAGGACTGGCTGATCGTGTGCGGCGACGTCAGCGAGCTGAGCGCCGATCTGGAGTGGGCGCTGGGCGTGATCCGCGAGCGCTTCGCCAAGGTCGTCTGGGTGCCCGGCAACCACGACCTGTGGAGTACCCCGGCCGACCCGCTGCAGCTGCGGGGGGAGGCGCGCTACCGGCATCTGGTGACGCTCTGCCGCCGTCTGGACGTGCTCACACCCGAGGATCCCTACCCGGTCTGGGAGGGGCCGGGCGGGCCCGCCACAGTGGCGCCCCTCTTTCTGCTGTACGACTACTCCTTCGGCAGCAACGTGGCCCCCACCAAAGAGCAGGCGCTGGCGCGCGCCCACGCCGCCGGGGTGGTGTGCAGCGACGAGCTCGTGCTGCACCCCGACCCCTATCCCAGCAGGGAGGCGTGGTGCGACGCGCGGGTGCGTGAGAGCGAAGCGCGGCTCGCCGCGTGCGCCCCCGGGCCGCCGACGGTGCTCGTCAACCACTTTCCCCTCACGCGCCACCCCACGAGGATCCTGCGCCACCCAGAGTTTGCACAGTGGTGCGGCACGGTGCGCACCGCCGACTGGCATGTGCGCTTCGGGGCGAAGGCGGTCGTGTACGGCCACCTGCACATACCGCGCGTGATGTGGTGCGACGGAGTGCGGTTCACGGAGGTCTCGCTGGGCTACCCCCGCGAGTGGCGCCGCAGGGGCGGCGCCCGCCGCGCGGCGCCGCGCCCGGTGCTGGGCGGCGAGGATCGCACACCGTGATCGAGGAGATCCTTCCCCCCGCGGTCGCCGCGGTGGACACCCGCGAGGAGCTGCTGGACGTCGAGCTGTTTGCAGAGGAGCAGGCCGCGTTGGGGCAGGCGGTGGAGAAGCGCCGCCGTGAGTTCATCACCGCGCGTGCGTGCGCGCGGCGGGCGCTCGAGCGGCTCGGCGTGGCGCCATGCGCGATCGCCAATGGCGAGCGGGGGCAGCCGCTGTGGCCGCAGGGGGTGGTCGGCAGCATCACCCACTGCGCGGGCTACCGCGCGTGCGCGGTAGCCCGCGAGACGCAGGTGGTGGGCGTGGGCATCGACGCCGAGCCACACGCGCCGCTGCCCGAGGGGGTGCTGGGCGAGATCGCCCGAGCCGAGGAGCGCCCCCGGCTCGCCCGGCTGGCCGGAGCCGAACCGGCGGTCCACTGGGATCGGCTGCTGTTCTGCGCGAAGGAGGCGGTCTACAAGGTGTGGTTCCCGCTGGCCGCGTGCTGGTTGGGCTTCGAGGACGCCACGCTCACGATCGACCCGGTCGGGCGCGCCTTCCGGGCCCGGCTGCTGAAGCCCTGGCCGAGCCCGGCAGCGGCTCTTCCGGAGATCCTGGAGGGTCGGTGGCTGGTGCGCGAGGGGCTGGTGCTCGCCGCGATCGCGCTCCCGCGGTGAGCAGCCGCGGGGCCTATTCGCCGCGCCAGCGCGGCGCGCGTTTCTCGGCGAAGGCGCTCATCCCCTCGCGCAGGTCGTGTGAGGTGAACGATGCGCGGCGCAGCTCCATCTGCTCTGCCTCCTCGCTCTCGGCGAGCCTGCCCCGCGCCTGCAGCAGGGCGGTGATCACACGCTTGTTGCCCCTCTGCGAGAGCGGCGCGTTGCCCGCCAGCTCGCCCGCCAGCGCGAGCGCCGTGGACTCGAGCTCCGCCGCCGCCGCCACGCGGTTGACCAGGCCCCACCGCAGGGCGGTGTCCGCGTCGATGTAGCTGCCGAGCAGAAACAGCTCGCGGGTGCGCGGTGCGCCGATCGCGTCGATGAAGCGACGCAGGCCGGTGTGCGAGTAGACGAGGCCAAGCTTGGCGGGGGGCATGCCGAGCTTGATCGCGGCGCCGGCCACGCGCAGATCGCACGCGAGCGCCAGCTCGAGGCCGCCGCCGATGGTGTGCCCGGGGAGCACGGCGAGCGTCGGATAGGGATAGCTCTCCAGCGCATCGATCGCCTCGGTGAACGGGTGCGCGATCAGGCGCTCCGCCTCTTCTTGGAATCTTCCGTCGCTGATCTCCCCGATCTCATACCCCGCGGAGAACATCCCGTGAGAGCCGGTCACGATCACGCAGCGCGCCCGCCCCTCCGAGGCGAGCTCCGCGAGCACCACGGTGATGGCATCCATGATCGGCCAGTCCAAGGCGTTGCGCTTGGAGGGATTTGCGATGGTCAGGCGCGCGACCTGGTCCGCCGGGCGATCGACCAGCAGCTTGCCGTCGGCGAGCTCTCGCGGAGGGGCGGGGGAGGGCATTCGGCCAATCGTAGTGGCTGCTGAAGCAGAGGGGCCCGGCTCGCCACCCTCTACTCCAACACCACCAGCGTGTCGCCCTCGCTGACCGCCTGACCCTCCTCGCACAGGATCTGGACGACCGTGCCCGAGTCATCGGCCTCGACCGGCATCTCCATCTTCATCGACTCGAGGATCGCGACCGTATCGCCCTCCTCGATCTCATCGCCCACCGAGCACTCGATTTTCCACACGGTGCCGGTGATGTGAGCCTCTACCTCAACCACGCGGGCCTCCTCCGGATGCTGTTGCCATGAGCGGGAGACAATAGCCTCCGCCGCCGACCGCCAGCGCGGATGCGGGTGGGAGGACCGATCGGGGACCGACGGATCTCCGATCGGCCGGCGCCCACCCGCTCGGGGACCACGGGAGCCGGCACGGACGATCCTCGGACATTCCGCCGGTAGGCTCCGACGAGGATGATCCTCGCCATCGACCAGGGTACGACGGGCAGCACGTGCATCGTCTTCGACGAGCGCGCCGAGCCGGTCGGGCGTGCCTATCGCGAGTTCGAGCAGCACTTCCCCCGGCCGGGGTGGGTCGAGCACGACGCGGCGGAGATCTGGGAGGTGACACAGGCGGTCGCGGGCGAGGCGCTGGCCGACGCCGGGGTGCGCGTGGGAGAGCTCGAGGCGGTGGGGATCGCCAACCAGCGCGAGACGGTGTGCGTGTGGGACCCGGCGACGGGGGAGCCGCTGCACCGGGCGATCGTGTGGCAGGACCGGCGCACCGCGGCGCGCTGCGCGGAGCTGCGCGAGGCGGGGCACGAAGGGCCGATCCGCGCGCGCGCGGGCCTGGTGCTCGACCCGTACTTCTCGGCGACCAAGATCGAGTGGCTGCTGGAGCACGTGGAGGGGCTGCGCGAGCGCGCGTGCGAGGGGCGGGCGTTGTTTGGGACGGTCGACTCGTGGCTGATCTTCAAGCTCACGGGGGAACATCTCACCGACCCCTCGAACGCGTCGCGCACGATGCTCTACGACATCGCGGCGGGGCGCTGGGACCCGGAGCTCTTGGAGCTGTTCGGGGTGCCCGAGCGGGCGCTGCCCGAGGTGCGTGCGAGTGCGGGCGCGCTGGGTCTCACGCGGCCGGAGGCGCTGCACGGCCACGCGGCCCCGGTCGCGGGCGTCGCGGGCGACCAGCAGGCGGCGCTGTTCGGGCAGGCTTGCGTGGACCCGGGGATGGGCAAGAACACGTACGGCACCGGCTCGTTCGTGCTGCTCAACGCGGGCTTCACCGTCCCCGCCCCCACCGAGGGTCTGCTGAGCACGGTGGCGTGGGGGATCGGCGCCCAGCCCGGCTGCGCTCCGCCCCGTGCCGATCGACCCGACCTCAACCTCTCCCGGATGACCCCGACCAACTCCGCTCCGACTGGCTCCGCCCCGACCCGCTCCGCGCTGACCTACGCACTCGAGGCGTCGATCTTCGTCACCGGCGCGGCGGTGCAGTGGCTGCGCGATGGCCTCGGCATCATCGCGCACGCGGCCGAGACTGAGGCGCTGGCGGCGTCGCTTCAGTCCAACGAGGAGGTGTACTTCGTGCCCGCCCTCACGGGCCTCGGCTCTCCCCACTGGGACCCCCACGCACGGGGGACGATCGTCGGCCTCACGCGGGGCTCGACCAGGGCGCACCTCGCGCGCGCGGCGCTCGAGGCGATCGCCTACCAGACGGTCGACGCGGTGCGCGCGATGGAGGCCGGCGCGGGTGTCGAGCTGTGCGAGCTGCGCGCCGACGGCGGGGCGACCGCCAACCGCTGGCTGATGCAGTTCCAGGCCGACATCCTCGGCATCCCGGTGCTCGTGCCCGAGGTCGCGGAGACCACGGCGCTCGGCGCCGCCCTGCTCGCGGGCGTCGGCGCCGGCCTGTGGACGCTCACCGACGTGCGCGACGGCTGGCGCCTGCGCGCCCGCTATGAGCCGCGCATGTCAGGGGGCGAGCGGGAGTGCCTGCTCGCCGGATGGCATGGGGCGCTGAGGCGCGCGCGATGGCCTCTTGACCTCGGGGGGCATTTTGATTAGGGTGTGCTGGGTGGTCTCCGACTGGGGCGGAGACCTTGGTTGGAGGTGTGATGTATTGAGGCAGTTCGTCGTCCCGGGGGTTGGCGATGAGTCAAGCTGAGGCAGTGGCCACCGCGACCGCCGTCGAGCGACTGCTCGGCGGCGAGTTCCCGTCCATCCCGTCCACCTATCAGGCGGCGTATCTCTCCCGCGAGGACGTGGAGATCTTCAAGGATGTGCGCGACAAGGATGTCCGCAGGTCGATCAGGGTCGACCGGGTCCCGATGCCGGAGCTCGCACCCGATGAGGTGCTGCTGGCGGTGATGGCCAGCGCGATCAACTACAACACGGTGTGGTCGGCGACGTTTGAGCCGATCCCCACGTTCCGGTTCCTGGAGCAGCTGGCGCGTAACGGGGGATGGGACGCCCGCCACGACCTGCCCTACCACGTCGTGGGATCGGATGCCTCGGGCATCGTCGTGCGCGTGGGCGAGGCGGTGCGCCACTGGTCGATCGGCGATCGCGTGGTGGTGTACACAAACGTGATCGACCACCAGGACCCGATCTCCCAGGTGGATGGGATGCTCGCCGCCGATCAGCGGGCGTGGGGCTTTGAGACGAACTTCGGCGGACTCGCCCACTACGCGGTCGTGAAAGCCACCCAACTGCTCCGAAAGCCCCGCCACCTGACGTGGGAGGAGGCGGCCTGCAGCACGCTCTGCGCGATGACCGCCTACCGCATGCTCGTCAGCCCGCGGGGGGCGCAGCTCAAGCAGGGCGACATCGTGCTCGTGTGGGGCGCCACCGGAGGGCTCGGCTCCTACGCGATCCAGTTCATCCGCAACGGCGGGGGGATCGCGGTCGGGGTCGTGGGCTCGGAGGCGAAGGCGCGGCTGCTGCGGCGGCTCGGCTGCGACCTGGTGCTGCGCCGCGACGAGCTCGAGCTCGAGGGACTCGGCGAAGTGGAATTGGGCAAGCGGGTTGGGGGTGAGATCCGCCGCCACCTCGGGGAGGACCCCCACATCGTCTTCGAGCACGTCGGGCGGGAGACGTTCGGGGCCTCGGTGTACCTGGTGCGGCGCGGTGGGACGGTGATCACGTGCGGCTCGAGCACCGGCTACCGCCACGAGTACGACAACCGTCGCCTGTGGATGCGCCTGAAGCGCGTGATTGGCAGTCACGGCGCCAACTGGCAGGAGGCGTGGGAGACCAACCGGCTGATCGAACGGGGCGGGATCGTGCCGGCGCTCTCGAAGGTGTTCCCGCTCGAGCAGGTTGGCGAGGCGGCGCGGGAGGTCCAGCTCAACCGGCACGTGGGCAAGGTCGGGGTGCTGTGCCTGGCCGAGCGCGAGGGCCTCGGCATCGAAGACCCCGATCTGCGCGCCTCGATCGGCGAGGAGCGGCTCAGGCTGTTCCGTGAGCCCGCCTGAGCCGGGCCCCCGCGCGGGCGCAGCTCCGCGGTGGCGCGCCGATGCCGCGCGCCGAGCCTGTGACGATGGCGGCTTTGCTGCGCGCACGCTCGCGTAACCTTGCTGCGGCGGTGAGGTAAGCACTAAGGAAAGCCGAAAGCGGCAGGAGAGCAGAACAAGCTATGAGCGAGCTGGCGCCGATGCGCGAGCAGATCTATACGGACCCGCGGCCGAAGGAGCACTTCGACCGCTTTCACGAGCGCGCGCGCACGCGGGAACCCGACTGGGCGTACGAGGCGACGCGGTTCGTCACGTCCCTGTACGCGTACACGCTGCTGCGCACCCGGGCGATCGCGACGGACAATGTGCCGGGCAGCGGCGCGGTGATCCTCGCGCCCAACCATTTCTCGTTCATGGACCACTTCCTGATGGGCTGCTACATCCGCCGCAAGGTGCGCTTCATGGCGAAGTCGCAGCTGTTCAAAGGGCCGATGCAGTTCATCTACACCCACGGCGGCGTCTTCCCGGTGCGCCGCGGGGTGCGCGACGAGGAGACGTTCATCACCGCGCAGACGATCCTCGAGCGGGGGGGCGCGATCACGATGTACTGCGAGGGGGGCCGCTCGCGCACCGGCAAGCTCGCCGAGCAGGCCAAGCGTGGGATCGGCCGCCTGGCGCTCGAGAGCGGAGCGCCGGTGGTGCCGATCGCGATCCACGGCTCCTCGCGCATCCGCAACTGGAAGCGCCTGCGGCTGCCCGAGGTCACGGTGCAGTACGGCGAGGCGCTCCGCTGGGAGCGCGTGGGCGACCCCACCCGCGAGCAGCAGCAGGCGGTCGCAGACGAGATCCTCACCGAGATCAAGCGCCTGTACGCGGGCCTGGAGGAGCACGGCCGCAGGGGGGCGCTCAGGCGGGTGCGCGAGCAGCGCCGCGCCGCCAAGGCGTCGGGGGCGTCGCGTACTGTTAGCCAGGTCAGCTGAGGGCCTCCAGGGCCCCAGGTCCCAGACCGGCCGCCGAGGGCGTGGAGGACAGCTTGAGCAGTTCGATAGAGGGTGGCGCAGCCGGCGGGCGGCCGGCGAATGGGGCCGCTTCTCCGATCGACGTGGGCGCGGTCATCGGCCGCACGTTCCAGATCTACGTGGACCAGGCTCCCGTGCTGATGCCGGCGGCGGCGGTGGTGGCGGTGTTCGCCGTGGTCCTCAGCGCCCTGTTGATCGCGGCCTCGCCGGGTCTTGCGGTGGTGGCGCTGCTGATCACCTTCATGGCCACCACGCTGTTCACGGGTATGGTCGTCGAGCTGGTCGCGGACGTGCAGGACGGCCGGCGAGACGCGAGCGTGGGCAAGCTGCTGCGGGCGGTCACACCGGTGTTCGGCCAGCTGATCATGGTCGCGCTCCTCGCCGGCCTCGGGATCGGGTTCGGCCTCCTGCTCCTGGTCGTCCCGGGTCTGATCCTCGCGACGCTCTGGTCGGTCGCCGCCCCGGTCGTCGTGCTCGAGCATCCCGGGGCCACGCGCGCCCTGGGACGCAGCCGCGAGCTGGTGCGCGGCAACGGCTGGAACGTGTTCGCGGTGATCCTCCTGCTCGTGATCCTCGTCCCCGTCGTGGGCGGGGCGGTCGAGTTGGCGGCCGACGCCGCCGGCACGGGCGTGGGGCTCGTGGTGAGGGTGGTCGTCGGCATCCTCACCGCACCGATCTCCGCGCTGGCGGCCGCGGTGCTCTACTTCGACCTGCGCAAAGCCCACGGGGACAGCGGCACGATGCAGGAGCCGGACCTCCCCTCGTTCCAGTCCGGCCCGTTCCCGCCCGCGGTCCCCTGAGCGCGATCGACGCATCCAAGCTACTGCGCTCCGGCCTTCTGGAGGGCGTCTCGGTGCTGCTCGCACTCGCCCCCGGGCCATCCCCTGAGGGGCCGCTGGGGGTGGCCGTGTCCGATGTGTGCGCGGCACTCGGGGCGAAGGTCTCCGTGTGCGAGACCGATGGCGCCGACGAGACCGGCCTGGACGCGGCGGTCGCGGCGGTGGTGCGCGAGGCCGGGCGGATCGACCTGCTCGCGGTGGACGGCGCGGGCCTCTTCGCCCACGGCCGTGAGCGGGGCGGAGATGGGCACGCGGCGCTGCGCGCCTGCATGGATGCCGCTTGGAGCGCCACGCGCGCGGTCGTCAACGGCGCCTTCCTGCCCGCCGAGCCGAGCGGGCGGGCCCGGCGAATCGTATATCTCGCCCCGAGCGCCGACGCGGGCGAACACGCGGAGGCGGCGTGCGCGGGTCTCGAGAACCTCGCGCGGACGCTCTCGATCGAGTGGGCGCGCCACGGGGTTACGACGGCGACGATCGCCCCGGGTGCGCAGACCCCCGCGGGGGAGGTGGCGGCGCTGACCGCCTACCTGGCCTCCCCCGCGGCGGCGTACTTCTCAGGGTGCCTGCTGGACCTGCGCGGCCCGTAGCCCGACTGCAGAAGAGGGGCCCGGCCGTCGATTCCACCCGCCCCCGCCTCGCTGTCCTGCGGCCATCTACGCGATCCCGTCCCTGGCGCCGACCGGCGACCCTCTCAGCCGCTCATCCCCCCGAACAGGCCGCCGGTGATGTGGAGGGTCTGCCCGTGCACGTAGTTGGACCAGGGGGAGCAGAGGAAGAAGACGCCGCCGGCGGCCTCTTCGGGCGAGGCGGGGCGGCCGACTGGGATCAGCATGGAGGCCATCTGGCGCATCTGCTCGGGGATCCCGAGCTGGACCTTCTCGCCGTGGATCTCCATCGTGTTGTCCTCCACCTTCGCCTGGGTGAGGCGGGTGTCGATGAAGCCGAAGGCGACGGCGTTGACGTTGATCTTGAACTGGCCCCACTCCTTGGCGAGCGTTTTCGTGAGCCCGACGATGCCGGCCTTGGCGGCGGAGTAGTTGGCCTGCCCGGCGTTCCCCATCGTGCCGGAGGTGGAGGAGACGTTGACGATCTTGCGGAACACCTCGCGGCCCTCCTCGCGCTCCTGCTTGGCGGGCTCGCGCAGGTGGGGGGCGGCGGCGCGGATCACGCGGAAGGGGACGACGGTGTGGATGTCGAGCATCGCCTGGAAGTGCTCGTCGGACATCTTGTGGATCGGCGCGTCGAGGGTGTAGCCGGCGTTGTTGACGATGATGTCGATCTTGCCGAACGCGTCGACGGCGCTCTGCACGAGCTGCTCGGGGACCCCGGGCTTGGTCAAATCGCCGGCGAACACGGCGTGCTCGCCCGCGATCTCAGCGGCGGCCTGCTTGGCGATGTCGCCGTCGAGATCGTTGATGAGCACGTGCGCGCCGTGTGCGGCGAGCAGCTCTGCGGTGGCGCGCCCGATGCCGCGCGCGGATCCGGTGACGATGGCGGACTTTCCGTCGAGAACTCCCATTATGTGTGTGGCTCCTCTGCTCGCTGGTTTGAGCAGCGGAGGTTATCCGTCCCGCGTGCCGGGCGGAGCTGTGCGCGGAGCGACTGGGGGTGGCGATCGTGCCGAAGTCCTGCGTGTAGATCGCCCCGGCCTGCCCTTCGGCGAGCGCCGCGGGGGCGTGCGGGGAGACCCCCACGCCGGTTTCGCGGTAGCGCGCTTCGAGGATGTTCGCGCGGTGCCCGGGGGAGGCCATCCAGGCGTTGACGATCGCCTGCGGCGTGGCCAGCCAGAGAGTGCCCCAGGCGATGTTCTCGCCGATCGCGAAGCCGGCCTGCGGGCTGGAGAGGTAGCCGCTCGCGCGGATCCGGTCGAGCGGAGTCTGGCCGCCGGGGGTGACGTGGGAGAAGTAGTCGCGCTCGACCATGTCCCGGCTGTGGCCTTCGGCGGCGCGGGTGAGCTTGGCGTTGGGCGCCAGCGCGCTCTCGCCGTGGCGTTCGCGTTCCTGATTGATCAGGCAGAGGACGGCCGCGCGGACCAGGTCGACGTTGCTCGCCTGCGGGGTGAGGTTCGCATTGGGGCAGGAGCTCGCGTCGGCGGACGCCGGCACGGCCCCGCCGACCGCGGCCGCCCAGAGGCAGGCGGTGAGTGCAAGCAGCGGTATGGGGCGGGCACCTGCCACGTCCCTTGCATCGACCCACCGACCGGCGAACCTAAGCGGTGGGAAGAAGGTTTGGACACCTTTGCACTCCCCCTACAGCGCGAGCACGCGCCCGAGGATCTCGCGCATGACCTCGTCGGAGCCGCCGCCGATCGGGCCGAGGCGGGCGTCGCGGGCGGCGCGCTCGACCCAGTACTCGCGCATATAGCCCGCGCCGCCGTGGATCTGGAGGCACTCGTCCATCAGCTCATAGGAGGCGCGCTGGGTGAGGAGCTTGGCCATCGTGACCTCCTTGAGCGGTTCCTCGCCTCCCACGAAGCGGCGCAGCGCGTCGTAGGTGACGCAGCGGCAGGTGTACACGCTGGTCGCCAGGTCGGCGAGCTTGTGGCGGGTGACCTGGTGCTTGGCGAGGGGCCGCCCGAAGACGTGGCGCTCGCGCGCGAAGGCGGCGGTGCGCTCCCACGCGAGCCCCATCGCGGCGGCGGCGCCGAGCGCCATCGCGAGGCGCTCCCACTGGAAGTTGGCCATGATCAGCTTGAAGCCCTCGTGCTCGGGGCCGAGCAGGTTCTCGGTGGGCACGAACACGTCCTCGAAGGCGATCGTCGCGGTGTCGGAGGCGGCCCAGCCGAGCTTCTTCAGCTTGGACGAGCTCACGCCCTCGCCGCGCTCGACGATTAGGAAGGAGATCCCGTGGTGGCGGGCGGGCGGGGTCGTTTCCTTGGTCTTCACGGCGGTGACGATGAAGTGGGCGCGCACTCCGTTGGTGATGTAGGTCTTCTCCCCGTTGAGCACCCACCCGCCATCGACGGGCGCGGCGCGGGTGCGCAGCGCGGCAACATCGGAGCCGGCGCCGGGCTCGGTGATCGCCAGCGCCCCGATTTGCTCGCCGCGGATCGCGGGCGCGAGGTAGCGCTGCTTCTGCTCCTCGGTGCCGAACCTCCAGATCGGGGGCGTGGCGATGTTGACGTGCGCTCCGATCCCCGCGGCGGTCCCGCCGGAGCCGGTGCGGGTGAGCTCCTCGATGAGGATCGCCTCGTGCAGGTAGTCCCCGCCCTGCCCCCCATACTCCTCGGGGTACTTCAGCCCGAGGAAGCCGTGGGAGGCCAACTTGGGGAAGACCTCGTCGGGGAACCATTCCTCCTCCTCCCACCGCTGGGCGTGGGGCGCGAGCTCGTTCTCGACGAAACGCCGGATCGAGGAGCGGAGCTCCTCGTGCTCGTCGGTGAAGGGGGGCGTGGGGTTGCTCATGGGAGAGGTCCCTGTAGTTCCAGGTGGTGCATGCACCACCTGGCCGATAGGCGCATGCGCCTATCGGACGAAGCCGCACATGTGCGGCTTCGGGGGAGGGCCGCATGCGGCCCTCCCGGCCATGCCGCATGCGGCATGGCCTTCAGCTCTCTCTCAAGCATGTGGCGCGCTCGGCGATTTAGAGCCCGTACGAGCGCCCGATGACCTCGAGCATGATCTCGTCGGTGCCGGCGCCGATGCGGTTGAGGCGCAGGTCGCGCCAGGCGCGCTCGATCCCGTACTCCTTCATGTAGCCCGCGCCCCCGTGGATCTGGAGGCACTCGTCGGCGACCTCGCAGGCGATGCGGGAGGCGTGGAGCTTGGCCATCGAGATCTCGCGCACGGGGTAGTCGCCGTTCTGCTGGCGCCACGCGGTCATGTAGACCATCTGGCGGGCCGTCTCGATCTTGGTGGCCATCTCGGCGAACTTGTGGCGGATCACCTGGAAGTTGCCGATCGCGCGGCCGAAGGCGTGGCGCTCTTTGGCGTACACGAGCGTGCGCTCGAACACGCGCTGCGCGCCGGCGACGCTCCCGGCGGCGCCGATCAGGCGCTCGCCCTGGAGCTCCCACATGATGTGGTAGAAGCCCCTGCCGACCTGGCCCAGCACGGCGCTCTCGGGGACGCGCACGTCCTGGAAGGCGAGCAGCGCGGTGTCCGAGGCGTGCATCCCCATCTTTTTGAGCTTCTGCTCGCGCAACACCCCGGGGGCGTCCATCGGGACGAGGAACAGCGTGAAGCCGTCGTACCCCGCATCCGGGTCGGTCTTGGTGACGAGCACGATCACGTCCGCGCGGTGGCCGTTGGTGATGTAGGTCTTCGAGCCGTTGATCACGTATTCGTCGCCGTCTTTGACCGCGCGCGTCTTGATCCCTTTGACGTCGGAGCCCGCGTCGGGCTCGGTGATCCCGAGGCAGAGGATCTTCGTCCCCGCGATCGCCGGCGCCGCCCACTGCTGCTTCTGCTCCTCGGTGCCGAACGCGAGGATCGGGGGCATCGCCATGTCGGTCTGCACCGCGATCCCCATCGCGAGGCCCCCGCAGTTGCCGTGCCCGATCTCCTCGGCGAGCACGAGCGCGCTGTAGTAGTCCCCGCCCTGCCCCCCGTACTCCTCGGGCTTGTCGAGGCCGAGGAAGCCCAGCTCCCCCATGCGCGTGAACACGGAGTCGGGAAACGTGGTCTCCTCCCACTCGTCCGCGTGCGGGGCGAGCTCTTTCTGAGCGAAGCTGCGGATCGACTCACGCAGCTGTTCGTGCTCGTCGGTGAACAGGAAGTGTTTGCGCTTCGCTGCGAAGTCGGGCTTCAGGACGCTCTCGGCGGTGGCGGCCATTTCGATGGGGCTCCTTGTCGTGCTCGGGTCTGGGGTCGTCTCGCTTGTGTCTGGAGAAACTAGCGCTTCAGCCAGGAAAAGGAAAGCGGGGCGCTGACCCGGCTGGCTGGTCGGCCAGGGATCGAGCGCGGTGACGCTGGAGGCGGGTACGATGCCCAGCGTGTCCGAGCAGCCCGTGCTCTACGAGGTGGCCGACGGCGTGGCCACGATCACGCTGAACGAGCCCGCGACGCGCAACGCGCTGTCGGCGGAGCTGCTCGGCGGGCTGATCGCGGCGCTCGAGCGGGCGCGCTCGGAGGAGGAGGTGCGCTGCGTGGTGCTCGCCTCCTCGCACGAGAAGGTGTTCTCCTCGGGGGCCAACCTGGGGGGGTTCGCGGGGGATGTGCCGCTCGTGTACAAGCACTTCGGCTCCGAGCACTTCGTGGGGCTGTTCAAGCTGATCGGGTCGCTCGGCAAGCCCACGATCTGCGCGGCGCGGGGGCACGTGCTCGCGGGCGCGCTCGGGATCGCGCTGGCGTGCGACCTGATCGTGGCCTCCGAGCAGGCGACGTTCAGCACGCCCGAGATCAACGTGGGGGCGTTCCCGTTCATGATCATGGCGCTGATCTACCGCAACGTGCCCCGCAAGAAGGCCAACGAGCTGCTGCTGCTCGGTGAGCGCTGGAGCGCGCGGGAGGCGCTCGCCGTGGGGATCGTCAACAGGGTGCTGCCGGCGCAGGAGTTCGACGGGGCGGTCGCGGAGTGGGCGGGGAAGCTCGCCGCGAAGTCCCCGCTGATCGTGCGCCTCGGCAAGGAGGCGATGCGCCGCCAGATGGACATGCCGTTGGACGACGCCCTGGACTACCTGCGCGCGCAGCTCACGCTCGCGCTCTCCACCGAGGACATCGTGGAGGGCGTCAGCGCGTTCTTCGAAAAGCGCGATCCCCAGTGGAAAGGCCGCTGATGGGCGACGACACGTCGATCGACGCCCCCGGCACCCCCACCGATGCCCCCGGCACATCCGCGAACGCCACCGGTACCGCGACCGACGCACCCACATCGCTGCTGCGGCCGCTGGTCGAGGACCTCCAGGCCCGCCGCGCCAAGGCGCGGTTGGGGGGCGGCGAGGAGAAGATCGCCAAGCAGCACGAGCGCGGCAAGCTCACCGCGCGCGAGCGGATCGCGCTGCTGATCGACGAGGGGACGTTCGTGGAGCTCGGCATCCACGGGCGCCCGCACTCCGCGCAGCGCGCGATGGATGGCGTGGAGGCGCCCGCGGACGGGGTGATCACCGGCTACGGCAAGATCGACGGCCGCCTCGCGGCGGTGTGCGCGTACGACTTCACCGTGATGGCCGGCTCGATGGGGATGACCGGGGAGTTCAAGGTCACCCGCCTGCGCGAGCTCGCGCTCACCAAGCGCATCCCGTTCGTGTGGCTGCTCGACTCCGCCGGCGCGCGCGTGCAGGAGGCCGCGGGCGCGATGTTCGCCGGCTCGGGGCACCTGTTCCGCGAGGAGGTCGTGATGAGCGGGGTGATCCCCCAGGTCGCCGCCCTGATGGGGCCGTGCGCCGCCGGCACCGCCTACATCCCCGGCCTCGCGGATTTCGTCCCGATGGTGAAGGGCCGCGGCTCGATGGCGCTCGCCGGCCCCCACCTGGTGCGGGCGGCGGTGGGGGAGGACGTGACCCAGGAGGAACTGGGGGGTTCGCGCGTGCACTGCCGCAAGTCCGGTGTGGGAGACATGGAGGTCGCCGACGACGAGGAGTGCATCGCGCGGATCAGGGAGTACCTCTCCTACATGCCCCAGAACTGCGAAGAGCGCCCCCCCGTGCGCGCGGCGGCCGACCCGATCGATCGCCGCGAGGAGGGGCTGCTGGATGTGCTCCCCGAGTCCAACCGCAAGCCCTACGACATGTACGAGGTGATCAAGCTGATCGTGGACGACGGGGAGTACCTCGACATCAAGCGCCAGTGGGCCAAGACGATCATCACCTGCTTCGCGCGCTTCGGGGGGCGCCCCGTGGGGATCGTCGCCAACCAGCCCAAGCAGCTGGGGGGGATCCTCGACAACGACTCCGCCGACAAGGCCGCGCGCTTCGTGAACCTCTGCAACGCCTTCGCGGTCCCCCTGGTGTTCATCCAGGACGTCCCCGGCTTCATGGTGGGCACGAAAGTGGAGGCCGAAGGGATCATCCGCCACGGCGCCAAGATGCTCTACGCCGTCGCCAACGCCACCGTCCCCAAGATCACCGTGATCACCCGCAAGGCGTACGGCGCGGGCTACTACGTGATGAACGGCCGCGCCTACGAGCCCGACCTGATCGTCGCCTGGCCGAGCGCGGAGATCTCCGTGATGGGCGCGGAGGGCGTCGTGGAGATCGCCTTCCGCAAGGTCGTCGACGAGGCCGAGGACCCCGAGGCCAAGAAGGCCGAGCTGATCGAGAGCTTCCGCAAGATGTTCGACGTCTACATCGCCGCCGGCAACGACCTCATCGACGACGTGATCGACCCCCGCGAGACCCGCGAGACGATCTGCCGGGCGCTCGAGATGGCGCAGAGCAAGAAGGTCGAGCGGCCGTGGAAGCGGCACGGGGTCGTCCCGGTATGACCCTGAGCCCGCATGGCGGCGCTGGATCGGCGTCCTCGATCGCTCGTGTGCAAAGCACACTTCGCTCACTGCGTCCTTGCCCAGCTTGCCCTGCGAACTCAGGGTGGCGTGATTGGATTCCGA
The DNA here is from genome assembly GCA_044446505.1 of Solirubrobacterales bacterium. GTDB lineage: Bacteria > Actinomycetota > Thermoleophilia > Solirubrobacterales > Solirubrobacteraceae > Palsa-744. The sequence continues at coordinate 43,558 of JBIOEY010000004.1, forward strand.
GGCCATGAGCGTGGAGAATCCCGTGGTCATCACCTGCGCGATCTCCGGCGTGCTCGCCAACCGCGAGCAGTGCCCCGCGATCCCCTACACCCCCGCGGAGTACGCGGCGGAGGCGCGGCGGATCGTGGACGAGGGGGGGACGATGATCCACATCCACGCGCGCAAACCGGACGGCTCGCCGAGCTTCGAGGTGGAGGACTACAGGGCGATCGCCGAGGCGATCCGCGCGGAGGTGGGGGACGCGGCGATCATCAACTTCTCCACCGGCGCCGCGGGGATCTCGGTGGAGAAGCGCGTGGCCTACCTGCGCGAGTGCCGCCCTGAAGTCGCGGCGCTGAACATGGGCTCGATGAACTACGCCAAGTACTCGCGCTCGCGCAAGGACTTCGTGTTCAAGATGGTCTTCGCGAACCCCTTCGAGGAGATCATCGAGCTGCTGCGCGCGATGAACGAGCTCGGCATCAAACCGGAGCACGAGTGCTTCGACCTCGGCCACGTGGGCAGCCTGGAGCCGCTGATCGACATGGGCGTCCTGGAGCCCCCGCTGCACGTGGACTGCATCATGGGCGTCGTCGGCGGGGTCCCCCCGGGCGCGCGCAACCTCGCCGCGATGGTCGCCAACATCCCGGCGGGCTCGCATTGGGCGGTGATCGGGATCGGCCGCGAGCAGTGGCTGCTCCTCGCCGCCGCGCTGACCCTCGGCGGCTCGATCCGGGTGGGCCTGGAGGACAACCTCTACCTCCCGAGCGGCGAGATGGCGCGCTCCAACGGCGAGCTGATCGCGAAGGCACGGCAGATGACCGAAGACGTTGGCCGCCGCCCCGCCACCGCGCAGGAGGCTCGCCGGCTGCTGAACGTCCCGCAGCGCGATGGCTGAAGACCGAGAAGGAGGGGCCCAGCTCGCCGGCCTCCGGCCGGCTGCGCCACCCTCCAGGCTTCCGCTCGCGGGCATCCGCGTGCTCGACCTCTCCCGCCTGCTGCCCGGCGGATTCTGCTCGCTGCTGCTCGCGGACTTCGGCGCGGAGGTGTTGAAGGTGGAGGACACCGGGATGGGCGACTACATTCGCTGGTCTCCCCCCTACGTGGAGGGCGCGGAGGACAGCGCCAAGTCCGCGCTGTTCCTCGCGCTGAACCGCAACAAGCGCTCGATCCGCATCGACCTCAAGCGCGAGGAGGGGCGCGAGGTGCTGCTGGCGCTCGTGCGCGAGCACGACGTGGTGCTCGAGTCCTTCCGCCCCGGGGTCCTGGACCGCCTCGGCGTGGGCTACGAGCGGATGCGCGAGGTGAACCCCGGAATCGTGTACTGCGCGATCTCCGGCTACGGCCAGACGGGACCCAAGCGCGATGCCTCCGGGCACGACATGAACTACCTCGGGCTGATCGGGCTGCTGGGCCTGACCGGCGAGCGCGGGGGCGAGCCGGTGCAGGCGGCGGGCCAGATCGCCGATCTGGGCGGCGGTGCGCTGATGGC
>JBIOEY010000005.1:0-44450 GCA_044446505.1 Solirubrobacterales bacterium
GGGGTGGGTGGGCCTCCCATCCACGCGCCGAGGAGCACGAGGTGCGCGCGTTCTTCGCCCCCTACGAGGAATGGGCGGGTTTGGCCGCGGCGCACATGATGAGCCCGCCCTACACCGTCAGCACCGCGGCCCCGGTGAAGCGCCCCGCCCGCAGGTCACCCAGCGCGCCGTTGGCGTCCTCCAGCGGGTAGGCGGTGACCTGAGTCTTGATCGGCACGCGGGGGGCGAGCGCGAGAAACTCCTCGGCGTCGCGGCGGGTGAGGTTGGCGACGGAGCGCAGGGTGCGCTCCTCCCAGAGGTTGGCGTACGGGAAGCTGGGGATGTCGCTCATGTGGATGCCGCCGCAGACGACCGTCCCGCCCGGGGCCACCGTGCGCAGCGCGAGCGGGACGAGCGCGCCGTCAGGGGCGAACACGATCGCGGCGTCGAGCTGCTCCGGTGGGGACTCGTGGGAGTCCCCGGCCCACGCCGCGCCGAGCTCGAGCGCGAAGGTCTGGGCCGCCATGTCGCCGGGGCGCGTGAACGCGAACACGCGCCGGCCTTGCCAGATCGCGACCTGGGCGAGGATGTGGGCGGCGGCGCCGAAGCCGTAGAGACCGAGGCGCTGCGCCCGGCCGGCCATGCGCAGCGCGCGGTAGCCGATCAGCCCCGCGCACAGCAGCGGAGCGGCCTGGGTGTCGGGGTAGCCGGGCGGGATCGCGAAGCAGAAGCGCTCGTCGGCGACCGCGTACTCCGCCATCCCCCCGTCGATGTCGCGCCCGGTGAAGCGCGCGCACGGGCAGAGGTTCTCGCGTCCGGAGCGGCAGTAGGCGCACTCCCCGCAGGTCCACCCCAGCCAGGGCACCCCCACGCGCCGCCCGTCCGACTCGACGGTTGCGACGATCTGGTGGCCGAGAATCCGCGGCGGCGAGGCGATCGCGACCTCGCCGTCGAGCAGGTGCAGGTCGGTGCGGCACACCCCGCAGGCGTGCACCCTCAGCAGCAGCTGGCCCGGCGCGGGCTCGGGGACCGCGCGCTCCACCGCGCGCAGCGGCCGGCCGACCTGCTCGAAGACCATCGCGCGCATGATTGACTGAAGATAGAGGGGCCCGGCTCGTCGGCCTCCGGCCGACTGCGCCACCCTTGAGATTAAAGAAGAGGGGCCCGGCTCGTCAGCCTCCGGCCGACTGCGCCACCCTTGAGATTAAAGAAGAGGGGCCCGGCTCGTCGGCCTCCGGCCGACTGCGCCACTCTCTCAGCCGAAGAACAGCTCCGCGGTCGCGTACAGCTCGGGGTCGAGTAGCTTGGGGCCCTGGAGCGCCTGCGCGAGCTCGACCTCGACGATCGCGGTGCCGTGCAGCGCGACCATCGTGCCGAAGCGCCCGCTCGCCACCGCGTACATCGCGGCGACCCCGAAGCGGGTGGCGAGCACCCGGTCGAACGCTGTGGGCGTGCCCCCGCGCTGCACGTGGCCGAGGATTGTGACGCGCGTCTCGAAGCCGGTGCGCTGCTCGATCTCGCGCTCAAGTGTCACCCCGATGCCCCCGAGCCGCGCGTGCCCGAAGGCGTCGGTGGCGGTGCCCTGCAGGGTCTGCATCGTCCCCGCGCGCGGGGTGGCGCCCTCGGCGACGACCACGATCGAGAAGCTGCGCCCCCGCTCGTGGCGGCGGCGCAGGTGCGCGCAGACCTCCTCGATGTCGAAGGGGCGCTCGGGCACGAGGATCGCATCCGCGCCGCCGGCGATCCCCGCGTGTGTGGCGATCCAGCCGGCGTGACGGCCCATCACCTCGACCACCATCACGCGGTTGTGCGACTCGGCGGTGGTGTGCAGGCGGTCGATCGCGTCCGTCACGATCTGCACCGCGGTCTGGAAGCCGAACGTGACGTCGGTGCCGGCGAGGTCGTTGTCGATCGTCTTCGGGACCCCCACGATCGGGATGCCCGCCTCGTGCAGGCGCAGCGCCACCCCGAGCGTGTCCTCGCCGCCGATCGGGATCAGCGCGTCCACCTCCCGGCGGCGCAGCGTGTTGCGGATCGCCTCCAAGCCGCCCTGCCCCTCGGCGAAGGGGTTGGTGCGCGAGGTGCCGAGGATCGTGCCCCCGCGTGGGAGGATCCCCACGGTGCTCTGGAGCGTCAGCTCGATCGCCTCGTCCGCCAGCACCCCCGCCCAGCCGTAGCGGAACCCCACGAAGCTGTGCCTGCCGGAGGCGAGACCGCTGCGCACCGCGGCGCGGATCACCGCGTTCAGGCCGGGGCAGTCCCCGCCGCCGGTGAGCAAGCCAACGCGCGCCATGCGCTACAGGGTAGGCGCCCGAGGCGCGGCGCCGCGCCCCGCACCCGCCCAGGGGACGATCTCGAGGCAAAATCTTTGGTCCGCCGTCCGCGGGATCTTCAAACCCCGCTCTCCGCGGTGACGCGGCCGCTTGCCACCGCCTCCTGGAGCGCGCGGTAATCCAGTTCGTTCTGGTCGGCGTAGATCTCGGCGAAGCGCTCGAGCGCGCGGTCGAAGGTGTCCCCCTTGCCGAGGTAGCTCGCGATCGCGATGCAGTCGCCCGAGCGGGCGTGGGCGCGGGCGAGCGTTCCGCCGCACATCCGCCCGTAGAGCGCCATCCCCGAGGGCGCCATCGCTTCGACGTCGGCGGAGCTCTTCCAGTCCCACAGCTGGCGCACGTAGAAGTCGCGTGTCTCCCCGTCGAGGCCGGTGGTGCGCAGCCAGCCGAGCATGATGTCGCTGGAGGCCTGCATCAGGCGCTGCCCCTCGACGACCCGCCGGCCGTGGTGGGCGAACTCGCTCTTGCCGAGGAACGGCTCGAGCACCGAGGGCTGCGCCTCCTTGCACTGCAGGAACAGGGGGTCCTCGCCGTCGCGGCCGAGCATCAGCACGACCCACGCGCGCGTGCCGACGCTCCCCACGCCCACGACCTTGCGCGCGAGGTCCACGTAGCGGTAGCGCTCGAGCAGCTTGCGCCGGTCGCCCTGGAGGCTCGCACGGTAGGAGCGCAGCAGCGCGTGCATGCCCTCTTCGAATTCGGCGGCCTGCTCCGGGGCCAGCAGATCCTCGATCCGCACGATCAGCGGCGGGTCGCTGATGATCTGGGGCTCTCCGTCGATCGTGTGCGCGAGCCGTGAGAAGGCGCGGGTGTTGTCCTTGCTCCTTGCCGTCTCGGCGGTCTTGCGGAACGTCTTGACCTGCTGGGCGTTGGCCTCCGCCTCGAAGCGCGTGAGGATCTCCGTCGCGCCGAGGCGGGCGTACCAGATGTCGAGGTTGTGCATCCCCGCGAAGCGCTGCATCGATTCGCGGTACTGGCGCACCGTGGCGCCCACCGCGTCGCGGCGCTGCCTGGCGTTGAACCCGCGCTCGCGCCCCGCGATCGCGATGCTCGCCGCGAGGCGCTTGAGGTCCCACTCCCAGGGTCCGGGAAGCGTCTCGTCGAAGTCGTTGACGTCGAACACCAGGTCGCGCTCCGGGGAGGCGAAGCCGCCGAAGTTCGAGAGGTGCGCGTCGCCGCAGAGCTGCACCTGGATGCCCGAGCGGGGGGTCGAGGCAAGATCGGCGGCCATCCCATAGGCGGCCCCGCGGAAGAAGGCGAAGGGCGAGGCCAGCATCCGCCCGTAGCGGATCGGGACCAGCTCGGGCACGCGCGTGGTGGCCTGCTCCTCCAGCAGCGCGACCGGATCGGGGCGCTCGGCCCACGGTTCCCACTCGGCGTGGCGCGAGCGGGGCGCCTCCACGCGCGCCGCTTTGCCGCGTGCGGCGCGCTCCTGCGGAGAGAGGTGCGGCACCCTCTGGCCGGCGCCCATGGCACGCCGCTGCGGGCGGATCGATGCAACCGCGCCCTTGTGGGTGCTCGCCATTACGAGGGAACGATCCCACGCGACTGGGTGAGCCGACCTCACTCCCTGTGGGTGAGCGCCCGGAGGCTCCTCAGCGCATCGCGCGGTAGCGCCGAATCAGCGCGTTGGTGGAGCTGTCGTGCTGCAGATCGGGCTCAGTCGCATCCAGCAGCTCCGGGACGATCCGCTTGGCGAGCGCCTTGCCGAGCTCCACGCCCCACTGATCGAAGGGGTTGATCCCCCAGATCGCGCCCTGGGTGAAGACGCTGTGCTCGTAAAGCGCCACCAGCGCGCCCAGCGTGTGCGGCGTCAGCTGCTCGGCGAGGATCGTGTTGGTGGGGCGGTTGCCGGGCATCGCCCGGTGGGGGACGACCGCCTCCGGTGCGCCCTCCGCGCGCACCTCCGCGGCGGTCTTCCCGAAGGCGAGGGCCTGCGCCTGCGCGAAGACGTTGGACATCAGCAGGTCGTGGTGGTGGCGTAGCTGGCTCCAGGCCAGCGAGCCGGCGCGGGCGGGATCGGCTTCTTCGATCGGGCTCTTGGCAAAGCCGATCAGGTCCACCGGGATCAGCTTCGTGCCCTGGTGGATCAGCTGGTAGAAGCTGTGCTGACCGTTGGTGCCCGGCTCACCCCAGTAGACCGCCCCCGTCTGGTAGTCCACCTCGGTGCCCGCGAGCGTCACGCGCTTGCCGTTCGACTCCATCGTGAGCTGCTGCAGGTAGGCGGGGAAGCGCTTGAGGTACTGCTCATATGGCATCACCCCGTGGGTCTCCGCGCCGAAGAAGTCGCCGTACCAGAGCGCGAGCAGGCCCATCACGACCGGGAGGTTGCCCGCGAAGGGGGTGGCGCGGAAGTGCTCGTCCATCGCGTGGAAGCCCGCCAGCAGATCCCCGAAGCGCTCGAGCCCCACCGCGAGCATGGTGGAGAGTCCGATCGCCGAGTCCATCGAGTAGCGCCCCCCGACCCAATCCCAGAAGCCAAACATGTTGGCGGTGTCGATCCCGAACTTCGCGACCTCCTCGGCGTTGGTGGAGACGGCCACGAAGTGCTTGGCGATCGCCGCCTCGTCCGCGAGGGCCGCCAGCGACCACTCCCGCGCGGAGCGCGCGTTGGTCATCGTCTCCTGGGTCGTAAAGGTCTTCGAGGAGACAACGAACAGGGTCTCCTGGGGGTCCAGGTCGCGGGTCGCCTCGACGAAGTCGGTGGCGTCGACGTTGGAGACGAAGCGGAACGTCATATCGCGGCGCGTGTAGTGGCGCAGCGCCTCATACGCCATCACCGGGCCGAGGTCCGAGCCGCCGATGCCGATGTTCACCACGCTGCGGATCGGCCTGCCCGTATGGCCCAGCCACTCGCCCGCTCGCACCCGTTCGGCGAAGGCGCTCATCCGCTCGAGCACCTCGTGCACCTGCCCCACGACGTCCACGCCGTCCACGATCAGCGAGGTGCCCTTGGGCATCCGCAGCGCGACATGGAGCACCGCGCGGTTCTCCGAGACGTTGATCCGCTCGCCGGCGAACATCGCCTCGATCCGCCCCGCCAGCCCCGACTGCTCGGCGAGCGCAACCAGCAGGCCGAGTGTCTCATCGGTGACCCTGTTCTTGGAGTAGTCCAGGTACAGGCCCGCGCCCTCCGCCACCAGTCGCTCGCCGCGCTCGGGATCGCCTGCGAACAGCTCACGCAGGTGCACCCCGCGGATCGCCTCGAAGTGCTCGGCCAGCGCGGCCCACGCGGGGCGCTCGCGCAGCGGCAGCGTGCTGGTCGTGGCGGCAGCGCTCATCCGAGCATCCAAAGGTATCCGATCGAATCGCCCAGCGAGGGTGACGGCAGCTTACCTCGCGGGAGGCGAGGCTCGACCGATGCGGGGCGCGAGATGATCGTCAACGTCGCCCTGCTGGGGTTGAGCTGTGCGTTCAACCCGGTGCTGCTCGCGGTGGTGAAGGAAGACGCTCCGAGCTCTCGTGACTGCCACCAGGTCATCCCACCTGGGTGATGAGCTCTCACCCGTGGGCGGGCAATGCTGGCAAGTGCAAGGCGGGCAATGCGCCCATCTGCATATCAGGCGTGCCGCTCTCCTGGGCGGTGCAAACCGTCGCTTCTAGGAGGATCGCAATGTCGAGCACCATTCCCGAGCCGGGCCCCGCCGGCGACCGCTACCAGTCCACCGGCGGGATCAGCGGCTGGATAATTTTCGCTGGCGTGATCATGCTGATCGGGGGTTTCCTCGATGCGATGTGGGGCCTAGCGGCAGTGATCAACAACGAAGTAATCACGGTGGGTGGCCATGGGGTGGTCGTGTGGGACATCACCGCGTGGGGCTGGGCGCATCTGATCCTCGGATCGCTGGTCGCGCTCACCGGCCTCGGCCTGCTCGCCGCGCAGAGCTGGGCGCGCTGGCTGGGGATCATCTTCGTGACACTCAACGTGCTCGTGCAGTTCGGCACCTTCACGCTGTTCCCGCTGTGGTCGATGATGATCATCGCTCTGGACATCGTGATCCTGTACCAGCTCACCGCGCGCTGGGAACCGGACTACTGATCCCGCGCGCGCCGTCACAGAGGCGCTGCGCCCCTGTCGGACCGGAGACACGGGGCTTGGCGCGGCGCGATTCGGGTCGGATCGACATCAACTCGAGGAGGTCGGCGAAGTGGCAACGCTCACAGTCTGGAAGTTCCCCACCGCGGAGGGCGCGGAGGAAGCCGTGAACACGCTCGAGCGGCTGCAGAGCGAACAGCTGATCCAGGTGCACGACGGCGCGATCGTGACCTGGCCGGCGGACAAGAAAAAGCCGAAAACGCGCCAGCTGAACAACCTCGCCGGGGCGGGCGCGCTCGGCGGCGCGTTCTGGGGCCTCCTGTTTGGCCTGATCTTCTTCATCCCCTTCCTCGGTCTGGCGATCGGGGCTGCGGCGGGCGCGGTCGCGGGCTCGCTCACCGACGTGGGGATCGACGACAAGTTCATCGAACGGGTCCGCGCGCAGGTGACCCCCGGTACATCGGCGCTCTTTGCGCTGACCTCGGACGCGGTGCTCGACCGGGTGCAGGAGGCGTTCGCGGGCCACCAGCCCGAACTGCTCGAGACCAACCTCTCGAAAGAGCAGGAGGACCAGATACGCAAGGCGTTCGCCGAGGACTGATGGCCCGCATTGTGCGCGATGTCTGGGATCGCAGTGCACGGGAGGACCGCGCGCGTGAGCTCCGCCGGCTATGAGATCCACATCAAGGGACGGGTGAGCGAGCAGTTGCTCGCAGTCTTCGAGGGCATGGACGCGACCGTCCAATCGGTGGAGACCGTGCTGCGCGGCCCGGTGCGCGACCAGGCGGCGCTGCACGGCCTGCTCGATCGTATCCAGGCGCTCGGCCTCGAGCTGATCGAGGTGCGGCGGCTGCCCGAGTCCGAGGAGGGGGTCGGAGAGGCGGCCGCCAAGGAGTGAGCGGACGAGGGAGCTCGCAAAGCGGGGGCCGCTTACTTACACGCGCTGCTCGACTCGGGGCCGTTACACGCGCTGCACGACCCGGGGGCGCTTGATCCCTGAGGGGAGCAGACCGAGGCGGCGGGCCTTTTCGACGGCGTCGGCGCGGCCGGTGGCTTCGAGCTTGCGGTAGATGCTGCGCAGATGCGTCTTGACGGTGTTCAGCGAGACGAAGATCTCGGCGCCGATCTCCGCGTTGGAGAGCATCGTGGGGAGATACCGCAGGATGCGCTGCTCGCGCTCGGTGAGCGGCTCGGCCAGGGCGCTACCGAGCTGGACCCCACCCGCCTGCCCGGCACCGTCGAGCAGCACCTCCAGCAGGGCGGGGTGGGCGGTGCCAGTCTGCGCCTGACGCTCCAGCAACTCGCGCACCGCGGTGCCGCCGAGTAGGAAGGCGTCGCGATAGGGCTCGCGCTCGGCGAGTGCAAGCGCACGATCGAGCGCCTGCGCGGCTGCCCGCTCCTCCTCGGCGGCGTGCTCGGTGAGCGCCTGCAGGAGCCACGCCTCGATCAGGGTCGCCGGGTGGATGCAGGCGCTCTCCCCGGCGGTGCTCTCCCCGGCGGTGCTCTCCCGGGCGGCGCTCTCCCGGGCGGTGCTCTCCTCGGCGGCGCTCGCCTCGAGCACCGGGGCGAGCGATTCGCCGGCGCGCTCTGGCTCGCCGGCCTGCAGCTCGAGCGCCGCTTGGCGGACGAGCAGCTCGGGGCACGCGGGCAGCTGCGCGCGGGATTCCGCCAGCACCGCGCGCGCCTGCGCGATCTCGCCGGCGGCGGCGAGCACCCGTGGCTCGGCGTCTTGAAGGGCGATCCTCACGAACATGGGCGTCGGCTCCCCCTCGGTGGCGGCCGCGCGGATCGCGCGCAGCTTGAGCGCGCCGTGGGCGGCGGAGCGGGGGCCGGCGGCGGCGAGCGCGAGCGCCTGCAGCAGGCCGGTTGCGTGTCGCACGGGTGCCTCGGCCGTGTCGGCGGCGGTATGGGCGAGCAGGCCCTCGGCGCGCTCGAACTCTCCTCGCCGGTAGGCGACGGCGGCTCCGGCGAGGTGGGCGCACGCAGCGGCGGGGCCCTCGTGCCAGCCGCGTTGCTCGGCGAGCTGGATGGCCTCGGAGCCGAGCTCCTCGGCGCGGGCGAGCTCGCCGCGGAGCAGGTGCACGATCGCGAGCTGGGCGAGGCAGTCGAGGGCGATCTGCTCGCGGCCGCCCTCGGCGGCCAGGGCGAGGCCCTCCTGCAGCGCGGTGGCGGCGGCCTCGGGCTCGCCGGACCACAGCCGTGTGGCGCCGAGGTTGGCGAGGGCGTAGCTGCGCAGCGTGGCCCAGCAATGGTGCGGGGAGGCGCGCGCGAGACCGGTCAGCCTGCGGCCGAGGCGCTCCGCGTCGGGGAGGTGAACCCGTAGCCGCGCGTGGTGGAGCGCGACCGCGGCGAGCGTGATGTCGAGCTGCTCGCGCACTCGTGCGGGCGCCTCGCCGCGGCCGTGGCGCGCGACCGCGAGGTGGCGCTCGGCCTCCTGCAGGTCGCCGTCCTGCAGGCGGCTGCCGGCGAAGGCGACGGCGAGCCGGGGGTCGGCCGCGACGATCTCCTCGGGCAGCTGCGCCATCGGGCCGCGCATCGCGGCCGTGCGGCCACCGAGGAAGAGCTCGAGCCAGTTCTCGGCGATCAGGCTGCCCGCGTGCTCCCACTCCTCCCCGGCGAGCGCATGGCGGATCGCGGGCATCATGTCGCCGTGCTGCGCGTACCAATGCGCGGCACGGCGGTGCAGCAGCGGGACCTCCTCGCGGTGGGCGTGGCGCAGGTGGGCGAGCAGCAGCTCGCGGAAGAGCGGGTGGTAGCGGTACCAGCGATCGCCGTCGGCGTCAGTGGTCTGGACGGGCGCCCCGGAGTGCTCGAGCGCGGTGAGCGCGCCGGCGCCGCCCTGGACGCTGGTGAGGGCATCGGCGAGCTCGGGGCTGACGGCGTCGACGAGGCTGGTGCGCAGCATCAGCTCGCGCCGCTCGGGGGGCTGGCGGGCGAGAACCTCGGAGACGAGGTAGTCGGCGACTGCGTGGTCGGTGCCGGTGAGCTCGGCGACGAAGCGCGCCGGCTCGGGGTGCCCGTGCAGCGAGAGCGCGGCGAGCCGCAGGGCGGCGGCCCACCCCTCGGTGCGCGCCCACAGGGAGTCGATGTCGGTCTCGGAGAGCGGGAGCTCGAGCTGGCGGCACAGCTCGGAGGTCTCCGCGCGGTCGAAGGCGAGGTCTGCGACGCGCAGCTCCGTGAAGCCCTCGCCGACGCGCAGCCGCTCGATCGGCAGGTGCGGGTCGGCGCGGCCGGCGAGCACGAGTCGGCACTGGGGGGGCGCGTGGCGCACCAGGAAGTCGAGCGCGGCGGTGGCGGCGGGGCTCGAGAGCTCGTGGACCTCGTCGAGCACGAGCACCACGGGGGAGGGCAGCTCCGCGAGGCCGTTGACGAGCAGCGCGAGGAAGCGCTCGGTGCGGGCGCCGGGTGGGGAGGTGATCTGACCCAGGGTGCTTTCGTGCGCGATCAGCCCGGTGCTGCGCAGCGCGCTCAGCAGATCCTGGAGCAGGCGGGAGGCGTCGTTGTGCTCGCTGTCGAGCGAGAGCCAGCAGACGGGGCCTGGCAGCCGGCGGGTACCGACCCACGAGGTGAGCAGGACCGTCTTGCCGGCTCCGGCGGGCGCGGAGAGCAGCACGAGACGCTCACCGATCCCGCTGTCAAGAATATCGAGCAGCCGCTTGCGGAGAACCAGGTGGCGCGGGGTCGGAGGGACCCGTAGCTTGGCCTCCACCGTGGGGATCGGGCGAAGGTTGCGGTGTTGTGGCATACAGGATTTGACTTGTGTGTATACCCAAGCGGGGTTGGAATCGGAAATGACCGTTGGGTAATCGGCGATGAGAATCAGTCATCTGTTGGTTTGGTGTATTGTTCGGATTTGTCGCATTTCCCCCAAAGCGGGAGCGTGTGGAGGATGGAGGCCCGTGAACTGCGCTACTTCCTCGCCGTCGCCGAAGAGCTGCACTTCGGCCATGCGGCGCAGCGCCTGTCGATCGCCTCCTCGGTACTTACCCGGGCGGTGCAGAAGGTCGAGGCGGACCTGGGGGTGGCGCTGTTCGTGCGCGACACCCACGGCGTGCAGCTGACGAGCGCCGGCGTGGCGCTGGTGGGACGCACGCGCGACGCGCTGGCGAGCCTCGAGGAGGCACTCGCGTGCGCGCGAGAGGCGGGAAAACAGGAGCTCGAGGGTGTGCTCAGTGTGGGTATGAGCCCGCTGCTGCGCCATCATCTGGGACCGGCGATCTTCGAGCGCTTCGCGGCAGCGTGTCCCGCCGTGCGGGTGACGCACCGCGAGGAGTTGAGCGGACCGCTGATGGAGGAGTTGCGGGCGCGGCGCATCGAGGCGGCCCTTGCGTTCTGTCCCACCCGCCACGAGGGCCTCGAGTACGAGCCGATCCGGGATGCGCGGCTGGCGGTGCTGCTCCCGGTGGAGCACCCCCTCGCGGGCCGCGCGGCGATCAGCCTGGGGGATCTGCGCGAGGAGCAGTTCCTGCTGCCCAGCGCGATGGCGGCCCCGGGGGTGCGTACGCGCTTCGCGCAGCTGTTCGCGGCGGCGGGGTTCCAGGCGCGGTACGCCACGCGGACGATCGAGCATGACGAGGAGATGGTTGCGGTGGCGGAGGGGTGGGGTGTGGCGCTGATCTCGCGGTTCCTGCTGGAGGAGGCGCCGGCGGGAACGGCGCTGGTGGAGCTCGACCCGCCGGCGCGGGTCGACTTCGAGCTGGTGCGCCGCGCGGAGCGCCCCACGCCGGAGCTGGCGCGCTTCGTGGAGGCGGTGCGCGAGGTGGCGGCGCTGGACATCGAGGGGTCCTGGGGGACAGCGCAGAGCGGTCGGTCGCCGGGGCAGCGGGAGGGCGCGGGAAGGTAGGGCTACCCCTGCGCTGTCCTCCATCCCTGCTCCACGGCGACCTCGCGGGTGAGCTCGATGAAGCGCAGGAGGATCGCGGAGGGGGCCTGGCGGGCTCGCCGGACGACCCCAAGCGTGAGCGTGGCGGGTGGCTCGAGGTCGAGTGCGACGATCCCGGAGGGGGGGTCGCCGAGGAAGGTGCGTGTGCTCAACACCACTCCCTCGCCGCGGCGGACTTCGTGGAGGTCCTCGTCGTAGGCGATCGTGCTCTGCACGTACTCGGGCTCGAAGCCCGCCGCCTTGAAGAACGGCTCCAAGCGCGAGGCGGAGCCTGAGGCGGGGCTCTCTGCGGGGATCAGGAAGCGCTCGGAGCGCAGCTCTGCGAGCGCGACCGTGTGGCGTGCGGCGAGTGGGTGGGAGCTCGAGATGAGCACGCGCAGCGGGACGTCCTTGAGCGGTTCGTGGCGGAGGCCCTCGCGGGGGGGTGCGCAGAAGGTGATTCCGACGTCGAGTGTGCCGGCGAGGATCTCCTGGAGGATCTCTGCGGCGAGCTGCTCGCGACGAACCACGCGCACCTCGGGGCAGGCGGTGGCGAAGCGTTCGAGGAGCGCGGGTGCGAGGTTGTAGCGGGCGACGGGGGAGGTGGCGAGCGAGAGCACGCCCGCCATCCCGATGCGGGCGGCTTCGGCGGTGGCGCGCACCTCCTCGAAGGCGCCGAGCACGTCGTAGGCGCGCTCCAGCAGCGCCTCGCCGGCGGGGGTGAGCGCGACGTTGCGGTGGGTGCGCTCGAAGAGCGCGACGCCCAGCTCGTTCTCGGCGCGGCGGATCGCCTTGCTGAGACCGGACTGGGCGATGTAGAGTCGCTCGGCGGCGCGACCGAAGTGCCGCTCCTCGGCGAGCGCCACGAAATAACGCAGCTCGCGTAGGTCCATCGGGCTCTTTGCGGCGAGAGACGTAGGGGTGAAGTTTAGTGGTGTTCTTCGCTCAGATCCCTTCCCCCGGCAGGAACTCGTTGGTGAACGGTGGCAGCCCGGTGGTGTTGGGGTTGCTCTTCAACAGGCCCTTGCCGTACATCCACGCTCCGAATGCGGCCCACTGGGAGGGGTTCTGGTAGCCGTAGGGCCGGCTTGATTCCGTCGCCTGAGCGGCGGGTAGCGTCCGCTTGATCGATTCGAGCTGGAGCTTTTCTTCCAAGCTGGGGTTGGCGGCCATCACGAGCTTCGCCGCCGCGGCGGGGTCGGCACGGGTCTCGTGCTCGCCGCGTGTGAGCGCCTGCATGAAGGCGCGCAGGTCCTGGCCGTCTTTGTGCGCCGCTTCATCGCGCACGACGAGGACGAGTTCGTCGTAGTTGGGCACGCCGGCCTCGTTGATCGGGATCACGGTGGGGTGCCTGTGCATCAGTTGCAGCTGGATCGCCTCGTAGTTCCAGAAGCCGCCCAGCGTCGCTGCGACCTTGCCCGAGAGCATCGCGGGGACGAGGTTGAAGCCGACGTTTACTTCCTGCACCTTCGCTGGGTTCACGCCCGCGTTCTGCAGCGCGGTCTTCAGCTCCACCGCCTGGTAGGGGATGCCTGCGGTGCCCACCCGCCGGCCTGCCAGATCCGCCACGCTTCGCACGTGCTGGTTGGCCAGCGCGATGATCGAGGTCAGCGGACGCTGCACCAGCGCCCCGATCGACACCAGCTTGAGGCCCTGATCGCGCGCCAGCAGCAGCTGGGGCTCGTAGGAGATCGCCATGTCCACCTGCCCCGCGGCCAACAGCTTCAGCGGTTCGGCCGATTCGGAGGGGACGACCGGATGCGCTTCGAGGCCGACCGCGCGGAAGTCTCCGTGTGCGATCGCCGAGTACAGCGGCGCGTGGTCGGCGTTGGGGAACCAGTCGAGCATCACCGTGAACCGCTTGAGCCCCGCTGGGGCGATCGTGTCCTGCTTGGCCCCGCACGCCGCCAGCAGCAGGGCGCACGCGAGCAGCAGAACGGCAACGAGACGGCGATACGGTGGCTTGATCAACTTCGGTCTCCTCTTGGTCGGGTTGTCCACGGGGCCAGCCTGCGCTCGGCCACTGTGAGGGTGTAAAAGCACGCGATCGCGAACACGAACAGCACGGCTGTGGCCGCGTACTCGCGCGGCGCCTGCAGGCTGTTCAGATCGGCCATGATCTCGTGGCCGAGGCCCGCATACGCTCCTGTGGTTGCGGTCGAGGTCTCGGCGATGAACGCGCCGATCACCCCCACCGCCAGCGCGATGCGCGCGCCGCTCAGAGCGGCGGGCAGCGCCGCGGGGAGCTCCGCGAAGCGGAACGCCTGCCAGCGCGAGGCGTCCAGCGTGCGCAGCAGCTTGATCTGGTCGGGATCCACTGCGGCCAGTCCGTCGACCGTGGTGACCACGACCGGGAAGAAGCAGATCAGCGCGATCACAAACAGCTTGGGGAAGATCCCGAATCCCCACCAGAACACCAGCGGCGCTGCGATCACCGCGATCGGCACTGCCTGCGAGCCCACCGCATGCGGGTAGGCAGCGCGGCGCAGCAAGGGCGAGAAGTGGATTGCCACGGCAAGCATGAAGCCTCCCACGAGCGCCATCCCCAGGCCCAGCACGACCTCCTCCGCAGTGATCTTGAAGTTCTGCCACAACAGATCCGCGTTGTCCCACAGTGCCGCCGCGATCGCGTGTGGAGCCGGTAGCAGCGCGGTGTCCACTCCGCTCAGGTCCACGTACAGCTCCCATGCGCCCAGTGCTGCGGCGGCCAGCAGCACGGGGGGGAGGATGTGCGCCGCACCGCGCCTCACGAGATCCCCAGACGAGGAGCGCCCAGGCATGAATGCGTAGGGCAAGCTGGGCAAGGAGGAATGGAAGGCCCACCCACCCCGCGTGGCGTGCTGGCCAAAACGGGGATGCGAGCGAAGCGAGTGTCTCCCGGCTTCGGTACGCGAGCGACCGAGGACGCCGATCCAGCGCAGCCATACGCGTTCATGCGCCCATCCCCAATGCGATCAGCGCTTGCTCGCGCAGCGCCGTCACCGCGGGGTCCGTGCGTGCCCGCGGGCGTGGCAGCCCCACCTCCAGATCTGCGACCACCCGTCCGGGGCGGGGGCAGAGCACGGCCACGCGATCGGCGAGCAGCACGGCCTCCTCCACGTCGTGCGTCACGAGCACGACCGTGCGCGGCTCCTGCGCGAGCGCTCGCGCGAGCCACTCCTGCATCTCCGCGCGGGTGATTGCGTCGAGCGCTCCAAATGGCTCGTCCAGGCAGAGGACGGGCTTCCCTGAGAGGAGCGTGCGCACGAACGCCACCCGCTGGCGCATCCCGCCGGAGAGCTCGTGTGGGTGGGCGTCCTCGAAGCCCGCGAGCCCCAACTCGGCGAACAGGGCGGCGGCCTGCGCCCGCGCCTGCGCACGGGGGCGCCTGGCGATTCGCAGCGCGAGCGCCGCGTTGTCCACCGCGCTCAGCCAGGGCAGCAGCAGATCCCGCTGGGGCATCAGCGCTGCCGGTGCGCTGCGCACTGTGCCCGCGTTGGGGGACTGCAGGCCGCAGATCAGCTCCAGCAGCGTGGTCTTGCCGCAGCCGCTGGGGCCCACCACGGCCAGCAGCTCTCCTCGGTCCGTGTGCAGCGAGATATCCGCAAGCGCCTGCACTGCGCGCTCGGTGCTGCCCGCTGCACCGTCCCGCAGGTAGGTGCGGCTCACACCGCTGATGCTGACCGTGCACTCCTGCGCGGCCGTCTCAGACGGTTGCGGTCCTGCTCTGAGTTCTATCGACACTCACGCCACTCCCTCCGCGGGCATTACCCCACAGGTTCGAAGGGTCGGCGCCGGGGTCATGGTTGGCGCCATCTCAGCCGGCTTTCCCGCCAGCCCCCCCTGGTGTTGGTCTGTTCTTAGTAAAGCCTAGCGCGGGGTGCTTGGGCAACGAGATGACCCTTAAGCGCGCGTTACGGTCGCGTCACGTCCTTAACGGATTTAGGCTTGCGTTAGGGACGCTAGCTCGGGCCGTCGTGAAGACCGCGAACAAGGTGTATAATGCTACAACAATGTTGACCGTTCCGCAGGCCGCCAGGCGCACAGGCCGCAACCCCGAGACGATCCGCCGTTGGATCCGCCAGGGCAAGCTTCGCGCGAGCAAGGTCGGCACCCAGCACGTGATCGAGGAGCACGATCTCGAGGCGATGCAGGTCGGCCGGTATCCGGACATGCTGCCGCTGCCGAAAGGGTGGGGAGAGAAGACCTTCTGGGGCGAGCCGATGCCCAACGTCGCGGCCTGGATCAGGGAATCGCGAGAGGGCCACTGAGACTCGGTGCTGGTCGTTGACGCCAGCCTGGTGGTGGAGTGGTGCATCGACGTTGAAGACGATCTCGCGGAACTGGCGCCCGGTGAGCGCTGCGCGCCGGCGTTGATGTGGTCGGAGGCGCGCTCGGCGCTGCATGAGTGGGTATGGCGCGGCAGGCTGGGTGCCAACGAGGCCGACCGCGCGCGAGCTCGCCTCAAGGATGCCGAGGTCAAGCTCGAGACGCATCCCGGCCTCGCCGACGAGGCATGGCGGATCGCCGACGAGCTTGGCTGGGCGAAAACTTATGACGCCGAGTACGTGGCGCTCGCCTCGCTGCTCGGTTGTCGGCTCGTGACTGTAGATGCCCGCCTTCGCCGCGGTGCGGACAGGCTCGGCTTCGTTCTCGGACCGACCGAGCTCTGATGCGGCTACCTGCCCGCGCCAGCCGCCAACTCCGGCCGCGCCAGCGCGCGCACGAAGTCCTCGAGCTGGGCGGTGGTCCAGCACTCGAACGCGGTGCAGTGGCGCTCGTAGGCGGCGATCACGGAGTCGCCGTAGTTCCAGTAGAGGCGCGGCTCGGGGTTCAGCCAGAAGGTTCGTCCGGCGCGCGCGGCAATCGCGGCGAAGGCGTCGGCGCGGGGGTCGCGGCCGTTGGTGCGGGCGTCGCCGAGCACGATCACGGTCGCGCGCGGGCCCAGGTCGTCGCCGATCAGCTCCAGAAACTCCGACCACACGCGCCCGTAGTCGGTGTAACCGGAGATGTCGGCGACGCCGGCGTCGGAGGAGATCCGTTCGTTGACCGCCTTGAAGTCGCGCTCGCGTTCGAAGATGTCGGTGATCTCGCTGATCCGCTCGATGAACACGAACGAGCGCATCTTGCGGAAGGAGTCGTGCAGCGCGTGGAGCACGGAGAGGAAGAAGACCGACGCGGAGGTGACGCTGGTGGAGACGTCGCACAGCACGTACACCTCGGGGCGGCGGGGGCGGCGGGGGCGGTACTTGAGCACGACGGGCACCCCGCCGGTCTGCAGCGAGGCGCGCATCGTGCGGCGCACGTCGACGTGGGCGTGGTGGCGGTGCCCGCGCGTCTGATGGCCCTGAGTGGCGAGGCGCCGGCGCAGCTGCGCGACCACGCGGTGCACCGCCGCGAGGTCCTGCAGCGGTCCGGAGGGCAGCGCGCGGTCGAGCTCGCCGAGCGGCCGCGCGGGGGGGAGGGTTCCGGTGCGCTGCACCTGCGCGCGCTCGAGCTCGCGGCGCAGCAGCGCCTCGAAGCGGCGCAGCGCCTCGCGCGGCAGCCCGTCGCGGCGGGGGTCGTCCTCGGGCAGCTCCGGCTGGGGCTCCGCGCGCAGCCCGAGCGCGCGGCGGATGCGCTGCACGTCCACCCCGATCACGCCCGAACCTCCGTCGCGGCGCGCGAGCGCGGCGATCGCCATGCGCGCGAGGTCGCGCATCTCGCCGTCCGACCCGTCCCGCAGGGCGGCCGCAATCTGGCGGCGCAGCGCGTCGAGGTCCTCCTCGGAGAGCTCTTCCAGGTCGAGCTCCCCGGCGGTCTGCGCGCGCGGCTGCTCCTCGCGGATGCCCTCCCGCACGGCCGCGAGCTCGACGGCGCGGAAGAAGAAGCGGTCGAACACCAGCTCGAAGATCCGGCGGTCCTCCTGGCTCTTGGCGAGCGTCGCGGCGAGCGCCTCGCGGAAGTCCTGCTGCGCGGTCCACTCGATCTCGCGCAGCACCGCGAACGCGTCCAGCAGCTCCGAGGTGCCGACCGCCACGCCCTCCTGGCGTAGCTCCTCGCCGAGCTCCAATAGGCGCGCCGCGATGCCCTCAGACGGCATCGACGGTCGACCCGAGCTTCAGCCCCACGCGCTCGGCGACGACGTCCATGTCGCTGCGGTGCTTGACGATCACGGACATCGTCTCGATGAAGGTATCGGAGTCGATGTCCTGAGCGCCCAGCAGCAATAGCGCGCGCGCCCAGTCGATCGACTCGGCAATCGAGGGGGGCTTCTTGAGGTCGAGCTCGCGCACCATGGCGATCACCTCGACGAGCCTGCGGGCCACCGTCTCGGGCAGATCGGGCGTGTGCAGGCGCACGATCTCGAGCTCGTGCTCGAGCTCGGGGTAGTCGAGCCACAGGTACAGGCAGCGGCGCTTGAGCGCCTCGGTGAGCTCGCGCGAGTTGTTGGAGGTGAGCAGTACAACGGGGTGCGTGCGCGACTCGACGCGGCCGAGCTCGGGGATCGAGATCTGGAAGTCCGAGAGCACCTCGAGCAGCATCGCCTCGAACTCCTGGTCGGTCTTGTCGATCTCGTCGATCAGCAGCACCACCGGCTCCTCCGAGGCGATCGCGGTCATCAGCGGGCGCGCGAGCAGGAAGTCCTCGCCGAAGATGTCCTCCTGCACCTCCCCCCAGCCGGCGTCGCCGCCCTGCGCCTGGATGCGCAGCAGCTGCTTGCGGTAGTTCCACTCGTACAGCGCCTTCGCCTCGTCGAGGCCCTCGTAGCACTGCAGCCGCACCAGCTTGCGCCCCAGGTAGCGCGCCAGCGCCTTCGCGAGCTCCGTCTTGCCGACCCCCGCGGGGCCCTCGACGAGCACCGGCTTGCCCAGCCGCGCCGCGAGGAACGCCACCAGTGCGGTCGCACCCCCGGGGAGGTAGCCCACCGCGCGCAGGCCCTCCGCGACCTCGACGGCCGAGGTTGGAGATGGGGGGGAGGCGGGGAGCATCGTCACGGGAATGATAGGAGTCGATACATCTACACCGAGACAG
Organism: Solirubrobacterales bacterium; assembly: GCA_044446505.1. GTDB lineage: Bacteria > Actinomycetota > Thermoleophilia > Solirubrobacterales > Solirubrobacteraceae > Palsa-744. The sequence continues at coordinate 18,200 of JBIOEY010000005.1, forward strand.
CGATTAGTCGCTTCGGCTGATATGTTGTAGACATGCGGGTAGTCGAGGAGCCGTTTATGACTCGCGAGGCGGTCCTATCTGTGTTACGGCCGGCCGAGCTTCCGACAGAGCGCCCGTTCAGGACGATGCGTGAGCATGGGACGGCCTCCAGCGGACTGCCTGTGCACGTCCGTACTGCGGGTGGTCAGATTGTGGGTCGCATCCAGCTCTACAGCAGTCTCAACGCGGATGCCGCACGCGCGTACAGGCTCCATCGCGTTGAGATCGCGCGTGGGTTCGCGGAGCGCGCAATTGCGCTCGAGCAGTCTCAGCCGGGGCGACTCATCAAGGAGGCTATCGCTGCCGTAGCTAGCCACATGCCGGTCGATTCGAGTGCTCCAGACGCTCCATTCGTACTGCGACGCTACATCGGTCTGCGCGGACGCTCGACGTTGAGGGGACTGGACCGCGATACGCTGGCGCGTGAGTGGCTCTCCCACTCGGACGCATGGTTGATATCGGACTCTGGAGTCAATGAAGAGTTGATGCGGGCGGTGCTCGAAATGGATCGCTTGGCCTGCCAAGCGCGCGAGGACCTTTTGCAGAACGACGAGATGACGGCCACCACGTTCTACGGCTTGGTGCGACGCATGGATGTGACAGCCGCCGAGATCGAGTCTGCCGATGGGCGGACGTTGCTCATCCCGCGCGACGATCTCGAACGTCAAGGACTGGCTGTGATCGGTCAGCCGGTTGCGGTGCTGCGTGAGATGCTCCCAGGTGGCGGCTCCTACAGCTTGCCGATGCCAGCAGTTGCGCTCGAGGTGGAGCTCATAGACGATGCCCTTGCTCCTTTTGGTGAGCTCGACTTTATCGAGGTCGAGGATGGCAGCAAGGTGTTGGCGATGGAGCTGCCGAGGCGCGACGCGGAGTGGCTCGAGCGGGAGCTTGCGCGCGAGCCTACTGCGATCCCGGCCATGCCGCTGCAGACCACGTGACGCATAGGCGCGCCCCTGCGCGGATCGTCGTCCGGGGCGCGACCGAAGACGACGCGGATACGCTGGAGGGTTTTCGCTGCTCGACCGGACCTTGGTATGAGCGGGATGTCGAGGAGTACGTCCGCGCCCGCGCTCTGCGCGAGGCGCTCGAGAAGCCCTCGGACTATCGGCTGCTGCTCGTGTTGGACGATGGCAGGTTGACAGGCTGCATGGCCCATGCGCTCGAGCTGCTGATCGAAGATGCTGGCCCCGCCATTGTCGCGGCACGGCTGCATTTGCTCGCGATAGCCATTGAGGACCAAGGACGGAGGCTCGAGGATGGGAGGCGGCGGTCGGATCTCATTGTGCAGGCGCTCATCTTCGACGCTTTTGAGACGCGTGAGACCGAGGTGTTGACGGCCGTTGTCGCGCGGGAAAACCTACGCAGCATCACGTTGTGCGAACGCAATGGGCTGCGCTCACAGGTGAGCTTCGATCGCCGGCACATACGTCTGACGGGGCACTTCGCGCGGCGTTAGGGTTCGTCGTGGGCCCTTAACCCCGCGAATCGTCTGGCTCGGCGTCCTCGAGGGAGAGCTGCTCCGCGGATGATCGAGTGCTCCCTGGACGCCGTGGCGCACGGCCCGCCGCGGTTGCCGGGGGAGCCGGCGGGTAGCGTCTGCGTTCGCTCGCGGGAACCGGAACTGCGCGCGAGGTGCCATCGCGGCGGGAGATCACGACGGTCGCCGCGTCCTCGCTCGCTGTGACGGGAGAGTGATGCTCGCGGGGCGGGCGCCCCCATTCCGGCTCCACCGCCTCTTCCCGGCGCCGGGGCTCTTCGGAGCGGCGTACCAGCGGGGGCTCGGGACGCTGCGCGGCGCGCATCCGCGAGCCGGCGTAGGCAAGCAGGCCGGCGGCGGCGAGCGCGAAGAAGATCCCCCACTGCACGCCGACGTTGGCGGCGACCCCGTGCTGGGTCACACCGGGCTTGTCGAACAGCCTCAGCACGAGCAGCAGCGCGCTCCAGAGTCCCGCGGCGAGCACGACCGCGCCGTCGCCGCCCGGGAGCCGGAAGTTCCGCCCCTCGGCGCGCATGAACAGCAGGAAGAGCACCGCGAGCGCCACGAGCAGCACGGCGGCCTCGACGAACGAGAAGACCGCGAACGCGTCCAGGTTGCGGCTCACGAGCGGCGCGGCCTTCGCGGCGCCCACCACCGCGTTTTGCTGGTACCAGGGCAGGAACATCGTCGCGAACAGCCCCACCGCCGCGATCGCCGCGAGGCGCCGGTCGCGATCGAGGACGCCCCAGGCATGCACGGGTGGGCGGGGTCCAGATCCCCCGGAGCGGCCCTCGGGGTCGGCGCTGCCACGAATGCTGCCCGCTTGGCTCGGCACACCCCGATTGTACGGACGCGCTCAGCGGCGGCGGGCGGCCTGCACGGCGATTGTGCCGCTCACCGTCGCGCTGTTGCCCGCAAGGTCCACCGCGCGGATGCTCACCGAGTACGTGCCGGGCTTCGACGGGGTCACCCACAGCAGCCGCGGCCTGCCGCCTTCGACGAGCGCGCTGTTGGTCCATACGACCCTGGCACCGTGGCGGATCGTCAGGCTGACGGTGGCGATCTTCGAGAGCGACAGCTGCACGCCGGCGCGTGTCTTCGTGGGCAGCTTGCGCGTCAGTAGCGCGATCGCCGGTGGAGTGTGGAGGTCCGCGGTGAAGCGCTGTGTGGTGGTGCAGAAGATCGCGTCGCCGGGAATTGGAGTGGTGGGCGGAGTGCTCGGGGCGGCCGGGGTCGTGGGCGAGGGTGGAGCCGGCGTGGGTGGCCCCTGCCCGGTGCGCTGGCAGAGGTTCTGCAGGAATTCCGCGAGCAGCTCGTGGTAGTTGAGGTTCGATTCGGAGCTCTGGTCGTACCGCGACCACGCGCCCGTGTTGTAGTGGGGGACCTCGACGCGGGCCTCGGCGTCGCCGTCTTGGAAGAGCTTCAGCCCGAGTGGATCGCCGGTGAGCTTGGCGTAGTCGTAGAGCCCGGTGACGGCCTGGATGAAGCCGTTGAGGATGCGCTCGTGGGGGGCGTAGGTGTACTCGAGGTAGTGCGCCCCGGCGGGGGTGTCGACGCGCACCCCCGCGGGCGGGGGCGTCTGGAAGAGGCCGAGCGCCTGCTGGGCGGCGGTGAGGTAGGCGGGTTCCTTCAGGCGCGAGTACGCCCGCGAGAGCGCCTGGATGGCGGTGCCCTGGGAGAGCCCGCTGGTCCACGGGGGCGAGCCGCCGTCGAAGTGGAACAGGTACTCCCACGCGATCCCCCCGGCGCGCTGGGTGGCGAGCGGGATCGCTTCTTCGAGCACTTCCCGCAGCTGGGTGTTCTCGTGCCCCTCCAGGTAGTAGCCGTTGGCCTCGCCGAAGGTCGCGAGCCACTGGATCTCGAGGCCCTGCCCGGGGTAGTACTCCCACACGAGGCGGCTTTCGGGGAAGCTCACGCGCTGGTCGGGGGAGAGCAGCGGCTTGGCGGTCCACCACTGGAGGTTGCGTTCGAGCGTGAGGAACACGGCGGGTGCCCGCGAGGAGGTGAGCTCGCCGGCGGCGGCGATCTGTTGCACGTTGGCGAGCACGCTCCCGAGCTCAGCGCGGCGGGTACCGCTCAGCCGCTTCACTGCGCGCAGCGCGGCGGTGTAGGTGGAGGAGTCTTCCCCGTACGCTTCGGCGCTCAGCGCGTCGCTGCGCTGCAGGCTCTGCAGCGCGCCGTACACCGTCGGCCCCCGCGCCTCGGCGGCCGCGGGCACGGCAAGGGCGAGGTGGAGGAGGACGAGCCCGGCCAGCAGCAGCCTCTTCATTGGGGGTTCAACTCGGCGAGCGTGCGCTGCACCTCGGTCTCGACGTCGAGCGCGTCGAGCCCCTGGCGCTGGCGGCGTTCGTTGCGGGCGAGCACGAGCTGGCGCACCTCTTCGGCGAGCGCGGGGTCGCCGGAGCCCGGCGGGCCGGTCTCGACGCGCTCGAGCCGGGCGAGCTCGGCCTCGACGTCGAGCGGGGGATGGCCCTGGCGCACGAGGCGCTCGCTGCGGGCGACGAGCATCTGACGGATTTCGAGCTCGCGCTCGGCGCTGGATTCCAGGCCGCCGGGCCCCTCGTCGCCGCTCCATCCGGGGGCCCCGTCGGAGATGCCCGCCCCGTGGGGCGCTCCGCCGTCGCCGACGGGGTCATCGCCGGAGAAGAGGCCGCCCTGGCCGATCTGTTCGTGGAGGCTGCCGCGGGTGAGCATCGAGAGCACGCCGACGACCACGAACAGGCCGATCGAGCCGAAGACCACGATGGGGAAGGCGGCCTGCATCGGTGGATTGTTGCTCACCGGGCCGCGCTTCGCTACGCCGGGTCTAAAAAACGAGGGGCCCAACCGAAGCCGGGAGACACGCGCCTGCGGCGCGAATCCCCGTTTCGGCCAGCCGGCCTCCGGCCGGCTGCGCTACCCTCTGGGTCGGCCAGCGTTGACTGACCAGTCAATCTACTTGCGCGAGCAGCGGCTCGCCCACCGGGCGGGTGCGCCCCGCGCCAGCCCGAGGAGCCCACGACAGACATGGTTGATTTCACGCTCACAGACGAGCAGAAGAGCCTGCGCGAGCTGGCGCACGACTTTGCCGAGAAAGAGATCCGCCCGGTCGCCTGGGAGTACGACAAGGAGGGCACCTGGCCGCAGGAGATCCTGCAGAAGGCGTGGGAGGTGGGGCTGATGAACACCCACATCCCCGAGGAGTACGGCGGGCCGGGCCTCGGCTACCTCGACGGGTGCCTGATCGAGGAGGAGCTCTCGTGGGGCTGCTCGGGCATCCAGACCACCCTGGGCTGCAACGGCCTGGCGACCGCGCCGATCGCGCTGGGGGGCTCGGAGGAGGTCAAGAAAAAGTATCTGGGCGCGGTCACGGAGGCGCTGAAGCTGGTCTCGTTCTGCCTGACCGAGCCCGACGCGGGCTCGGATGTGTCGGGGATGCGCACCACCGCTGTGCGCAAGGGCGACAAGTACGTGCTGAACGGCTCGAAGTGCTTCATCACCAACGGGGGCTACGCGGACTACTACACGGTGTACGCGAAGACCGACAAGGAGGCCGGCCACCGCGGGATCTCGGCGTTCGTGGTCGAGCGCGACTGGGGGGTGGTGGTGGACAAGAAGGAGGACAAGCTCGGCCAGCGTGCCTCGAACACGGCGACGATCTCCTTCAACGACGTGGAGGTCCCCGCGGAGAACCTGCTTGGAGAGGAGAACAAGGGCTTCAAGCTCGCGATGATGACGCTCGACCGCACGCGCCCGGGCGTGGCGGCGATGGCGACGGGGATCGCGCGGGCGGCGCTCGAGTTCGCCACCGAGTACGCCAAGGAACGCACCCAGTTCGGGGTGCCGATCGCGATGCACCAGGCGATCCAGTTCATGATCGCCGACATGGCCACCGACGTCGAGGCGGCGCGGCTGTTGACGTGGAAGTCGGCGTGCATGCTGGACACCGGCGAACGCAACACGCTGATCTCCTCGCACGCGAAGCGCTTCGCGGCGGACGCCGCGATGAAGGTCGCCACCGACGCGGTGCAGGTCTACGGGGGCTACGGCTTCATCAAGGACTACCCCGTGGAGAAGCTGTTCCGCGACGCGAAGATCATGCAGCTGTACGAGGGGACCTCGCAGATCCAGCGCCTCGTGATCGCCCGCGAAACCCTGCTCCCGCGCCGCGTCGAGGCGGCCGAGACGGTCGCCGCGTAGTCCATCTCCTCAATCGTCGTTCGGTTCGACCCGGCACATGTGCCGACCGAAGCCGGGGGACACGCGCCTTCGGCGCGAATCCCCGTTTCGGCCAGCCGACGGGCACATGTGCCCGTCGGCAGACGCGCCGCATGCGGCGCGTCTGGGAACGCACATGTGCGTTCCCTCGAAGCCGCGCATGCGCGGCTTCGTCCGGACCGTGCATGCACGGTCCGGGGGCCGGCATATGCCGGCCCGGAACGCCGCTCACAAAGGCGCATGCGCCGCTGTCTAAACGCGCAGGATCTCAGTGGATGAACAGCGGCTGGCTGTAGTTGGAGGTCTGTGCCCCGTTGGTGACTCTCACGAGCACCCGGTAGATCGCGTGCCGCCGGACGCGCACGACGCGGCTGAAGCGGGAGCTGGTGGCGTTGCGGTGGTGCAGGGTGGTGCCTGCCACGAGCACGTTGCGCCCGCCGGTGATGCGCATGATCGCGACTTCCATGCCGTCTACGGCGGGGGTGACGGTGCCGTAGATGCGCACGTGGTGGCGCCGGTGCCGGTGGGCGCGCCCGACGTGGGCGTCGACGCGCACCGCGACGCCCTCGATCGCCACGGGGCTGATCACGGGCACCTTGGTGCTCGTCGCCACGCGGAACTGCGTCGCCTGGGTGAGGCCGAGAACGGGGAAGGAGAAGCCGCCGGTGGCGCTTGTCAACTGGGTGTTGCCGGTGTTGGCGAACCCCTGGGTGAAGGGGAAGGGGTTGGCCTGCAGCACCACGGGGACGCCGCCGTTGCCGGTGCCCGAGAGCGTGCCCTGAATCGTGACCGCGCCCCCGAACAGGGTGGGGTTGGGGGAGGCGAGGATCGCAAGCGAGAGCGGCACCTTGGCGGTCCGGAACGCGCGATCGTTGCCCGCGTGGGCCCCGGCGGCGTTGACGGCGATCAGGCGGAAGTGGTAGACGGTGATCGGCTGCAGGCCGCTGACGGGCACGGCGACCCGCACGGTGATCGTGCCGGCGCCGGCGTCCGCGACCGCGGTCTGCGCGCCGTAGGCGCGGGTGGGCCCGTACTGGAAGTAGTAGGAGGTGTTGCTCCCGTGCGGGTCGATCGACCCGGTGAGGGTGGCCGAGCCGTAGCTCACGGTCTGCGCGGCCCCCGTGGAGACGCCGGGCAGCACGATCGCCTGCGCCGCCCCCGGCATCGCGAGGAGCATGAATGAGGCGAGCGCCATCGCGAGCGCCGCCACCGGCGCAGCGAGGGTTGGTCCTACCGGTCTGTGTTGGTGGTCGTTGCCCATCTGCACACCTGCCTTTCCAATCACGCGAGACCCCTTCCAATCGCTGTAACCCCGGGGCGGGGGAGACGATGCGCTCGTGCCCCGGAGGGGTCGGTTAGGCTGCGGCGTCCAAAGATACGAGAACGATCCCGAGAGCGGGAGAATCGAGGAGGCCGGCATGTTCGTGTTCAAGGCGGCGGTGGTGGGCGCGGGGACGATGGGGGGGCAGATCGCGCAGACGATCGCCTCCGCGGGGATCCCGGTGGTGCTGAAGGACATCGACGAGCAGCTGGTGCAGGCGGGTCTGGAGGAGGCGCGCAACGTGACGGCGGGGCAGGTGGGCAAACTGGTGGAGCGGGGCAAGCTCTCGGAGGAGCAGGGGGAGGCGCAGATCGCGGAGATCGTGGGGCGCATCGATGGGACCACCTCCTACGGGGCCTTCGGCGATGTGGACTTCGCGATCGAGGCGGTCCCCGAGCGGATGGAGATCAAGCAGGCGGTGTTCGCGGAGCTGGATGCGGCGACGCCGGGTCACGCGATCCTCGCGTCGAACACCTCCTCGCTGTCGATCACGGAGATCGGCGAAGCGACGCTGCGAGCGGAGAAGGTGGTGGGCTTCCACTACTTCTACCCCGCCTCGGTGATGCCGCTGATCGAGGTGGTGGAAGGCGACGAGACCTCGGCGGAGACGGTGAGCGCGGCGGTGACGTTCGCGCAGGCGATCCGCAAGCAGCCGATCACGTGCGCGGAGGTGCCGGGGTTCGTGGTGAACCGGATCCTCAACGCGGGGACCTCGGAGATCTGGCGCGCGCAGGAGCAGCAGGGCCTCTCGATCAAGCTGATCGACGAGGGGGTGGGCGCGGCGAACGTGGTGCCGATGGGCCCGTACTTCCTGGTGAACCTGCTGGGCCTGGACACGGTGCTGCACGTGGCGGAACACCTCGCGGAGTCCTACGGCCCGGAGCGCTTCTACGTGCCGAAGGGGATGCAGAAGCTGGTCTCCCAGGGCAAGCTGGGGGCGAAGACGGGGGGCGACGGCTTCTACAGCCCGCAGGGCGAGCCGAACCTGGAGGGGGAGGGCGAGCCGGACGTGGAGGAGCTCGTGGAGCTGCTCACGCTGAAGACGTTCGTGGAGGCGTGCCTGGTGCTGGAGGAGGGGGTGGCGGTGCACCGCGACATCGACTTCGGGCTGATGGCGGGCGCGGGCCTGGACCCGCGGCGGGGGCTGATGCCGCCGTTCATGAAGGCCGACGTGGAGGGCCTCGATACGATCCTGGAGCGGTTGGAGAACGCGCAGGAGCGCCACGGGGAGCGCTTCGCGCCGCCGACGATCCTGCGCCGCCTGGTCGCGCAGGGGCGCCTGGGCCAGAAGAGCGGGCAGGGCTTCTACGCCTACCCCCGGGTGGGTGGGTCCGATTCCCACGATTCGGCCCCACCCACCCAGGTGGTGAAGCTCGAGACCCGCGCGGACGGGGTGGCGATCGCGTGGCTGGCGAACGGCCAGATGAACTCGATCGCACCGCAGGTGATCGAGGACCTGGGGAAGGTGTGGGAGCAGGCGAAGAGCGCCGGCGTGCGTGCCCTGGTGGTGGCCTCCTCGAACCCGTTCCTGTACAGCGCGGGGGCGGACATCAAGGCGTTCACGACGCTGGACGAGGCGGGGGGAGAGCAGCTGATCCACAAGGCCCACGCGCTGTTCCGCGAGCTCGGCAGCGAGGGCATCGCGACAATCGCCGCGGTTAACGGCCTTGCGTTCGGAGGGGGCTGCGAGCTGGCGATGGCGTGCGACGTGCGGATCGCGGCGCGCTCGGCGCTGTTCGGCCAGCCGGAGATCAAGTTGGGGATCATCCCGGGCTTCGGCGGCACCCAGCGCCTGCCGCGCCTGGTGGGGCAGAGCAAGGCGCTGGAGATGAACCTCGTGGGCGACCCGATGGGAGCGGAGGAGGCCTACGAGTACGGCCTCGCGAGCGCGGTGGTGGAGGACCACGAACTGCTCGACACCGCGCTCGCCTGGGCGCGCAAGCTCGCCGGCCAGGCGCCGCTGGCGCTGGAGCAGATCAAGCGCGTCTCCGCGGCGGGCGACCTCGACGCGGGCATCGAGGCGGAGCAGCGCGCGTTCGCCACGGTCTTCCGGAGCGCGGACGCCAAGGAGGGCATCGCAGCGTTCCTCGGCAAACGCGCGCCGCGGTTCACCGGGAAGTGAGACCTGCCCTCGCGAGGGGGAGGGATTTTTTGATGAGCGGCCTGCGGCCGCCGGGGCGTTCGCAGCGCGATCCCACTGCGGCTGGATGCCTACACGGCGGGCCTACAAGGGTGTCTGAACCAGGTCGCGCGCCGGCTCGATCCGCCAGCGCTCGGCCAGCTCGGCGAGCTCGCCGGTGAGTGTCCAGCGGTCGGGCAGCGGATCGCCCTCGTGGTTGGGGCTGGCCCCCTTGAGGGCCATGCAGCCGGCGTTGTCCCCCCGCGCGCGCAGCGCGGCGACCTCCTCATCGCTGAGCTGCGCCTCGGGCGAGGATTGAAGATCGGCCAGCGCCGCGAGCTCTGCGCGCTTGGCCTCGATCGGGCGGGCGTTGGAGCCGGGCTCCTGGATCAGCGTGGGCGCGACGCAGCGCACGGGCGGGTGGGCGAGGTTCCACTGGCAGGCGAGCTGGAGCATCGTGAGGCCGTGGCGGGTTGCGTAGGGGCGCATCGATTCGAGCTTCTCGCGGCCCGCGGGTACCCAGCCCTCGGGGCGGAAGCGGCGGTGGTCGTAGGGGGGGAACGCGTGGCCGGGGAGCACGTCGTCGTGGAACAGGCCCCCGTAGTCGACGACGCGGGTGATGAGGCTCACGTCGTGGGCAGCGGCGGCGTCGAGCACGAGCTCGCCCGGCCAGGGCTCCAGCGGGCCGAAGATGACCATCGCCCAGTCGATCAGCTCCCCGAAGCGCTCGATGCAGTCGATCAGGTCGAGCGTGAACCCGTTGGCGGGGCCCGGCGCGACGCCCAGCAGCCGCGTGAGGCCCGCGTTGCGGACGGCCCGCATCCCCTCCCAGACGGCCGGGCTCGAGTACCCGATGCGGTCGGGGTTGTGCAGCAGCAGCAGGTCGAAGCGCTCCACCCCGATCCGCTGCAGGCTGCGCTCGGTGGCCATCCGGATGTACTGCGCGTACTCCGCCTCCCCGCGCAGCCGCGGGTCGGTGAAGCGCGGAAAACCTTTGGCGCCCTCGCGCTCCCCGGTGTAGAAGTCGTGCCCGATCGCCCCCACCAGGCAGTAGCTGTCGCGATCCACGCCCCGCAGCGCCTCGCCCAGCAGCAGATCGGCGCCACCCTCGCCGTACACGTCTGCGCCGATCACCGTGTCGATCCCCGCGCCGGGGCGCAGCAGCGCCCGCAGCCGCTCCTCCTGCAGCGGCTCCCCGAAGTGCATGAAGCGCCCGCCGCTCCAGGTGCCGAGGGCTGTGGTGGTGGGGTCCATCCTGGCCCCTACATTACGTGCTCACAGCCTCGCCGGGCTTCGAGCGCTTCGTGTGTATGACCTTGTCTGCCAAGAGGCCCATGTGGGATCCCGGCTGGGACGGGGCCGCCGCGACCGGTCGGCTACTGCGCGTCGAGTCCCGCCGCAGTGCGGGCGCGCAGTGTGGCCTCCAGGCGGGCGAGCGCGTGGCTGACCGTCTCTTCGTCTGGCTCGGCGGGGGCGGCGCGGGCGGCTGCGATCACGCTGGGGCGCAGCTGCTCGAGCTCGGCGAGCCGCAGGGCGAGGTCGGGGCGCTCCTCGGGGGAGAGCTCGCTCAGCGCGGCGCTGTAGGCCTGCTCGAGCTCGAGTGCGGCGTGGGCGAGGCGGCCCTGGTCGAGGTCGAGGTGGGCGCGCAGCGCGAGCTCCTCGCAGAGGAGCGCTGCTTCGCGCGCGCCGAGCAGCGCGGCGAAGCGCTCTTGAGGGCGCAGCACTGCGGCGCGCCGCCCCGCGCGGCGGTCGCTCAGGGAGAGCTCGCGGGCGTGCAGCCACTGTCCGTAGGCGACCCGCTCGCCCTCGCCCCAGCCGGCTCGTACGACCAGCGCCTGCGCGGGGGAGAGCTCGCGCACGTGGGGATCCGCAGTCGCGATGCGGTGGGCGAACAGCACGCGGTTGAGCGCGGCGGCGGCCGCCCGCGCCTCGTGCTCGGCGTCCAGCTGGGCGAGCCACGCCCGCGCCTGGCGCTCCACCGAGACGGGCACGGGGTCGATCACCGTCGCGCGCGCGGTCGGCACGGGCGCGGGCTCCGGGGTGGCCTGCCCCCGCCGGGCGGCCAGCCGCCCGCGCCGGCGCGCGGCGCCGAGGGTGCTCAGCACCACCACCCGTTCGGGCGCCGCCCCCCGTTCGGGCTCGTCCTCCGCGCGGGAGCGCAGCAGGTAGCGGCCGTCCGCGGGCCCGAGCTCCCACGGGAACTCCAGCTGCACGAAGAGGAACAGCCGCTCGGCCATCCCGGCACCGTATCCTCTACAGCCATCCGCCGTTTGTCTTTCGCCGAGCGACCTTGAGGAGCAGCCGGATGTCCGACGCAAATCCACCAAAGGGCCTGCGCGAGCGCTTGGCCGGCAGCACCGAGGACCGCCTCGGCAAGGCCCTGACGGACCTGTTCGAGAACTCGCTGTTGAACGGAGCGATCGGCCGCGCATCCGACGCGCGCGAGAAGGCCGCCCAGGCGCAGGAGCTGGCGATGGGGGCGCTGAACCTCCCCTCGGCCGCCGACATCGAACGCCTGACGCGCCGCCTGCGCTCGGTCTCGCAGCGGCTGGAGGGGATCGAGGACGGGGTGCACCGCCTCGGCCGCACCCTCTCGGGCCAGTCGATCGAGGCGCGCCTCGCGGGGATCGAGGAGCAGCTGCAGAAGCTCTCCGGCAAGCTCGACGCCAAGCGGGGCGACGCCACCCAGGCCGCCTCCACAGGCTCCACCACCAAACGGCCCGCAACCAAACGGTCAACCGAAAAACGGTCTGCCGCCAAACGGCCCGCCGCTAAACGATCCACCGCCAAACGGGCGGCGACCGAGAAAACCCCCTAACCACCTGCCGAGTCTTGCTCCGCGAGCTATCTGGGCAGCCGGTCAAACCAGCGCGCTGAGCGCCAGCTGGCCCATCGCCTCGGCCACGGCGAGCAGCGTCTCGTCGTCGATGCGCTCCCGCCGCGCCTCGGGGTCATCCCCAAGCACGTTGGATACCGCGAGCACGCAGCCCACGGGGATTCCCGCGCGCGCGCCCACCGCGAACAGGGTGGCCGCCTCCATCTCGACCGCCGCCGCGCCCGCCGCGCGCCACTCCCGCTCGCGCTCGGAGTTGTGCTCGTAGAAGAGGTCCGTGCTCACGATCGTCGCCCCCCCGCGTGCCGCGGCATTCTCCAGCGCCGCCGTCAGCCGCGGGTCCGCGGCGATTCGCTCGCCCGCACCCAGCGTGCGGCTCGTGCCGTCCGCGGCGAGCGCCTCGCCAGCCACCACCAGATCGCCGAGCCCCAGGGCCGCGTCGAGCGCGCCGCAGGTGCCCACGCGGATTGCGCGGCGGGCGCCGAGCGCGATCAGCTCCTCCAGCACGATCGCCGCCGACGGTCCTCCCATCCCGGTGCTCTGGATCGTCAGCGGCGCCCCGTCCGCGACCGCGGGGCCCGTGTAGCCCCACAGGCCGCGGTGGTGGTTGAACATCAGCGGCCCCTCGATCAGCAGCTGCGCCAATGCAAGCGCCCGCCCGGGGTCTCCGGGCAGCAGCACGCGCTCGGCGAGCTCGGCCGTCGGGCGCAGGTGGATGGGCTTGCGGGGTGCCACGGGTCACGACTCTAGACTGCCGGGAATGGAGAGCCCCTTCCGCTCCACGGCCGAGTTCCGCGAGGTGATGGACCGGCTGTTCACGATCATGAGCGAGGACCCGGAGATGGGGCCGAAGCTGCGGGACGCGGACGTGCCTCAGCGCTTCGAGTTCGACGATCTCGACCTGGTCCTCAACGTCCGGGCGCGCCGCCCGGGGGAGGAGCCCAATCTGCACTGGGAGTGGACCGACGAGATCGCGTGGAAGCCGAGGGTGCAGATGAAGATGTCCTCGCAGACCGCCAACCGCTACTTCCAGGGCCGGGAGAACATCCCGATGGCGATCGCCCGCCGCCGCATCAAGACCGGAGGAGACATCGCGGCGGCGCTGCGGCTGATCCCGATCACGAAACCGGTGTACGAGCGCTACCGGGCGATCGTCGCCGCGGAGTACCCCCACCTGGAGGTCTGAGGATGAGTGGGGGCGGGGAGCCGCAGGGCGTCAACGACCTCGTGGGGCCCCAAGGGCGCCCGGGGTTTGAGATGGCGGGAGGAGGGGAGCTCAAGCCCGCGCAGGTCGCCGCCCGCGCGGGCGTCTCGCCGGGGACGGTTAGGCGCTGGGTCAAGGAGGGGCTGATCCCCCAGTACAACGGGGGTTGGAGCGCGCCGGCGGCGAGGCAGGTGGGGATCGTCGCGCGCCTGCGCGAGCGCGGGTACACGCTCGAGCAGATCCGCGAGGCCAGCGACAACGGTCGCCTTGCGCTCGGCGGCGTCGAAGACTACCTCTCCGTACCCGAGGGTCGCCACACGCTCAGGCAGACCTCCCGTGCGACCGGGCTCTCCCCCGAACAGATCGAGCGGATCGTCGGGGCGCTGGGCCTGAGCACGCTGTCGGTGGAGGCGATCTCCGACGAGGACTTGGAAATGCTGAAGTACGTCGCGGCCGTACTGGAGGCCGGCCTACCGGAGGCGGCCTTCGTCCAGATCGCCCGCGTGTACGGGCAGGCGCTCGCGCAGATCGCTGAAACCGAGGTCCGGCTGGTCCACATGTACATTCACGAACCGTTGATGCGCTCCGGGGTCTCGGACCTGGAGATCGCCGAGCAGATGGACGGCATCGTGCGCGAGCTGGTGCCGTTCATCACGCCGTTGATGACCTGGGTGCACGGCCGCTTCCTCGCGCACTTCGTGGAGCAGGACGTGATCGGCCACATGGAGGCCGACATGGGCGCGCAGGCCCCCGCAGAGGGACGCCTGCGGATTGCGATCGCGTTCGCCGACCTCGCGGGCTACACCCGCCTCACCGAGGAGCAGGGGGACGAGCAGGCGGTGAGCGCGGTGGAGCGCTTCGTGGAAGAGGTCGAGCGCACCCTGCCGATCGACGCGCGCGTGCTGAAGACGCTCGGCGACGAGGTGATGGTCGTCGGCCCCGAACCCGTGGCGCTGACGCGCTGGGCCGTCGGCTTCCAGGCGCAGGCCCCCGCGGGGGTGCCGCCGCCGCGCATCGGCATCCACTACGGAGAAGCGATCTACCGCGATGGGGACTACTACGGCCGCGAGGTCAACCAGGCCGCGCGCGTGGTCGCCCGCGCCGCCGGCGGGGAGGTGCTGGTGACCCGCACCGTGGTCGATCTCGCCGAGGGGGTCGATGGCCTCGCCTTCAAGCTGATCGGCGAGGTCGGGCTCAAGGGCTTCTCCGAGCCCACCGAGCTGTTCCTGGCCTCCGCGAGAGGATGACCCCGCGACCGGTGGGACGTGCCGGCGTCACCCCACCCTCCACCGAGATGGTCCTCGCCTCGGTGAGAGGATGACCCCCGAGGAGGCTCTGGAGCGGGTGCGGGCGGGCGGTCTGCTGCCGGCGCACGGGCCGGTGGTGGCGCTGCTCTCCGGGGGGCGCGACTCGGTCTGCCTGCTCGACCTCGCGGTGCGCATCTGCGGCGCTCCGCGCGTGCGCGCGCTGCACGTCAACTACGGGCTGCGGCCCGAGGCGCACGAGGAGGAGCACCACTGCCGGGAGCTGTGCGCGCGGCTGGGAGTGACGCTGGAGGTGGTGCGCGCCGAGCGTCCCGCGGGAGCGGGCAACCTGCAGGCGTGGGCGCGTGCGCTGCGCTACGGGGCCGCCGAGGACCTCGCGCGGCCGCTGGATGCGCCGATTGCCGCGGGCCACACCGCCACCGACCAGGTGGAGACGATCCTCTACCGCCTCGCCGCCTCGCCCGGCAGGCGCGCGCTGCTGGGGATGGCTCCGCGCGAGGGCCGCCTCGTGCGTCCCCTGCTGGAGCTCACGCGCGAGCAGACCGCCGACTACTGCCGCGCGCGCGGTCTCGCCTGGCGGGAGGACGCGAGCAACGACAGCGAGCAGTATGCGCGCGCGCGCGTGCGCAACCGGCTCGTGCCGGCGTTCGACGCGATCCATCCCGCCGCCCGGGAGAACGTGTTGCGCACCGCCCGGCTGCTGCGTGAGGAGGCGGAGGTGCTCGACGAGCTTGTCGGGACCGAGCTGCGGGGCGAAGCGAGCATCGCGATCGAGCGCCTGGAGGCGCTCCCCGCGGCGCTCGCGCGCCTGGTGGTGGTGCGCCTCACCGAGCAGGCCGCCGGCACGTACGTTCCCCAAGCCGGGGCGCGCGTGGGGGAGATCCTCGACCTCGCCCGCCGCGGGGGGCGCGCCGAGCTGCACGTGGGCGGGCTCGTGGGGGCCGTGATCGAGGAGGGCAGCCTGCACATGGTCAAGCTGCCGCCGCGTTCCTGAGCCCTACGCTTCCGCCAGGTTCCTAGGCCCTACGCTTCCGCCAGGTTCCTAGGCCCTACGCTTCCGCCAGGTTCCCGAGGCCCTACACTCCTCGCGTGGCCGTCATGCCCCCGGAGCGCATTGCGCCAGCCCACCCGAGCGGCGCTCCAGATCCCGCTTCCGAGGTTGGCGAGGTGCTCGTCGGCGAGGAGGAGCTGCGCCTGCGTGTGGCCGACCTCGCGCGGGAGATCTCGCGCGACTACGCCGAGGCGGGCTGCCCGCTGTTGCTGGTGGGGGTGCTCAAGGGCGCGATGTTCTTCCTCTCGGACCTCATGCGCCTGATCGAGATCCCGGTGGAGGTGGACTTCATGGCGGTCGCCTCCTACGGCTCCGCCACCGACTCCTCCGGGGTCGTGCGGATTCTCAAGGATCTCGACATCGCGATCGAGGGTCGGGACGTGCTGATCGTCGAGGACATCGTGGACTCCGGGCTGACGCTGCAGTACCTGCTGCGCAACCTCGGCTCCCGCGATCCGCGCACGTTGGAGGTTTGCGCGCTGCTGACCAAGCCCGAACGGCGCAAGGTGGACCTGCCGACGCGCTACGTGGGCTTCGAGATCCCCGACCGCTTCGTGATCGGCTACGGCCTCGACTACGCCGAGCGCCACCGCAACCTTCCCTTCGTGGCTGTGCTGGAGAGGTCGTGAGCACTCGCCCGCTGCCGGGAAAACCCGACCCCTCATGGTACGCTAGACGGCTGGTAGCCGCCTAGAGGGTGGCGCAGTCGGCCGAAGGCCGACGAGCCGGGCCCCTCTTCTGCCAATCATGCAAGTCGCCATCCCGACCCGATGATCTCCTCATGAGCCGTTTCTTCAAGAGCGCCGCGTTCCCGATCCTGCTGGTGGTGGTGCTGGCGTTCTTCGTCTCGAAAATGATCTCCAGCAGCTCCTCCAAGGGGCCGCCGCGCAACGAATACACGCTCGTCACGAAAGAAATCCCGCAGCATGAAGTCAAATCGGTGGTCTTCAAGACGAAGGGCAACGTGCTCGCGGTCACCCGCAAGGACAAAGCGACCTACGAAATCGGCTACATCGACCAGAACACCCCTGAATTGAAGAAGCAGCTCAGGGAATCCGGCGTCGAATACAACACCGAACCCAACAAGAACAGCGTGATCCTCTCGCTGCTCTCGATCGCGCTGCCGTTCATCATCTTCCTCGGCATCTGGATCTTCCTGCTCAACCAGGTGCAGGGCGGGGGCTCGAAGGTGATGTCCTTCGGCAAGTCCCGCGCCAAGCGTCTCTCCGCGGACTCCCCGAAGATCACCTTCCGCGACGTCGCAGGCGTGGACGAGGCGGTGGAGGAGCTGCACGAGATCAAGGAGTTCCTCGAGAACCCCAAGAAGTTCCAGGCGCTCGGCGCGCGGATCCCCACCGGCGTGCTGCTCTACGGGCCGCCGGGCACCGGCAAGACGCTGCTCGCCCGCGCCGTCGCCGGCGAGGCGGGCGTGCCGTTCTTCTCGATCTCCGGCTCGGACTTCGTGGAGATGTTCGTCGGCGTCGGCGCCTCGCGCGTGCGCGACCTATTCGAGCAGGCCAAGCAGAACTCCCCGTGCATCATCTTCATGGACGAGATCGACGCCGTCGGCCGCCACCGCGGCGCGGGCCTCGGCGGCGGCCACGACGAGCGCGAGCAGACGCTCAACCAGCTGCTCGTCGAGATGGACGGCTTCGAGGCGAAGGACAACATCATCATGATCGCGGCCACCAACCGGCCCGACATCCTCGACCCCGCGCTGCTGCGCCCCGGGCGCTTCGACCGCCAGATCGCGGTGGACCGCCCCGATCGCAAGGGCCGCGCCAAAATCCTCGAAGTCCACACCCGCGGCAAGCCGCTGGCGAAGGTGATCGACATCGACGCGCTCGCCGGCCAGACCACCGGCTTCACCGGCGCGGACCTCTCGAACCTGATCAACGAGGCGGCCCTGCTCTCGGCTCGCACCGGCAAGCGCGAAATCGGCCAGGAAGAGCTCGAGGAGGGGATCATGCGCGTGATCGCGGGCCCCGAGAAGAAGACGCGCGTGATGAGCGAGAAAGAGCGCCTGATCACCGCCTTCCACGAGATGGGCCACGCGATCGTGGGCCACTACCTCGAGCACTCCGATCCGGTGCACAAGATCTCTGTGGTCTCCCGTGGACAGGCGCTCGGCTACACGATCTCGATGCCCCAGGAGGACCGCTTCCTGACCACGCGCGCGGAGCTCAACGACACGATGGCGATGACCCTCGGGGGGCGCGCCGCGGAGGAGATCGTGTTCGGCGAGATCACCACCGGGGCCTCCAACGACCTCGAGAAGGTGACCGCCACCGCCAAGCAGATGGTGATGCGCTTCGGGATGAGCGAGAAGCTCGGCCCGCGCGTCTTCGGCCACGAGCACAGCCAGCCGTTCCTCGGCCGCGAGTTCTCCACCGAGCCCGACTACTCCGACGAGATCGCCCGCGAGATCGACGACGAGGTGAGGCGCATCATCGAGGCCGCCCACCAGCGCGCCCGCGACATCCTCACCGAGCACCGCCAGCGCCTCGGCTCGCTCTCCGAGACCCTCGTCAAGCGCGAGACGCTCGAGAAGGAGGAGTTCAACGCGCTGCTCGAAGGCAAGAGCGAGCAGGAGGTCTTCGGCTCCGAGGACGAGCACACCGTCCCCGAGCTCCCCGCGCCGCCGCCCGCGCCCGCCGAGCGCCCCGGCCGCGAAGCCCCGCGGCCGCTGCCCCGCCCCGGATTGGCCGGTGGCACGGCTGATATTCGCGGGGCGGACCCCGAGCGCCCGGAGCTGGCCTGAGCGCTGACATCGGTGCCCCAGGCGTCTTGCGCCTGATGGGCGTCGTGAACGTGACGCCCGACTCGTTCTCCGACGGGGGGCTGTTCCTCGACCCCGCGGCAGCGGTTGCGCACGGGCTGGAGCTGGTGGAGGAGGGGGCCGACATCCTCGACGTCGGCGGGGAATCGACCCGGCCGGGCGCCGAGCCGGTGTCCGAGGATGAGGAGCTGCGGCGGGTGCTGCCCGTGGTGGAGGGGCTCGTCGCGGCATTGAACCCCAACCCCACCCACTCGCCTTCCGCGACGGGTGGGTGGGGCTCGATTTCCCTCTCGATCGACACCTCCAAGGCCTCCGTCGCGCGCGCCGCGCTGGATGCGGGGGCGGCGCTCGTCAACGACGTCACCGCCCTGCGCGGCGATCCGGAGATGGCGGCGGTGGTGGCGCAGAGCGGCGCGGAGTGCTGCCTGATGCACATGCTCGGGGAGCCCCGCACGATGCAGCGGGCGGGAGGGCCTCAATACAGGGACGTGGTCGACGAGGTCAGGGCGTTCCTGGAGGAGCGCCTCACGTTCGCCGTGGCGGAGGGGATCGCCGAGGAGCGCGTGCTGCTCGACCCGGGGATCGGGTTCGGCAAGACGCTCGAGCACAACCTCCAGCTCCTGCGCCGCCTGCGCGAGCTCGCGGCGCTCGGGCGCCCCCTGGTGGTGGGGACTTCCCGCAAGAGCTTCCTCGGGAAGATCCTCGCCGACGCCGGGGGGGTGGGGCCGGCAGACAGGCTCCCCGGCACGATCGCCACCTGCGTGCTCGCCTACGAGCGGGGGGCGAGCGTGCTGCGCGTGCACGACGTCGCCCCCGTGCGCGCTGCCCTCGCGGTGGCCGCTGCTACGTTGGGCGCGCGATGAACGAGGACGACGACCCACGTGCGGAGGGGTCCCCTGCGGGGGACTCGAACGCGGAGGAGCCCCCCGCCGGGGGTGCCGAGGAGCATGAGGGCGCAGCGGCGCCTGAGGGCGAGGGGTGGAGCGAGGAGCCGGAGCGGGCGAGCGGGGAGGAGGAGTCCGAGCGCTACGACGAGGAGCTCGACGAGGAAGAGGAGGAGCACGAGCAGGCTGCGGAGTCGGTGACGATCGAGATCACGGGCCTCTCCCTCTACACCCACCACGGCGTCAGCGAGGCCGAGCGGGAGATCGGCCAGCGACTGATGCTCGACCTGCGCTTGGAGCTCGGTGAGAGCGACGCGACCCTCACCGATCGCATCGAGGACACCGTCGACTACGGCGAGGTCTGCCAGCTCGTGGCGCTGATCGCTCAGCAGCGCTCGCACCGCACGCTGGAGCGGCTGTGCAGCACGATCGCCGATCGCCTGCTCGCCGACTACGAGCTCGAAGGGGTGTGGGTGAAGGCCACGAAGCCCGAGCCCCCGATCGCGCTCCCCGTCGCCGAAGTCTCCGTCGAGGTGTGGCGCGAGGCGGAGGAGTAGCGCGCCGACACGGCTACCTCGGTTTACGGGTCAGAAGATGGATGCGGTGCAGCACCTGTTCGAGGGTGCCGTCTCGCACGTCGCCCAGTCGTCTGGCAAGACGCTGGCGGGAAATGGATCGCACGTTCTCGGGGAGGGCGAAGCTGACCGCTGTCAGGCCGCCCTCGGGCGGGTCGACGCGAACATGGATGGGGGTGCCGCGATCGGTGCGGGTGAGCGGAACGACGATGCACATCTCGCCCCGGCCGGAGGAGATCTGATCGACGCTGACGACGATGACCGGTCGGGTCCCGCCTTGCTCGTGGCCCAGCACGGGCTCCAGGCGTGCTTCCCAGATATCGCCCTGCCGGGCGGGTGGCACGATGTCCACTACAGGTCTTTCAAGCCGTCCTGCAGCGTGCCGTCCCAGGCGCTCAGCTCTGACCGGTAGGCCTCGGCCTGCGTGGGATCGGCCATGACTCGATCGAGCGCAGCCTCGTGTTCGGCGAGGAGCTGATCGTCCTCGGCACGGCGTACGAGGGACTCGAGGAGGTCCGGAGTGCTGAGACCACGGCTTCGGCTGAGACGCTTCAATCGCTCGCGGGTCTCGGGTTGCACGCGAATGGTGGCAGTCGCGGCCATTGAAAGTCTCCTATCGTGCACAGGAACGTATACTGATCTGCACATGATAACGGCTACGGGGGCGCGTCACCTCATGGCCGCAACGTGTACGCACGCCCTGGAGACAATTTTCTCTTGACAGTTAGTTAGCAGTCACTTATAATCTCTGGGATGGCTCGACTCGACGTCCCGCAGCGGCGAATCGAGAGCCCGCGATGATCGACCTCCTCGCGCGGCTCGCCACCGAGCGCACACGGCGCATCTTGATCGTCGCGGGTGCAGTGTTCCTGCTCGCCGCGGCCGTCGGCGCTCCGGTGGTGTCGCTGCTGAAGAGCGAATCCTCGGACTTCCAGGACCCCCACGCCCAGAACCAGCAGGTGCTGCGCGCGATCGAGCGCGCCACCGGGCAGTCCGCTGCCTATGGCGTCGCCGCGCTCGTGCCGAGCGCCCGCGACATCCGCGCCGATCCGGCGGCCGCCGACGGCGCGCGGCGCGTGGTGGCGCTGCTCGCCGCCCAGCCGGGCTTCCAGCGCGTGCTCGACTATCCGGCCACCCACCTCCCGGAGCTCGTCTCGCGCGACGGTCGCCTCACGCTGGTGCTCGCGGCGTTCGCCAACCGCGAACGCTCCGCCGCCGCGGTCGACCGTGTCGGCCCGAAGCTCGTCGGCAGCGGCGTGCGCCTCGGCGGCAACGACGTCGCCTTCCACGAAATCAACGAACGCGTCTCCACCGACCTCAAACGCGCCGAGACGTTCGCCTTCCCGCTCCTCCTGCTGCTCTCCTTCTGGGTCTTCCGCGGGCTCGTCGCCGCCGCGCTGCCGCTGCTCGTGGGGGGCTTCGCGATCGTGATCACGTTCCTGCTGCTGCGCCTCGTCGACCAGTTCCTCGGGCTCTCGATCTTCGCGGTGAACCTCGTCACCGGCGTGGGCCTCGGCCTCGGAATCGACTACAGCCTGATCGTGCTCTCCCGCTACCGCGAGGAGCTCGCGCGGGGCCTCGATACCCCCGCGGCGATCGCGCGCACGATGCAGACTGCGGGGCGCACGGTGCTCTACAGCTCGCTCACCGTCGCGGGGGCGCTCGCGTCGATGCTCGTCTTCCCGCTGCGCTTCCTCTACTCGATGGGGGTGGGCGGCTCGCTGGTGGCGCTCAGCGCGGGGGCGGTCTCGCTGATCGTGCTCCCCGCGGTGCTCGTCGCGCTGGGCCCGCGCATCAACGCGCTTGCGCCGGCGTGGCTGCAGCGCAGCTCCGCGCGCGCCGCGCACGCCGACGAGGAGGGCGGTTGGGGGCGGCTGGCCCGCGGGGTGATGCGCCGGCCCGGCGTGGTCGCGCTCGCCACGGCGGCGGTGCTGCTCGTGCTCGCGCTGCCCGCGCTGCACCTCGCGCTGACCCCCGCCGACGCCCACGTGCTGCCCGCCTCCGCCCAGCCCCGCCGGGTCGCGGAGACGATCACCCGCGAGTTCGCGGTCGACGGCTCGCAGACGATCACGATGGTCGCCCAAGCCGGGCCGCCGGGCAGTGCTGGCGCGGGGTCCGCAGGTGGTCCGAGCGGTGCCGGCACGGGAGCCGCGGGCGGTTCGAGCAGTGCCGATGCGGGGCTCGCGGGCGGCCACGGGAGCGGGACCTCGGGCGGCCAGCGCACGGTGGCGGCGCTCGCGCACCAAGCTCAGCTGACCGCCGGCAGCCAGGCGAGCGTGGCGCCGCCGCGCTATCTCGGCCGCGGGGCGTGGGAGATCGAAATGCAGCCCCAGGGCACCGACGGCGCGTCCGCCAACCAGGCGCTCGTGCGCCGGTTGCGCACGCTTGGGAATGGGAGTCCCACCCACCCGAGCGGGACTCCGAAACCGCTCGTGGGGGGCGCCACCGCGTGGTTCGTGGACCAGAAGGCCGCGATCTCCGCGCACACACCGCTCGCCCTGCTGATCCTCGCGCTCGTCACCGGCGGCTTCCTGTTCCTGATGACCGGCTCGCTCGTGCTCCCGTTCGTGGCGCTCGCGATGAACCTCCTCACCGTCGCGGTCGGCGCGGGCCTGCTCGTGCTGGTCTTCCAGGACGGCCATCTCGCCTCGTTCTTCGGCTTCACCCCGATCGGGGGCCTGGAGGAGTCGAACCTGGTGCTGCTGTTCGTGGTGGCGTTCGCGCTCTCCACGGACTACGGGGTGTTCCTCTTCGCTCGCATCAAGGAGGCCCACGACAGTGGCCTGCCCACGCGCGAGGCGGTCGCGCACGGCCTCGAGCGCACCGGGCGCCTCGTGACCGCGGCCGCGCTGCTCTTCTGCGTGGCGATCGGCGCGTTCATCACCTCCGACATCTTCTTCATCAAGCAGCTCGGCTTCGGCGCGGCGCTCGCCGTGGCGATCGACGCCACCGTCGTGCGCGCCCTGCTCGTCCCCGCGCTGATGGGCCGCCTCGGCGAGCGCACCTGGTGGGCGCCCCGCTCCCTGCGCCGCCTCCACGCCCGCATCGGCCTGCGCGAGGACGCCGCCGCCGAGCCCGCGGGGGCGTAGGGCCCGTCCGCGGGTTGGAGGACACGGAGACCGGCCGACGCGCCCGGGGCACGCCCTTGGTGCATCGCCGCGCGAAAGCGACCCAACCCCCAGCCATTCGCCGCGATTCGCGCGGCCTCAATACCGTTCCGCCCGTGCCCCCACGGATCGGCCTGCTCGGCCTCGGCTCCAACCTCGGCGACCGCCGCGCCCGGCTGCAGGACGCCGTCGACGCGCTCCCCGTCGTGGGCGTGGAGGTGTTGGGGTCATCCTCGGTGTACGACACCGACCCCGTGGGCGAGTACCCGGACCAGCCCAGCTTCTTCAACGCCTGCCTGCGTGTGCGCACCGCGCGCGAGCCCCTGGATCTGCTCGACGCGGTGAAGACCCTGGAGCGCGAGCTCGGTCGCGCCGCCGGAGGCCCCCGCCACGGGCCGCGCGCGATCGACATCGACATCCTGCTGCTCGGCGAGCTGGAGCTATGCCACGAGCGGATGGTCTTGCCCCATGAGCAGCTCCTCACCCGCCGCTTCGTGCTGATCCCGGCACTTGAGCTCGACTTCGAGCTCGGTGCCCCCGACGGGAGCCGCCTCGCCGCCGCGCTCGCCGCCCTGGCGCCAACCGAGGGCGTACGCTGGGCGGGTCCGCCGCTGCTGGCCGATCTTCGATCGGTCGGCTGAGCGCTCGCGTCCTCCGCGGGCTACTTGGCGAGTAGGTCGAGCGCCTCCCGGTTGCGCTCGACGGCGCGCCGCAGGCGCTCCTGGAAGTCCTTGTCCGCGCGCCGCTGCTCGATGCGGTCTGCGATTGCTGACCTTATGACCTCGGAGACGGAGGTCTCGTCGGCCATCGCCATCGCGTCGAGGGCGCGGGCCTGCTCATCCGGAAGACGCAAGCTTATGGCCTTCATGGTCCATTGCCTTTCAACTATCCAAATTTGTCAATATATCGTATCAAGATGGTTCCTTCGAACTTCATTGTTGCATGTATCGACATATCTGTCAACCAGCGTTACAAGCGTTTATATTTCTGCATAACAACAGGTTTTCTGATATAGTTTTTATGCTGTGATATCTTGATATCGTGGTTGGGCTAGAGGACTTCTTGCTTGCGGCTGAGGCGGTACTGCACATCGACGCTCACAGGCTCGAGCGCGCCACCAAGATCTCGCTCGCCGAGTCGGCTCTAGCTGCTCCCTTTGCGAGCTTCGGCGGCCAGGACTTCTACGAGCACCCGCTCCAGCGCGCGGCGGTCCTGGCCTCCCGGATCATGCGCAACCATCCACTGCCCGACGGCAACAAGCGCGTCGCGCTCATCCTCATGGACCTCTACCTCGAACAGGAGGGTTTCCGACTCGAGGCCGCAGCCGCAGATATCGATCGCACCCTCCGGGCGGTCGCCGCGAGCGAGATGACCGGGGACGACTTCGTCATCTGGCTGCAGGCGCGGACCGCGAGGATCGAGGCATCCCCGTAGTCCGAGCCGGTGCCGCCGCGCCGCTTACGCCGCCGCCGCGCTAGCCGGCAGCCAATCCGCGGGCAGCGTGCCGGCCGGGACTTCGCCGACCATCGGCGGGAAGTAGCGCGTGAGGGCCGCCGCGGGGTGGCCTTCGATCAGGGGGCGCACGTCTCCGACGCTCTGAAGCAGGCGGATCGTGGAGCCGATCTGGAGGTCAGCCGCGTTGGGCTCCTCCCCGCCAAGCAGCCCCTCCGCGATCCAGGCATCGATCTTCTCGAGATGCCCCGAGAGCGCGGCGAGGTCTTCCCGCACGGGCTCATCCTGAGCGCGGTTGCGCCTCGCCATCAGTTTCGCGGTGAGAGGCAGCGCGGGGCGCATCAGCCCGCGGGGCAGCGGCAGCTTGGCGTCCCCGGCGTAGCTCTCCATCGTTCCTGGATCGCGCAGGAAGCCCGCGTCGAGGATCCGCCGGGGGATGCTCTGGAAGACCTCGTCGCCCCACCGCTCCGCCTCGAGCACGCGTTCGCGAAGCTGGGGATCGGCGGGCAGCAGCGGGGGGTTGGGGACGAGCTCGTCGAGGCGGCGCATGATCGTGCGCGAGCCCACCAGTCGCTCGCCGTCGAGGCGCATCCCCGGGACGGTGCTCCCGCCATAGAGAACGGGGCCGATGCCCATCTGCACCATCGGCAGCAGGTTCACCTGCTGAAAGGGGAGCCCCTTGCGCTTCAGCGCCACTTCAACCGCCGCACATGGGTGCGAGCCCGGCAGTACATACAGCTTGATCGTCATTGCTCCCCACTTTCTTCGCGTGTGCGGCGAGCATATAGGAGCGGCGCGTGCGTGCCGGACCTGTTTCCTCTCAGGTCGCGAGGAGCGGCCCATGTGTGCCGGCCCGTGTTCCTTTCAGACCGCGCCCGACGTTCGGGATACCCTTCTGCGCCAATGCTGCTAGCAGTGGACGTCGGCAACACCCAGACCCACTTCGGGACCTTCCGCGACGCGGAGCTCACCGAGCACTGGCGCTTCGCGACCGTGCGCCAGTCCACCTCCGACCAGCTCGGCGCGGCGCTGCGCAACCTGCTGGAACTGCGGCAGGTCTCGATCGAGCAGATCGACGCCTCGATCGTCTCCTCCACGGTGCCCGTGCTGGGGCCCGAATGGTGCGCGATGGCGGAGCGCTACCTGGGGCACGAGATGCTGATGGTGGGCCCCGGGATCAAGACGGGGATGCCGATCCGCTACGACAACCCCCGCGAGATCGGCCCCGACCGGCTCGTCAACGCGGTCGCCGCCTACGAGCGCCTGGGGGGGCCGTGCGTGGTGGTGGACTTCGGCACCGCGATCACCTACGACCCAGTCTCGGCGGAGGGGGAGTACCTCGGGGGGATCATCTCCCCGGGCGTGGAGATCTCGCTGGAGGCGCTCACCGAGCGCGCCGCGGCGCTGCCCAAGGTGGACGTCACCGCGCCGCGGGCGCTGATCGGGAAGACCACGATCGACGCGATCCGCTCGGGGATCGTGTACGGGACGGCGGGCCAGGTCGATGCGATCGTGCACCGCCTGCGCGAGGAGCTCGGGCCGCAGGCGAAGACCGTCGCGACGGGGGGCCTCGCGCACGCGATCGTCCCCTACACCTCGACGATCGAATCGGTCGACGACCTCCTCACACTCACCGGCCTGCGGCTGATCTACGAGCGCAATCATTAGCGTCATGTCCACGCCCCGGCTGACGGACCCTTGGGAGCTCGGGACCCTGCGGGTGCCCAACCGTGTGCTGCTCGCCCCGCTGGCGGGGATCGGCAACTGGTTCGTGCGCCTGCAGGCCAAGCGCCACGGCGCGGGGATGGCGGTCTCGGAGATGGTGTCGAGCCATGCGATCCACTACCGCAACGAGCGCACCTGCCGCGAGCTGCTGCGCATCCATCCCGCGGAGCGCACCGCGGGACCCGAGGATGACCGGGACCCCGCCCACGCGAATCCCACCCAC
>JBIOEY010000006.1:0-41585 GCA_044446505.1 Solirubrobacterales bacterium
CCCGCGGGGGCGGCACCCCCACCGCCATTCCCGGGCGGGTCGTTGGATACCTCCCACGTGCGCTCCGCCGCCCACACCGCCTGCCAGCGGGGCTCGATCTCCTGCGGGTCATAGCGCTGCTCGCTCATCTCCGCCGGGAGGTTAGCGAGCGCCCTGGGACGGAACGCTCGCTCCCCCTGGCCGCTTGGCTATGCCAGATCCTCGGAGGCCGCCTGGAAGCGGCCCATCGTCTGCCCCAGCGACTCGCCGGTGAAGGCGTTGATCACGCCGACGTCGTCGACCACCGAGGCCGCACGGGTCACGAGCCGCTCGAAGCCCTCGCTGGAGCGGACCTGATCCAGCTTGCCGCGCTCGCCGCGCAGCAGCACGAAGCCGCCGAGATCGCCTCCGTGCGGTGCGATCAACACCGGCTCGAAGCTGTCGATCTGGCCTTCCTGCTGCAGTTTGCCGTAGTACTCGATCGTCTCCTGGAAGACCTGCACGGCCTTCTGCTCACGGCCCCGCACCACAGGGCCCCAACCCAGGAACAGCGCTTCTCCAGCCATAACTCGAATCCTCCTCGTGTTGGGTACTTCGAGGCTACTCCGCTCCGCGCGATCGTGTTGGGCGGGGGGCCCTCTCGATCGCGCGCGCCGCGCGCGCTCATTCCCGCCCGGGCGCGTCGGAGCGCGCCCCTCCGACCTACGCCGGCTGCGATTCGAAACGCGCGAAGGCGCGCACTCCCTCGACGATCTCCGCCGGCGCCTTCCGCGGCGAGCCCGCGTCGAACGGCGGCTGGGGGTCGTACTCGATGCCCAGCTGGATCGCCTGCGCGACCCGATCGCCGGCGATCCTCGCGGCGAGCGCGAGCGCCATGTCGATCCCCGCGGAGACCCCCGCGGCGGTCACGAGCTTCCCGTCGAACACCACCCGCTCCGAGGTCGGCTCGGCACCCAGCCGGCCCAGCTCCTCGAGCGCCGTCCAGTGGCTCGTGGCGCGCCTGCTGGCCGAAACGGGGATGTTCGCCGAAGGCGAGCGTCTCCCGGCTTCGGTAAGCAGCCCCGCGGCGGCGAGGATCAGCGAGCCCGTGCAGACCGAGGCGGTCCACGTCGAGGTCTCGTGCGCCGCGCGCAGCCACTCGTGCACCGGGCCGTCCTCCATCAGCGCCGCCTGCCCGGGCCCGCCGGGGACGAGCACGATGTCGGGATTGGGGAGCTCCGTCAGGGCAGCGTCGGCGAGCAGCGCCAGCCCACCGGTGTCCGTGCGCTTGGGCCCCGGCTCCTCCGCCACGAACGTGACCTCAGCGTCCGGCATGCGACTGAGCACCTCGTAGGGCCCGACCGCGTCCAGCGCTGTCAGGCGGTCGAAGATGAGGATGGCGATCTGCATGGTTTGGGCTCCTTTGTCAAGCCGCCGTGCTCGCGGCTGGGGTGGTTGCATGAAAGCGGCGGCGGTACTCCGTGGGGCCGACCCCGAGCGCGCGCAGGAAGACCCGGCGCATCGTTTCGGCGGTGCCGAAGCCGCACGCCGCGGCCACCGCGCCCACCGGCTCCTCGCTCTCCTCCAGCCGCCGCCGCGCGGCCTCCAGGCGCAGGCGCTCCACGTATCGCGCGGGCGTCACCCCGACCTCGGCGCGGAAGCTGCGCGCGAAGTGGCGCGGGCTCATGTGGGCGCGCTCCGCGAGCGACTCCACCGTCAGCTCCGCCGCGAGGTTCTCCACCGCGAAGCGCTGCACCTCCCGCAGGCCGGGGCGCTCCGGCGCCCGCGCCGCGAGCGTCGCGCTGAACTGCGACTGGTTGCCCGGGCGGCGCAGGAACAGCACCAGATGGCGCGCGATCGTGAGCGCCGCCTCGCGGTCCAGGTCCTCCTCGACCAGCGCGAGCGCCAGGTCCATGCCCGCCGTCACGCCCGCCGAGGTCCACACCGCCCCGTCGCGGACGAAGATCGGCTCCGCATCGACGCTCACCAGCGGGTGGCGACGCGCGAGCTCCCCCGCCGCCGCCCAGTGCGTCGTCGCCCGGCGCCCGTCGAGCAACCCCGCCGCCGCGAGCAGGAACGCCCCGGTGCACACCGACGCCACGCGCCGCGCGGTCCCCGCCCGCGCGGCGATCCACTCGAGCAGCGCCCCGTCCGCGCACGCCCGATCGGCCCCCGCGCCCCCCGCCACGAGCAGCGTGTCGATCGCCGCCGGCGCATCGTCGATGGCCCCGTGCGGCACGATCGTCAAACCGCTTGAGGTCGCCACCGGGGCCCCGTCGCGGCTGAGCACCGTCGTGCGGTAGCCGCGGTCCTCGTGACCGGCGAAGCGAGCGCCGGCAAGCAGGCCCTCACCATCCCCGTCGCCCTCCCCCGGTACCTGTCCGCCAGCTGCTTCGAGCAGCAGCTGCGCCCCGCTGAACACCTCCAGCGGCCCCGTCACGTCCAGGCTCTGCACCCCCGGGTAGACGAGGATCACGACGTTGCGCGGAGGGCGAAGATCGGGCATCGCCATGAATCGTGATCGATCCCGACTCTGTCCGCAAGGACAGATTTCCAACGATTCCCGCCAAAGGCCCGCCGCCCGCGGACCCGCCGCCACGCGGTAGCATTAGGAGCGCCTGGGGCTATAGCTCAGCTGGGAGAGCGCCGCCATGGCATGGCGGAGGTCGTCGGTTCGATCCCGACTAGCTCCATTTGACCGGAGGTTCTACGTCTCGTGTAAACCGCGACGCAGAGCTACCCCGACCTTTGATTCGTGGCCTGGTTTGCCAGCCACGCAGGCAGTAGCTCATCGATGTCGTTGACGTAGATGCGCAACAGGTCTCCGGTCTTGAGTCCGGAGTTGTCGTGTCCAAGGTCCTCCCGCATCGCGAACAGGACCTTCTCCCAGGCGAGCATCCCAGCGAGATTACTGGGATCGTCCGAGATACCAGTTCGATGCCACTCGATCCATGCTTTGACGACGGGCGTCGGACCATAGAGCAGCATCTTTGTCGCAAGATCCTTGAAGAACGAGACGTTCGCCCCGTCCTCTTTTTCCCCGACATCTTTGAGTGTCTCCACGAGTTGCTGATAGATCGGCGACATCTGCTCGCGGTGAGATCGCTCCAACTCCTGGTGCTTTTCCCGGCGACGCTGGTACACGACGACCACAATCCCAGCTACGGCGGTGAACACCGTCCCGACGACTGCAGGGTCCTTATCAACGCCCTTTATAAAGGCCCAGACGACGAGCGCAACGATGCCGAGAGCGGCGAACCAGCTAGCGACTTTGCCGAGGCGAGCCATTGTCATGGCAGCGTGGCAAGCAGTCCTGACAGGAGCGCTTACCTCTGGCAACTGCCACAACGGCGGCGCGAGAAGGACCAGACGCCGGTAGCAGCGAAATTGATCGGGTCATGGCTGATCGGGGAGACTCCAAGCACCGCGAGCAGTCGGGCGCCGCTGGAGTCGAGCGTGCGGAGCGCGTCCTGCATTTGGCATGGCTCAGCCTGCCGCCGGCCCATCGCGCGCTACTCGAGGCAATTGGTGCGTCGCAATGGCAGGTCGTCGATCAGCCGCTGGGCGCAGCGGTCGACGGGTTCTTGCGCTCAGCTGGGCACCGAGCGCTTTCCTTATCCGCTCAGCGCAGGTTGGATCTTGCGCTGGGTGTCTGGATTCAGGAGCTTCGGATCATCCTCGTCCATGCTGGCCACGTGAAGCTCGCCGACCTCGACAAGGCTACATATGAGGCGTTCATCGCACGAACGGCCTGGCATGAGTGGGGGCATGCGCTGAGTATCGTGCGTTGCTCGCAGGAGGACATTGCGGCTGGACGCAGACTGCTCGACTTGGCGCCCGTCGGAATCCGGGAAGGTATCCGAGGCGCTGGCTATCGTTTGAACGACTATACGCACGAGCTGGTTGCTGAGACGTACGCGCTGCTAATGGCTAGGCGCCGGCGAAAGCGTCTGGTAGACCGCAATGGCTAGACGACGAGATCTACAACCTCGTAAAGAGGGTGACCGGATGGAGCGACTGAGCCCACCCGTCGGATACATGCTTGGCGAGACTCAGCAGGTCCATGATGTCCTTGCCGTCGAAGCAGAACTCCTCCGCAGCGAGGGTATCGATCCCGCTTGGCCGGGGTTTGAGGAGCCCGGAGCAGACAATACGCAGCACCCGCAGTAGGGGTCACGTCAGCGGCCCTCTACAAGCGCTCGCAGCAAAGCCTCGACCCGCGCTTTACGGTTTAGTCTTGGCCCGCCAGCGTCCATTTCGTCGTCTGCGATCAGTGGTGGACGAGGCGGGAGGCCGGCTCTCACAGTGGAGGGCCGCCCACTCTGCCACAAGCTTGAGCGCGCGACCCGGCAGTTCGCCCACGAGCACCCTCGTGCCGTCAATCGCGATCACCGCGTGGTGCTCGGCGTACTGCGCATGGAAGTGGGGCGGCTGGTGGCCCCGGACCGCGAACGGGGATCAGGTCAGTTGGACGAGCGTCATGTCCAATCCGGGGATTCGGTCGAAGTGGCGAATGTTGGCCGTCCCGACTCGCCATCCCGCGGAGATGGCGGTGGAGGCAACGAGTCTGTCGTGGGCTCCCACTTCAGTCCCGGATGAGGCCAGGCCGGCCCAGAGCCGCGCGTGGACCCGGGCCACGAGAAGGTCGAAGGAAAGCGTTGGGAATGCCGCGAGTACGGCCTCCACGAACGCCGCGCGCCTTCCGCGATGCTCATCGGTGGCCCTGTGCACCCCGTGCAACAGCTCCGAGGCGGTGATCGCAGCGATTGCGACCTCTTCGCTCTCGCCCAGTTGCGACTCCAGGCGCTGAGCGACCTCTGTCATGGCCCCCGCCGCGGGTAGGTCACGCACGGTCCGCTCGAACTCGATGAAGACGGTGGTGTCTAGGACCGTGCCCATGGATCGGTGGGTGCTGGTCCGACGGCATCCAGTACCGCTTCCATGTCCTCGGCAAACGCTGGATCGGGCGGCGCAGCCTGTGTGAGCAGTGCGAGCGCCTCCCTCAGAGGCCGTCCGCGACGCGAGGCAGCGGTCCGCCCATGATCGTCGGGATGAATGATGAGGTAGGCCGGTCGCTCGCGGTTGAAGACCACGACCTCCTCATGATGGGCCACGGCCTCCCGAGCCCGGCGAGGAATCCGTACCTCCTCAGCTTTGATCGCCGCCATCGCCACATGGTAACAGACCAGTACGGAAACGTACGGAACCGTACGGTAAAGTAGGGTAGCGTGAGTCGTTCCCGAGGCACGGCCTATACCACGGTCGGGCCAAAGGCGTAGTGGCGCCGCTAGCGTACGCGGTGTGCGGGTGGCGACCTGGAATGTGAACTCGGTCAAGCAGCGCGTGCCGCGATTGCTGCCTTGGCTCGATCAACGCCAGCCGGATGTCCTCTGTCTGCAAGAGACCAAGCTCACCGACGACGCGTTCGACCAGCTGCTCGGCGAGGAGCTCGCCGGTCGTGGCTATGTGCTCGCCCGACACGGCGAGGTGCAGTGGAATGGGGTGGCGATCCTCTCTCGGGTGGGGCTGGACGATGTCGTGGTCGGAGTCCCCGGAGCGCCGGGCTTCCCGCACGCGGAGGCGCGTGCGGTGTCCGCCACCTGTGGCGGGATTCGGGTGCATTGCGTGTATGTACCGAATGGCCGGACGCCGGATTCCGAGCACTACCGCTACAAGCTTGCCTGGCTGGCCGCGCTGCGGGAGATGGTCGGCAGCGGTGGGCAGGCCGCGATGGTGTGTGGGGACATGAACATCGCCCCCGCCGACATCGATGTCTTCGACCCGGACGCCTACCTCGGCCAGACCCACGTCACCCCGCCGGAGCGCGCGGCGCTGGCGCAGCTGCAGGCGCTCGGCCTGCGCGACATCGTGCGCGATCGCTGGCCCACCGAGCGCGTGTTCACCTACTGGGACTACCGCGCCGGCATGTTCCACCAAGACCTCGGGATGCGGATCGACCTGGTGCTGGCCAGCGCGACGGTCGCCGACCGGGTTCGCGCCGCCTGGGTCGACCGGCAGGCCCGCAAGGGCACCGGCCCGAGCGATCACGCCCCAGTGATTGTTGATCTGGACAAGGCCCCAGACGGGGACATCGGACCGGTCGTACCGCCACCCTCCGCCCCAGCCACCAAGCGGGGCTCGGGCAAGCTGCCCCAATCGCCGTGACCGCAAGGCCACCCGCAACGCCGCGACGGCGATCCTCCTGAGCCTGGCCGCGTCCGCGGCCCCGGGTACCCTGTTGTTGTGCAGGCTTCCTCGTCTATTTGGACGATCGGTCATTCCAACCACACGTTCGAGCGGTTCGCGGAGCTCCTGCAGGGCGAGGGGATCGAGTTCGTCGTGGACGTGCGGTCTTACCCGTACTCGCGTATTGCGCCGCAGTTCAATCGGGAGTCACTGGAGGTCGCTCTCTGCCAGATCGGAGCCCGCTACGTCTTCCTCGGAGAGGAGCTTGGCGGTCGACCGTCACGGGAGGAGCACTACGACGAGCGGGGGCGCGCGCTCTACGACGTCATGGCTGGGGAGCCCGCGTTTCGGGCAGCCGTGGCACGTCTGTTGAGCGGCTGCCGAGACCATCGGGTCGCGCTGCTGTGCAGCGAGGGCCAGCCGCAGGAGTGCCACCGGCGGCTGCTCGTAGGCAAGGTACTGGCCGACCACGGGGTGCAGCTCCGCCATATCCTTCCTGACGGAGCCGTCCACCAGGAAAAGTCCGTACGCTTGGACTCCGACAACGGGCAGGAAACTCTGTTCGGCGAGGAGACGGCGTGGAGATCTACACAATCGGTTTCACGCAGACGACGGCTGAGCACTTCTTCGGTCGCCTGAAGGCGGCCAATGTCGAGCGCCTGCTCGACGTCCGCCTCAACAACTCATCCCAGCTCGCCGGGTTCGCCAAGGCCCAAGACCTTCCCTTCTTTCTACGGGAACTGCTCAGCGCACGCTATGAGCACGATCCTCGCCTCGCCCCCACTCAGGACATGCTGGACGATTACAAGAAGCGCAAGGGCGACTGGTCGACGTACGAGCGGGGCTTCCTCGAGCTGATGGCCCAGCGCCAGATCGAGCGTGCGCTCTCACCCGTCGAGTTCGACGTGCCGACCGCGCTGCTTTGCAGTGAGGCCACCGCCGAGCACTGCCATCGCAGGCTCGTATGCGAGTATCTCGCCGAGCGCTGGCCCGATGTGCGGCCAGTGCACCTTTGATGCGGATTGTCGTCAACCATCTCACTCGGATGGAGGCGCCGCGCATCTGCATCGCCGGAATCGACCCCGCCGCAGGTCGGCACATTCGTCCTACGACCGGGCGCCGGCATCCGCTTACCCGGAGCCTTCTCAGCGAGCAGGGTGGGTCGTTCGCGCTCGGCGCCCTCGTCGAGCTTGGCGACGTCACCCCGGACCCAAAGCGACCAGAGACCGAGGATTGCCTCTTCTGGCCCGCAAAAGTGAAGGTGATGGGACAGATCAGCCCCAACCGGTACCTCGAGCTCCTGCACGAACATGCCCACGATCGCCTGCAGGCGATCTTCGGTGATGAGCTTGTGCGGCACGAGTGGAATTACGCGGTGGAGAAGGACCGCGGAAGCACTTCACTCGGCATCCTCCGCGTTCGACGCAGACCCGATATCGAGCTCGATCGCTACGGCAAGCTACGCCTCCGCCTGAACGACGAGGCCAAGCCGGCCTTCCTACCGGTCACCGACGTGCGACTCGTCGAGGCCGACCACAAGACGATCAAGGCCGCGGTCGTCGCCGACCTCAGAGCACGCATGCGTCGAGGAGTCGAGTCGCATCTCATGCTCGGCCTGGCCAGGGCATTCCAACGCTCGGAGGACGACCGTGAGCGGCATTGGCTGCAGGTCAACGGGATCTGCATGGCGGACCGGCCGCTTGCCGATCGGCCGTGAAGCCAGATGCGGGCCGACAAACCGGTCGGCGATCGCAACGCCGCCGGCAACCATCCATCTCAGCACTTCCCTCAACCGCTGGCATCATGGATTCGATGCCCAAGGAAAGCCGATTGTTTGATGCGCTATGATGCGCTGTCGTGGAGCGTCGACGCAGAGCACCCCATCGCGAAGGACACAGGACCACCCTCACCGTGCCCCACTCGGTCATGGACGCAGCCGACCGGCTGGCGCGAGAGCTGGGCACGACCGCAAATGACGCGATCGTGCGCCTGGCGGAGGAGGGAGCCTCGGTTCGCGAGCGTCGCGAGCAGATCGCGGCGTTGGCATCCCAGCGCCGAGCGGCGGTTGAGCACGTCAGCCTCGACAACGCCCTGGCTTTCCCCTCGGCAGACGAGTTCCGTGAGGCGATGCTCGCCGGCCGCCGCGAACCTTGACGAAGGCCTGGGATACGACCCTCATCTCGCGGCTCTACCCGGGCGGAGCGCTGGAGCGGCATCTGCTCGAATGCGCCCATGCGGGCGAACCCGTCGCCATCACCGCGCCTACGGTGATGGAGGTTGTCCGGGGCCTCCAGTCCACCGTGGCCCGCAAGCCGCAGATCGCGCCGGGGTTGGCGTGGTTCGTCCGGCTCCTCGCAAGCGACCTTGTCGAGATTCTCTCGCTCGACCGGTCCGCAGCCATCGTGGCCGGACGGCTTCGCGCCACGCATCCCACACCACCCACCGGGACGCGACGCAAGGGCGTCAAGCCAGAGCAGCGCGCCGGCTGGGTGCTGGACGTCCAGATCGCCGCCTGCGCCTGGACCCACGGTCGCGAGATCGCAACGGAGAACCTCCGCGACTTCGAGGTTCTACGCGACCTCATCGCACAGCTCTACCCGGACACCACGCCCCTTGTCGTGACCGCCTCGCCAGCCACCTGAGGGGGCTGACCGTGGCAGCGCTCCCCTCAACCCCCATGCGCGAGCGCGGGACGATGTGCCTCACCGCGCTCGGCGCGGCGGCGCGCTGAGCGCGCACCGGTGACGATCACCCGCCCGCCGCGGGCGGGGACGAGCGTGATGTGGTGCACCTTCGTGCGCTCCCCCTTCGCGCTCGGGGCGCGCAGCTGCACGCGCTCCAGCACCGTGCGGAGGATCGTCCGCATCTCCATCATCGCGAAGCTCGCGCCGATGCAGCGGCGGGGTCCGCCGCCGAACGGGATGAACGTGTAGGGCGGGGCACTTTCCTCCAGGAAGCGCTCCGGGCGGAAGGCCTCGGGGTCCGCGAACGCCCGCGAGCCCTGCACGAGAATGATCGCGGGCATCACCACCGCCCCCGCCGGCAGCATCCGGCCGGCCACCTCCGCCGGGGCGCTGAGCTTGCGCCATACCGCATCGATCACCGGGCGCACCCGCAGCGTCTCGTTGATCGCCGCCTCCAGGTAGGTCTCTCCCTCGCCCTCCGCGATCTCCGCCTCCACGCGCGCGAGCGCCGCGGGGTGGCGCAGCAGCCGCTCGAAGCACCACGCCAGCGCGGTCGTCGTCGTCTCGTGCCCCGCGATCAGCAGCGTGATCAGGTGGTCGCGCAGCTCCTCGTCGCTGAGCCCCCGCCCCTGCTCGTCGCGGGCGGCGAGCAGCAGGGAGAGCACGTCCCCGCGAGCCGGTGCGATCGATTCGTCCGCGCGTTCGGCCGCGATCGATTCGCTCGCGCGGTGGGCCGCGATCTCCTCGTACAGCAGCCGGTCCACCTCGGGGAGCAGCCGCAGCGTCGAGAGCCGGCGCACCACAGGGTTCTCCAGCAGCTGCGGATAGGCCCACACCAGCCACATCTCCACGATCCCCACGCGCGTGAGCCTCTGCAGGAGCCCGCGCAGGCGCTCCAGGCGGCGCGCGTCGCTGACGCCGATCACGGTCTGCAGGATCACCTCCAGGGTGATCGCCTGCATCTTCGGGCGGATCGCGAACTCCTCCCCCACCGGCCAGCGCTCGACCTCCGCGGCGGCGATCGCCTCGATGCGCTCGCCGTAGGCGCGCACCGCGTCGCCGTGGAACGGCGCCGTCAGCATCTTCCGGTGGCGCAGGTGGCGCTCCCCGTCGAGCAGCAGCAGCGAGTGCCCGCCCACCATCGGGCCCATCACCGCGTTCGCCTCCCCCGCGCGGAAGACCTCGCGATCACCGGTGAACACTTCCCTGATCGCCTCCGGCTGCGTGAGCACCACCACGTCGCCGATACCCAGCGGACGGAGCGTGAAGACGTCGCCGAAGCGGCGCTGGGAGTAGCTGGAGAGCGCACCCGGGTTGGTGGCCCACAGAGCGGTCTGCAGCAGTCGCGGCATGCGCGTGCCGGGCGGCAGGCTCGGTCGTGCCGGTGCGGACTCGATCGCGCTCACACCCACATGGTGAACGATTTTCCGGTGGGTGTGCCGGGCTCGCCGGCCCCTGGCCCCCTCTGCCACCCTCGATCCCGATCCCGGCGTGCGTCAGGATCTGCCTCGCCCCGCCTAGGCCGAGCCGCCCACGAGCTCCAGCAGCGGCTCGCAGAGCGCGGGCGGGGCCACCAGGATCCCCCAGGGGAGGTCCTCGAGTTCTGGCAGCTCCACGACCCGCAGGCCGGCGGCTTCGCAGAGCAGCGTGCCGGCCGCGATGTCCCACTGCTTGACCGTACGCTCGAAGTAGGCGTCGTAGCGCCCCGCCGCGGTCCACGCGAGGTCGAGCGCGGCGCTGCCAAAGCGGCGGATGTCGCGCACCCGCGGGAGCACCCGCTCGAGCACGCGCGCCTGGGCAGCGCGCACGCGCGCGTCGTAGGCGAAGCCGGTCGCGACCATCGCCGTGGCCAGATCGCTCCCGCGGGGCCGCACCGCACGAGCGTCTCCCAGAGTCGCTGTGGCCAGGTCGCTCCCGTGGGGGTCCCCCGCGCGTTCGTCCCCCAGATCGATCGTGCCCTCCGGCCCCACGAGCGTCGCGCGGCCCGCTCGGGTTGCGCTGAACAGCTGCTCGCGGCTGGGGTCGTAGATCGCGCCCGCGATCGTCCCCCGCTCGTCCCGCACCGCCACGCTCACGCACCACTGCGGGAGCCCAAACAGGAAATTGACGGTGCCGTCGAGCGGGTCCACCACCCAGCTCAGCCCGCTGACGCCCTCCACGCGATCCCCCTCCTCCCCCACGAAGCCGTCCTCGGGGCGCCGCTGCGCCAGCAGCTCGCGGATCGCGCGCTCGGAGGCCAGATCGGCCTCGCTCACCAGATCGGTGGGGGTGCTCTTGCTGCTCACCTCCCGCTCGGCGCCCTGGCGCACGCGCTCGGCCAGCAGCGCGCCCGCGCTCCTCGCCGCCTCGACCGCCACCTCCAACAGCTCCCCGGCGGGCGGCCCCCCGGCGTCGCGAGCGGGCGCGTCGCTCACGCGAACTCGGGCGGGCGGTGCTGCGCCCAGGGGCGCTCGGCCTCGATCTGCCCGGCGAGCGAGAGCAGCGTCGCCTCGTCGTCGGGTCTGCCGACGAGCTGCACCGCGAGCGGCAGCCTGTCGCTGTCCTCGGTGAAGCCCGCGGGGATCGAGACCGCGGGCTGACCGGTCGCGTTCCAGGTGCCGAGGAAGGGGATCAGGCGCGTGCCGCCGAACATCGTCTGCAGCATCCCGCGCCCCTCGTACTCGCCGAGGCGCAGCGCCGGACGGGCGGTGCAGGGGAGCAGCAGGGCGTCGTGGTCGGCGAACACCCGCCCCAGGCGCGCGTTCAGCGCCGCTTCAGAGGCGAGCGCACGCGCGACGCCCTTGTCCCCCACCCGTTCGCCGGCGCGGACGACGTGGCGGCTGCGGCGCTCCATGCGCTCGACGTTGCCGATGTCGATCGCCGAGTCGTGCGCGCCACGCAGAAAGCGCGCCACGAGATGGGGACCCAACCACGGGGGGTAGTCGGGATCGCGCTCGACGAGCTCGTGGCCGAGCGAGCGCAGCAGCTCGACGGTCTGCTCGTGCGCACGCAGCACGCGCGCGTCGATCGGCTGCGGCAGGATCGGCTTGGTGGAGAACGCGATCCGCAGGCGGCCCGGGGGACGCGCGGCCGCCTCGCCGAAGCTGCCCTGCGCGGGAGGCGTCTGTGCGGTGAGGTCGAGGAACAGGGCGGCGTCGCGGACACTGCGCGCGATCGGCCCGTACACGGCGAGGCCGTGCCAGCCGTAGAGCTGCTCGGTGTGGGGAGCCAGCGAGATGCGGTGGCGCTGCGGCTTGATCCCGAACAGACCGCAGAAGCTCGAGGGGATGCGAATCGAGCCGAGGCCGTCGGAGCCGAGCGCGGCGCCCACCAGGCCGGCGGCGACCGCGGCGCCCGACCCGCCCGAGGAGCCCCCCGGCGTGTGCTCGAGGTTCCAGGGGTTGCGCGTGATGCCGAA
Organism: Solirubrobacterales bacterium; assembly: GCA_044446505.1. Taxonomy (GTDB): domain Bacteria; phylum Actinomycetota; class Thermoleophilia; order Solirubrobacterales; family Solirubrobacteraceae; genus Palsa-744. The sequence goes on from JBIOEY010000006.1 coordinate 12,226, forward strand.
CGTGGGGGTCTCCGTGAACGGCCACAGCGTGAGCTCGGGTACGTTGGTCTTGCCGATGATCACCGCGCCCGCCTCGCGCAGGCGGCGCACCACCTCCTGATCGGCGCTCGCGACCTCTTCAGCCGCGCGCGTCCCGAACGAGGTGACCTCGCCGGCGACATCGGCGTCGTCCTTGATTGCGATCGGCACCCCCAGCAGCGGCCGTCGATCGCCGGCGGAGCGGCGCGCGTCGGCCTGATCGGCTTCCATGCGCGCTCGCTCGCGGAGCACCACCTTGAACGCATTCAGCTTCAGGTCCAGGCGCTGGATGCGCTCCAGGTAGACCTCCAGCAGGTCCCGCGCCGAGAGCTCCCCCGCGGCGATCAGCTCCGCCTGGTGGGAGATCCCGGAGAAGGCGAGGTCGGCGGCGTCCATCGACGCAAAGCTACAGGATTCCCACCACCCGCTTTGCCGCCGCCCCAAACCATAGGCTTGTTGCAATGCGCTCAAGCTGAGCGTCCGGAGGAGCACCACGAAAGGGGAACATCAGTGTCCTATCCCGTCACGTTCGAAGCTGAGTATGTCGAGCGGCGCAACCGCCTGACCGCCTTCTTCCGACTCATCCTCGTCATCCCCGTCGCGATCTGGCTCTACATCTACGCGATCGTCGCGGCCGTCGCGATCGTGATCGCCTGGTTCGCGATCGTCTTCACCGCCCGCTACCCGCAGGGGCTGTACGACTTCGTCGCCGGGTACACCCGCTTTCTCACGCGCGTCACCGCGTACGCCGCGCTGCTCTGCGACCCCTACCCCGCGTTCGGCGGCTCCGACGATCCCGCCTACCCCGTGCGCCTCGAGTTCACCGGCCCCCTTGAGCACTACAGCCGCATGAGGACGCTGTTCCGCATCGTCCTCGCGATCCCGATCGTGATCGTGCGCTACGTGATGGGGCTGCTGCTCGAGATCGGCGCCGTCGCCGCCTGGTTCGTGATCCTCGTGACCGGCAAGATGCCGCGCGGGCTGTTCGACCTGATGGTGCTCGCCAACTCCTACACCGCGCGCAGCGACGCCTACCTCTACCTGCTCACCGAGACCTACCCGCCCTTCCAGGACGAGCAGACCCGCGCCGCCGGAACCTCCGAGGGGGCCTACGGCTAGACCGGCGTCACCGGGTTGCGCTTGGCCGGCCACTCCCGGCGGCGGCCCGCAGCCAGCGCAAACCGGCGGATCAGCTCTCCGCGCAGATCCTCCGGCTGGATCACCGCGTCCACCACCATCTCCGAGGCGAGGTGCAGGATGTCGATGTCCGCCGCGTACTCCTCGCGCAGGCGCTCCGTCTCCCGCGCCCGCTCGGCCTCGTCCTCGATCGCCTGCAGCTGGTTGTAGTACACCGCGTTGATCGCAGCCTGCGGGCCCATCACCGCGATCGACGCGCTCGGCAGCGCCAGGCAGCAGTCCGGGTCGAACGCCGGCCCCGCCATCGCGTATAGGCCCGCGCCGTACGCCTTGCGCACGACAACTGAAATCTTGGGAACCGTGGCTTCCGATACCGCGCTGATCATCTTCGCCCCGTGGCGGATGATCCCCTGGCGCTCCACCTGCGTGCCGATCATGAAGCCCGGCACGTCCGCCAGGAACAGCAGCGGCACGTTGAACGCGTTGCATGTCCAGATGAACCGCGCCGCCTTGTCCGCCGAGTCGCCGAACAGCACTCCCCCCTTCACCTTCGGCTGGTTCGCCACGATCCCCACCGCTTCGCCCCCCAGGCGCCCGAAGCCCACAATCAGCTCCTTCGCCCAGCGCGCGTGGATCTCCATGAAGGAGTCCGCGTCGAGCAGCGCGTCGAGCAGCAGCTTCATGTCGAACGGCTTGTTCTCGTCCGCCGGGATCAGCTCGCCGATCGGGGTCCGTGAGGCCGGCTCGGCGGGCTCGGCCGCGGGCGGGTCTCCGTCGTGGTTGCCCGGCAGGTGGGAGAGGTAGCGCACCGCGGCGTCGATCCCCTCCTCATCGCTGCCCACCAGCACGTGGCCGCAGCCGGAGACCCCCGTGTGCATCCGCGCGCCCCCCATCTCCTCCAGGGTCACGTCCTCCCCGATCACCATCTGCGCCATCCGCGGCGAGCCCAGGTACATCGAGGCGTTGCCCTCGCGCATGATCACGATGTCGCAGAACGCGGGTATATATGCGCCCCCCGCCGCCGAGGGGCCGAACAGCACGCACACCTGCGGCACGAGGCCCGAGAGCTTCACCTGGTTGTGGAAGATCCGCCCCGCCCCGCGGCGGCCCGGGAACATCTGCACCTGCTCGGTGATCCGCGCCCCCGCGGAGTCCACCAAGTAGACCATCGGGACCCGCAGCTCCAGCGCGCGCTCCTGGATGCGCAGGATCTTCTCCACCGTCTTCGGGCCCCACGAGCCCGCCTTCACCGTCGGGTCGTTCGCCATCAGCGCCACCGGCCGGCCCCCGATCCGCCCGAGGCCCGTCACCACCCCGTCGGCGCCGAGGCCCTCCTCCTGCCAGTTGGCGAGCAGCGCCTCCTCCGCGAACGAGTCCTGATCGAGCAGCCATGCCACGCGCTCGCGCACCGGCAGCTTGCCCTGCTCCCTCGCCTTCTCGCGGTGGCGCTCCGGGCCGCCCGCGAGGGCGCGCTCGGTTGCGCCGCTCAAAGCGCTCACAGACGGAGGAGCCCTCCGCGCCTGGAAAGCCCTCCGCTCACGGGCGCGGCAGTCCCCGATACCGGTGGCGCCGGCGCCCGCGCGCAAGATTGCGTTCATGGCGCGCCTGCTGCCGCGCTTCCACCAACTCGAGATCGGACGCCGGCCCGAACAGCCGCCACGCGTCGCGCACCACCGGCAGCAGCGTGACCCCGATCACCCAGCCCGGCCAGAAACTCCCCGGCGGCCCGCTCGCCAGCCAGATCCCCACGCTCAGCAGCGACACGCCCAGCGAGCCCCCCGCCTCCTGTACCAGGCGGCGGCGCAAGTGCGACTTGCGCTTGACCAGCGCGAGCTTCACCGAGGTCGAGCTGACCGGCAGGTCCGCCCGCACCGCGTCGAGGTCCGCACGCGTGGAGGCGCGGTACGCCTCGCCGATGCGCTCCTCGAGCTCCTCCGAGGTGAGCCTGCCCGCACCCGCGTGCTCGCGCAGCTCGTCGATCAACTGCTCGCGATCGGCGTCCGCAACACGCAGGCTCGACAGGTCGCTCATGCCAGAAGGTTAGTCGCCTTTGGGCGAGGCTTCGCCTACAACGCCGGGTTCGGCCGCGGCTCGTCCCCCGAGTAGTCGTAGAAGCCTGTTCCCGACTTGCGCCCCAGCCAGCCCGCGGAGAGCATCTTGCGCAGCGTCGGTGGGCACGCGAAGCGCCGTTCGCTGAACTCCTCCAGGAGCACGTCGCAGATCGCCCCCAGCGTGTCAAGGCCCACGAAGTCCGCAAGCAGCAGCGGGCCCATCGGATGGCCCGCGCCCGCCTTCATCGCCTCGTCGATCTCGTATACCGAGCCGACCTGCTCTTCCAGCGCGCGCATCGCGTCGAGCATGTACGGGACCAGCAGGCGGTTGACGATGAACCCCGCTTTGTCGCGCGTCGGGATCGCTAGCTTCCCCTCCGAGCGGATGAACCGCAGCGCCGTGTCGAGCGTCTCCCCCGAGGTCGTCACGCAGCGCACCACCTCCACCAGCTTCATCACCTGCGCCGGATTGAAGTAGTGCAGCCCCACGAACTGCGCCGGGCGTGTGGTGCACGCCGCCTGGTCGATCACCGCCAGCGAGGATGTGTTCGTCGCGAACACCGCCTCCGGCTTGACGATCTCGTCGATCTCCCGCCACATCTCGAGCTTCAGCTCCAGGTTCTCGGTGATCGCCTCGATCACCAGATCGCAGCCCGCCAGGTCGCGGTAGTGGACCGTCCCCTGGATCCGCCCCCGCACCGCGTCCGCATCCTCCTGGGAGCTCTTGCCCTTCTCCACCGCCCGCGCCAGCTGCTTCTCGATCTTGCCGATGCCCTTCGCGAGCGTCGCCTCGTCCACCTCGCGCAGCACCACCTCGTAGCCGCTCTGCGCCGCCACCTGCGCGATCCCGTGGCCCATCAACCCCGCGCCCAGCACGCCCACTCTCTCGATCTGCTGCGCCATCCTGAAACCTCCGCTTGTCTTGCTCTATCGAGGGAGCGGGAGCCTACCGGGAAGGTCGGGCCTGCGGCGGAGTCTCTCTTATGTAAAGCCCCGATCGGAGGAGAAGTCTCCCATGCTCAGCTTCAGGCGCCTGTCAACCACGATCGCCGCCGCCCTTGCGTGCGCGGCGCTCACCCCGGGGGTGGCCTCAGCGTTCGACCACCCGTTCATCGGCCAGTTCCACACGATCACCTCGCTCGGCAGCACCGTGCCTGCCAACGGCGACGTGAACCCCTACGGAATCGTCAACGTCACCCGCAGCGTCGGAGCGCTCGTCCGCGGGGACACCCTCATCAGCAACTTCAACGACGAAGAAAACCTCCAGGGCACCGGTACCACGCTCGTGCAGGTCAGCCCCTCGGGCAGCCTCTCGCTGTTCGCCCAGATCAAGGCGTCCTCGCTCCCCGGCCCGTGCCCGGGCGGGGTCGGCCTGACGACCGCGCTGGCGATCCTGCCGCATGGGTTCGTCGTCGTGGGCAGCCTGCCCACGAGCGACGGCTCGGCGGCCACCGCGCAGGCGGGCTGCCTGATCGTGCTCGACAGTACCGGTCACGTCGTGCAGACGATCTCCGGCCCCCCGATCAACGGGCCGTGGGACATGACCTCGGTCGACCAGGGCGACGGCGCGACGCTGTTTGTGACCAACGTGTTGAACGGCACCGTGGCCTCCGGTGAAACCCCCACGGACGGGGGGACCGTGGTGCGCATCCGCGTGCATGTTGGGGAGCACTCCGGGGACCACTTCGGGGACCACGCGCGTCACGGGCTGCGGGTGACGAGCATCGAAACGATCGCGAGCGGCTTCCCCGAGCGCACCGACCCGGCGGCGCTCGTGATCGGCCCCACCGGCGTGGGTCTCGGCGAAGAAGGCACGCTGTACGTGGCGGACACGCAGGGCAACCGGATCGCGGCGGTCCCCGGCGCGCTGTACCGCCAGACGCCACTGGGAGAAGGCGGGGTCACGGTCGCCGTGGGCGGCTACCTCAACAACCCGCTCGGGCTCACGATTGCCCCGGGCGGCGACATCCTCACCGCCAACGCCAACGACGGGAACATCGTCGAGACGACCCCGATCGGCGCCGAGTTCCAGCCCCTCGACACCGGGGCCGGGGGCGGCGGGCTGTTCGGGCTCGTCGTGGCGCCCCACAACCAGGGAGTGCTGTTCGTCAACGACTCCGACAACACGCTGGAGGAGCTGCACTGACAGTCCAGCCGAGGTTGGGTCAGACCAAGACGCAGCGCGGATGAAGCGGACAGGGCCGGCGGCGCAAGGTATGGCCGCCGGCCCGCCGCGTGCGGGGAGCCCGGCCTTGGCGTACCCTGGACGTTCCCCTGCGCTCCAGCGCAGTCCCCGCCCGACACAGGAGAAGCCCACGCCATGAGCATCGTGATCACCGAGGACCGCGGGGCGGTTCGCCACATCGTGATGAACCGCCCGGAGAAGCGCAACGCGATGAACGACGAGCTGATCGCGGGCCTGGCGGGGGCGCTGCACGCGGCGGCGCACGACCACACCGTGCTGTGCGTGGTGGTGCGCGGCGAGGGCGCGATGTTCTCCTCGGGCATGGACTTCAAGGCGCTCGGCGCCCTGGCGGGTCAGCCCGAGCGGCTGCGCGAGTTCCGCTCGGGGGTGCTGGCAGCGTGGAACCTGTGCGAGGAGATGACCAAGCCGACGATCGCGCAGATCCACGGGGGCTGCATCGGCGGCGCGATGGAGCTCGCGCTCGCGTGCGACCTGCGCGTGATGGCCTCCGACGCGGTGATCGGACTGGTCGAGACCCGGGTCGGGCTGATCCCCGACGTGGGAGGCTCCTCGCGGCTGCCGAGCGTGATCGGCGTCGGCCGCGCGAAGGAGATGATCATGGCCTCAAAGATCATCGACGGGACCGAGGCCGAGCGCATCGGCCTGGTCAATCGCGTGGCGCCCCCGGAGGAGCTGGAGGCGGCCACGGACAAGCTCGTCGACGAGTTGCTGGTGTGCTCGCCGTTCGCGGTCGGTCTCGCCAAGCGCGTGATCGACGCGGCCGCCAAGCCGGCGCTCGCGGCGACGCTCGAGCAGGAGGTCACGATCCAGCAGCTGTGCGCCTCGAGCGACGACTTCGCCGAGGGCGCCCGCGCGCTGGCGGAGAAGCGCCAGCCTCAGTTCGCAGAGCGCTGAGAGCCGCGCCAATCGACGGGCCCCGCCACCAGCGTGTGGCTTCCCAGCGGCCTGCCGAGAACCTCCTGCACGCGGGCGGCGCAGGCGATCAGCGCGGGGAGGTCGATGCCCGTCTCGATCCCCATCTCGTGGAGCATCGAGACGAGGTCCTCGGTGGCGATGTTGCCGGTGGCGCCCGCGGGGACGGGGCAGCCGCCCAGCTCGCCGAAGCTCGACTCGAAGCTCCGCACCCCTGCCTGAAGCGCGGCGAGCACGTTCGCCAGGCCGGCGCCACGGGTGTTGTGGAAGTGGGCGGTCAGCTCGACCGCGTCCTCGCCCGCCGAGGCACCCGCGGCGCCGGCCTCGCCGCCGACCCCCCCTGTACCAAGACGCTCGCGCGCCCGCGCGAAGAACTCCCCCACCTGCGCCGGGTTGGCCATCCCGGTGGTGTCGCCGAAGCGCTCGCGCGCCCGCGCGAAGAACTCCCCCACCTGCGCCGGGTTGGCCATCCCGGTGGTGTCGCCGAAGCCGATCTCCTGCGCGCCCGCGTCGCGCAGGCGGGCGGCGATCTCGAGCACCCGCTCGGGGGGCACGCGGCCCTCGTAGGGGCAGCCGAAGGAGGTGGAGATCACGCCCTCGCGGCGCAGGCCCGCGGCGCGGGCGCGGGCGAGCACGACCTCCAGACCAGCGAGCGACTCGGCGATCGAGCGGTTCACGTTCCTGCGGTTGTGGGTCTCCGACGCGGAGAGGAAGACGTTGATCTCGTGGAAGCGCTCACGATGGCGCAGCGCGCTCTCCAGCCCGCGCTCGTTGGGAATCAGCACGCTGACGGAGACCCCCTCGGGGATGTCCATGCGCTCGAGCACCTCCGCGGCGTCGGCGAGCTGCGGGATCACGTCGGGGCGCACGAAGCTCGTGACCTCGATACGCCGCAACCCCGTGCGGGCGAGCGCGTCGATCAGCTCCACCTTGCGCTCGGTGGGGATCACCTCGGGCTCGTTCTGGAAGCCGTCGCGGGGCCCGACCTCCCTGATCCTCACCACATCGACAGGCCGCCCGAGACGCCCAGCGTCTGGCCGGTGACGTAGGAGGCATCCTCGGAGGCGAGGAAGGCGATCGCGGCCGCGACCTCCTCGGGCTCGCCCGCGCGGCGCAGCTGCGTGGAGTCCACCATGTTCTGCTTCAGGCGCTCCCCGATCTCCCCGTAGACCTTGGGCGCGGCGTTGAGCAGCGGCGTCTCGATCGGCCCCGGGGCGACCGCGTTGACGCGCACGCGATAGCGCGCCGCCTCGCGCGCGATCGCCTTCGTGAAGCCGATCACCCCCGCCTTCGCCGCGGAGTAGACGGCGGAGCCCTGCGAGCCGACGCGGCCGGCCTCGGAGGCGACGTTGACGATCGCCCCCGAGCGGCGCTCCTGCATCCCGGGGAGCACCGCGTGGGTGACGGCGAGCACCCCCCGCAGGTTGACGCCGAGCACGAAGTCCCACAGCCCTGGGTCGGATTTGACGAAGAACGAGAAGAGGTCGGTGCCCGCGTTGTTCACGAGCACGTCGATCGGCCCCAGCTGCTCCTCGGCGGCGCCCACGGCCGCCGCGATCGAGTCGAGGTCGGTGACGTCCATCGCGAGGCCCAGCCCATCGAGCTCGCCCGCCACCTCGCGCGCGCCCTCCTCGTTGAGATCCCCCACCGCCACGCGCGCGCCCTCGGCCGCCAGGCGCCGTGCGGTGGCTGCCCCGATCCCCGAGGCGCCGCCGGTGACGAGCGCGATCTTTCCCTCCAATCTCATCGGGGGAAGCCTAATCGGTTCAGCGTGCATGGCGGCTCGCCGGTCGCCGCACCTCCGATCGGGGCCGCCCGGCGACCGATCTCCAGGCCGATCCCCCCGCGGGACGTTCATATACTCAGCCGCCGTGCCCCACCCCTCCCCCGTGTGCATCATCGGCGCCTCCGGCGCCCTCGGCTTCGGGCTCGCGATCAGGCTCGGGCGGGCCGGGGTGCCCGTCGTGATCGGCTCTCGCGACGCGCAGCGCGCCGTGGAAACGGTCGAGCGCGCGCGCGCCTCCGTCCCCGAGGGGTCGTTCGCCGGGTACGACAACGCGGCGGCCGTCACCCACGCGGAGACCGTGATCCTCAGCGTGCAGTTCCGCAACCAATCGGAGACCCTCACCAACCTCAAGGGGGCGCTGCGCGGCGGGCAGCTGCTGATCGACGCCACCGTCCCACTGGCCGCCGCCGTGAGCGGCAAGGCCACGCGGATGCTCGGGGTGTGGCAGGGCTCCGCCGCCCAGCAGGCGCAGGAGATGGCCCCCGAGGGGGTGCGGGTGGTCTCCGCGCTGCACACGATCAGCGCCGCCTCGCTGAGCGACCTCGAGCACGAGCTCGCTCAGGACGTGCTCGTGTGCGGGGACTCCCGCGCGGACAAGCGCGAGGCCGCGGCGCTGATCGAGCGGATCGAGGGTCTGCGCTGCGTGGACTGCGGGCGCCTGGAGATGGCGCGCACCACCGAGTCCCTCACCGCGATGCTGATCGCCGTCAACTCCCGTTACAAGGCCCACGCGGGCATCCGTCTCACCGATCTGCCGGAGAAGCTGTGGGAGTAGACGTCGTCGTGCTCGCCGGCGGCACCGGCGGGGCGAAGCTGGCGCGGGGGATGCAGGATGTCGTGGGTGCGGAGCGGCTCGCGGTGGTGGTCAACCCCGGCGACGACATCGAGATCCACGGCGCCCACGTCTCCCCCGACCCCGACCTCGTGTCCTTCTGGCTCGCCGATCTGATCGACGCGCGCGGGTGGGGCCTGGAGGGCGACACGTTCAACGTGATGGACGCCCTGCGCGCGCTCGGGGTGGACGTGTGGTTCAACCTCGGCGACCGCGACCTCGCGTGGTGCATGGAGCGCGCCCGGCTGCTCGCCGACGGGCTTGGCGCGACGGCAGCCCTGGAGCGACTCAACGGCGCGATCGGCGTGCGCGCGCAGGTGCTGCCCGCCAGCGACGACCCCGTGCGCACCTGGGTCCGCACCAAGGCCGGCTGGCGCGCCTTCCAGGACTTCATGATCCGCCAGCGGGCGAAGGGGCCGGTGCGAGGTCTGGAGTTCCGCGGCGCCGAGCAGGCCGCCCCCAGCCCCGAGGCGCTCGCCGCGATCGCGGGCGCGCGGGCGATCGTGATCGGGCCCTCCAACCCGCTCGCCTCGATCGCCCCGATCCTCGCGATCCCCGGGATCCGCGAGGCGCTCGCCGCGGCCCGCGCGCCCGTGGTCGCCGTCAGCCCGATCGTCGGCGGCAAGGTGCTCAAGGGCCCCACGGCATCCTTCATGGCCTTCGCGGCGCTCGAGTGCAATGCTAGCGGAGTCGCCGACTTCTACGGCGAACTGCTCGATGGGATCGTCGCCGACGAACCTGTGGCGGGCCTCGCCACGCTGCAGACCGACACCCGCATGGCCGACGCCGCCTCGCGTGCGCGAGTCGCCGAGCAGGTGCTCGCGTTCGCCGACTCCCTCGCCGGGTAGGCCAGCCGGGCAACTATCTTCCGCTCGCGATGCGCACCGCCGCGATCCTCCCCGTCAAGCGCTTCTCGCGCGCCAAGCAGCGCCTCGGGGAGAGCGTCGCGGACCCGCTGCGACTCGATCTCGCGCGCGCGATGGTCGGCGACGTGCTCAGCGCGCTGCGCGACTGCGCCGCGATCGAGCGCACGATCGTCGTGACCCGCGAGGAGTCCGCCGCCGCCGCCGCGCGCTACCTCGGCGGGATTGTGGTCGAGGACCCCGCCGAGGAGGGACAGAGCGCCGCGGTCGCACACGGCATCGAACGTGCCGTGGCGGAGGGCTTCCAGCGGGTGCTCTGCATCCCCGGCGACTGCCCCGCGCTCGACCCCCTCGAGGTGACAGCCCTCTTGAGCGTCCAGCCGGCCGGAGCCGCGGAGGTGGTGATCGTGCCGGATCGGCACGGGACGGGCACCAACGGGCTGCTGCTCGCGCCCCCCGAAGCGATCGCCCCCGGCTTCGGCCCCGGCAGCTGCGAGCGCCACCGCCAACTCGCGCAGGCCGCCGGGGCGGTGTGCCGCGTCGAGCGGCTCTCCTCGCTGCTGCTCGACATCGACACCGGCGAGGACCTGGCGGCGCTGCGCGAGCGGCTGGCAGGCGAGCCCGGGGCCGGGGCTCGGCGCACCCGCACCGTGCTCGCCTGAGCCCGATCGAGGAAGAGGGGCCCGACCGAAGCCGGGAGACACGCGCCTGCGGCGCGAATCCCCGTTTCGGCCAGCCGGCCTCCGGCCGGCTGCGCCACCCTCTCAGCCCGCGGCGGCCGCCTTGCTCTCATTCCACTCGTGCAGCGCCCCGATCGCGCCGCCGATGACGCGATCGAAGAAGGTCTCGCGGTCGTTCTCGTGCGGCAGCGGCTCGGAGGGGACGTCAACCCCGAGGAACTCGCACAGCGGCTCCCACCCTTCGGTCACCTGCCACACCAGCAGCCGCTCCGGCGGGACGACGCTCTTGACCTGCTCGTTGTGGCGCTCGAACTGCTCGATCAGCTGCTCCGGCTCGGCCCAGCCCTCGGCGAACGTGCCTTCGGGGCCCCAGAACATGCGATCGACGAGATCCAGGTAGCGCCGCCAGCGGGGATCTATCTCTCCCCGAGCGCTGGCGAGCAGGCGCATCAGCGCCTCGCCGTGGCTCAGCCCGACGATCGTTTCGCGGAAGCTGGGCTCCCACGACTCGGGCTTGCGCACGCTCAGTAGCACCTTGGCGTCCGGGTAGACCTCCATCAGCTCCTTGTAGAAGTAGCCGCCGGGCCAGTCCACGGTCGCCTCGAAGCCGCCGAACACGTCATCCCACGGGCCCTCGCCATCCATCGCGCGGTTCCACAGCTCGACCTGGTCGAGGTCCGCGAGCACGTTCACCCAGTGATAACAGGGCCCCACACCCAGCTGCTCGAGCGCCAGTTTCTGCGTCAGGGTGCCCGTACGGGGCAGGCCGGCTCCGATGACCTTCATATACTCATCGCTCCTTCGCTCGTGCTCGCAATCCGGCGCCCAGAGCGCAACTGGCGCGTGAACCGCCTGTTCTCACGATATTGTTGTGTTTCCCAACCTGGCGTAACGCAACTCTAACGTCCGTCCTCTCCGACCCGCAGGGAGCCAGTCCTTGAATGCTATAGGCGCCAGCAGCAGACCCACGGCGACGGTCGAGCGACCGTCGAGCGGGCCGCTTGCGACCGGCCCGCGGATCTCCGGGCTCACGGTCTCCGACAGCGACAGCGTCCTCTCCCAGGATCAGGTTCTCGACCGGCTCGGCCTGCGGGGCGATGAGTTCGCCGAGGGCATCTTCGCCCGCTGCGGCGTCAAGCAGCGCCACCTCGAGCTGGACGACGACTTCCTCGGGCGTACCCTTCAGGGGCGCACCACGGAGGTCGAGGAGACGCTGATGCGCCACTCGATCCGTGCCGTGGACGCGCTCGGGCTCGACACTTCGAGGATCGGCACCGTCCTGAGCTCGAGCCTCTACTCGCTCGGCCTGCCCACCATCGCCCACCGGCTCGTGGACCACTACGAACTGGACCCCACGACCGACAAGTACCACATCACCGGAGTCGCCTGCGCGAGCGCGGTGCCCCTGATGCGGATGGCCGCGGGGACGCTGCACCAGCATCCCGGGCGCGACTGCCTGATCGTGGCGGCGGAGAGCATGAGCAGTCTCCTCACGCGCGCCGGCGAGGACGACCCCCGCGCCAAGACGGTCGGCTCCGCGATCTTCGGGGACGGCTGCGCCGCCGCGCTGCTCTCCGCCGACCCCGGCGCCGACGGGCCGATGATCCTCGCCACGCAGGTCCACCAGATCGGCGGCACGCTCGCAGCGGTGAGCCTCAACTCCTCCGAGCAAGAGAGCTACCTGCACCTCGTGCGCGAGCTGCCCGACCTCGCCGGCGCCGGCCTGCCCGGCGTAGCGGAGAAATTCCTGCGCCGCAACCGCGTGGAGCACTCGGAGATCGACCACTGGATGGTGCACCCCGGCGGGCGGCGCATCGTCGAGAACGTGCAGAGCGCCCTGGAGCTCTCCGACGAGCAGACCGCCACCAGCTGGGACGCCCTCGCCAACCACGGCAACGTCGGCACCCCCTCGATCTTCTATGTGCTCAAGGACACGATCGAGCGCTACCGGCCCCAGCCCGGCGAGCGCGGGCTCGCAGTCACGATCGGCCCCGGTGTCACCGTCGGGCTGATGCTGTTGCAGTGGTGATCGCTGCCCGCGCGCTGAGCGATCTACCTGAGGTATGCGCCGGGGATGACCTGGCAGCGCTGGTCGTGGGGGCCCTCGACACCGAGCTGAGCGAAGGGCAGGTCTTGGCGATCGCCCACAAGGTCGTCTCGAAGGCCGAGGGCGCCGTGGTGGCCCTCGCCGAGGTCGAACCATCCCCGCGGGCGCACGAGATCGCCAGCGAACAGGGAAAGGACCCCCGCGCCGTCCAGGTCGTGCTCGATCAGTCCGGCGAGGTCCTCCGAAGTGCCAACGGGGTGCTGATCTGCCGCACCCACCATGGCTTCGTCTGCGCCAACGCCGGCGTGGACGCCTCCAACGTGGCGCCGGGCGCCGACACCTTGATCCTGCTGCCCCGCGATCCCGACGCGTCCGCGCGCCGCCTGCGCGTGCGCCTACGCGAGCTGACCGGGGCGCGCGTGGCGGTGCTGATCACCGACAGCTTCGGCCGCGCCTGGCGCCACGGACAGTGCGACACCGCGATCGGCTGCGCTGGCCTGCAGCCACTCGACGACTGGCGTGGGTGCACCGACAGCGTCGGCCTGCCGCTGCGGGCAACCTGGCTCGCAGTCGCCGACGCGATCGCCGCCGCCGCCGACCTCGCGCGCGCCAAGGACTCCCGCGAGCCCATCGTGATCCTCGACGGACTGGAGCGCTTCACCACCGCGGAGGACGGCCCCGGCGCAGTCGCGCTGCTGCGCCCGCTGGAGGAGGATCTGTTCCGTTAGGACAGTGGCCGCCCGCCGGCCGATCTTCGATCGGTTGGTGGCACGTGGGCCGCCAGGTGGCGTCAGACGGCGACCGGCAGCTCGTAACGCCGCCGGATCTCGTACAGCGTCGTGCGCTCCGCCGCCGGGCGTCCGGCCGCGTGGGCGGCGCCGACCAGCTGCTCGGGATCGAGGCGCGTGCCGTGGTAGCTGCCGGCGAGGCGGCTGATCGACTCCTCCATCAGCGTCCCCCCCAGGTCGTTGACGCCCCAGCGCAGCGACTCCGTGGCGGCCTCGAGGCCCATCTTCACCCACGAGGCCTGCACGCTGCGCACGCTGCGGCCCAGCGCCAGGCGGAAGACGGCGGTGTGCTTGAGGTTCTCCTCACGCGAGATCTCCTCCACGCCGTGCGTGCGGCCGAGCAGCGTCTGGAAGGGGATGAACGAGAGCGGCACGAACTCCGTGATCCCCCCCGTGCGCTCCTGGAGGGCGCGCACCACGCGCATGTGCTCCGCGAGCTCCCACGGCTCCTCGATGTGGCCGAACATCACCGTCGCCGTCGAGCGCAGCCCCGCCGCGTGGGAGGCCTCGATGATCTCCACCCACCGCGCCACCGGCAGCTTGTTCGGGCTGATCCGTTCGCGCACCCCGTCGTGCAGCACCTCCGCCGCCGTCCCCGGCGTCGAGCCGAGGCCCGCCTCGCGCAGGCGCGCGAACACCTCGCTCGGGGGCTGCCCCGAGATGTCGCACATGTGCGCGATCTCCATCGGGCTGTACGCGTGCAGGTGGATGTCCACCCCCTCCGCCGCCGCCGTGCGCTTGGCGAACCGCAACCACCCCAGATAGTCCTCGAGGCTCCAATCCGGGTGGATGCCCGACTGGATGCACAGCTCGCTCGCCCCGTACTCCACGGCCTCGCGCACCCGCCGCGCGAACTCCTCCTCCCCATGCTCGTACGCGTCCGGCGAGCGCTTGCCCTGGCCGAAGCCGCAGAACGCGCACCCAACCGTGCACACGTTCGAGACGTTGATGTTGCGGTTCACCACGAACGTCACGGTCTCCCCCGCGAGCTCCTCGCGCAGCTCATCCGCCGCCGCGCGCAGCTCCTCGACGGCCTCGGGGCGCCCCTCCGCGAACAGCGCCGTGAGCTCCCGCTCGCTCAGCCACTCCCCCGCGCGGCCCTTCTCGATCGCGGGCCCCACGAGGTGCGCGTCGATCGCGCGCTCATCCCGGCGGACCGCAGGACCTCCACTCCCCCGCCGCGGGATGAACGACCAGTACTTCGCCTTGATCGTGTCCAGCACCCCCCGCGAGACCCACTCGGGGTCGATGTACTGCGGGTACACGCACAGGCGCTCCGTCAGCGCGTACCCGTCCTCCTGCAGGCGCCTGCGCACGCGGTGCGGCGAGGGGAACGGGTGCTCCGGGGAGATGTGGTCCCCGTTCGCCGAGAGCCCGCCGAGGTCGGTCGCCCCCGCAGCCACCAGATCCGGCCACCAGTCCGCGAGGTTCGGCGGCACCTGGATGCCCACCTCCGGCATCAGCCTCCGGGTCTCCGCGATCAGCCGCTTCATGTCCTCGATCGAGATCGGACAGGCCCAGTCGGGCAGGGGCAGCTGCGGGCGGGTGGGATGCTCATCGATCCCAGTGCGCCAGTACTCGCGCGCGGCTTCGTCGGCGATCTGCGCCGGCTCCTGGCCGTAGTAGCGCTGGTGGGGCACGAAGTTCTGCAGGATCACCTCCTGGATGTGCCCGTACTCGGCGTGCACCTCCGCCAGAGCCTCAAGCGAGGCGATCCGCTCCTCGTCGCGCTCGCCGATCCCCACGAGGATCCCTGACGTGAACGGGATCTTGAGCTCCCCCGCCGCGCGGATCGTCGCCAGGCGTCGGGCCGGGTGCTTGGTGGGCGAGCCCGCGTGCACCGTCTCCATCAGCCGCTCCGAGATCGACTCGAGCATCAGCCCCTGTGAGGCGCTCACCTCGCGCAGGCGCCCCAGATCCTCCCTGGAGAGGACGCCGAGGTTGGTGTGCGGCAGGATCCCTCGCTCCAACGCCCGCTCGCACGCCCACGCCACGTACGCCGTGAAGTCGGCGTGCCCGTACTCCGCCAGGCGCCGCGCCACCTCCGCGTTGACCTCGGGGCGCTCGCCCGTCAGCACCAGCAGCTCCTTGATCCCCCGCCGCGTCGCGCCGTCGACGATCGCGAGCACCTCATCGGGCGCGTACAGGTGCGCCGTGTGCGTCGCGAATGCGCAGTACTTGCAGTAGCACCGGCACGTACGCGAGAGCGACAGCGTCAGGTTGCGCGAGTACGTGACTCTCCGGCGCATTGGCATGAGTCTATGACGGTTCTCGCTGGCGCATGCGCCAGCGAGCCGAGCGGTGCATGCACCGCTCGGGGAGCCCGCACATGTGCGGGCTCCAGCCAGGGCCGCATGCGGCCCTGGCGCCCACGTCGCATGCGACGTGGGCCCAATCCGTCCGACCCGGCTCGTAGGTTTTCCTTGATGTCCGAGGAGACCCTTCGTCGCGCCGTGGCCGAGATGGTCGGCGCGTTCACGCTCACCTTCATCGGCGCCGGCGCCGCGTCGGCGGCGGGTGTCGTCGGGGATCCGACGCTGATCGGCGTGGCGATCGCCAACGGCCTCGCGATCGGCGTGATGGTGTGCGCGCTCGGGCACATCTCCGGCGGGCACTTCAACCCGGCCGTGACGTTCGGGTTCCTGATCACCCGCAAGATCAAGCCCGCGCTCGCCGGGGTCTACTGGGTCGCGCAGTTCGGCGGCGCGGCATTGGCGGCGCTGCTCGTCAAGCAGCTCCTCCCACGGGCCACGACCGAAGCGGTCAAGCTCGGCGTTCCCGCGCTCGGCCACGGGGTCGACGCGAGCTCCGGCTTCCTGCTCGAGGCGATCCTCACCTTCTTCCTCGTATTCGTCGTCTTCGGCGCGGCGGTGGACGCGCGCGGGCCGTTCAACGCCGTCGCCGGACTGGCGATCGGCCTGACGATCTCGATCGACGTGCTCTTCGGAGGCCCATTCACCGGGGCTGCAATGAACCCCTCGCGCGCGTTCGGCCCGCAGCTGGTCGGCGACCACTGGGCCAATGGCTGGGTGTGGTACGCCGGCCCGGTACTTGGCGCGGTGGTTGCAGCCTGCCTGTACTCGTTCCTCTATCTGCGCAAGGGTCCGGTCGCAACCCCGCCACCGGCCGAGGCCGAGCCGCAAGCGACCTGAGGGCCGCGAGCCGCAGAGCCGGACGCCTCGCTCGTGAGTGCGCGGCAAGGTGTCTCAGGGCGGACCGCAGGCGGGGGCCCATGGCGCAGTTGGGAGTGCGGCTATCCTCGCCCGTTGTGTCCCCCTCCGCCCTGGTGTACCTGGCCCGCCACGGACAGACCGCCTACAACCACGAACGTCGCTTTCAGGGCCAGCAGCCGGTGCCGCTCGATGAGACCGGGCGCGTCCAGGCCGGCGAACTGGCCGAGCGGGCCGCCGCCCACGGCTTCGCCGCGCTGTGGTGCAGCCCCCTGCTGCGCGCGCGCGAAACCGCCGACGTCGTCGCCGCGCGCCTCGGGATGGAGCCGCGCGAGGACGCGCGGCTGATGGAGACCGACGCGGGCGACTGGACGAACCGCACCTTCGACGACGTGCAGGCCGAAGCGCCCGAGGCGTTCGCCGCGTTCGCCGCCGGCGACCCCGCGTTCGCGTTCCCCGGCGGTGAGTCCTTCGCCCATCAGGAGGTCCGCGTCGCGGCCGCGCTGGCCGACGTCGAACTTGGAGCGCTGCCCGCGCTGGTCGTCTGCCATGGCATGGTGATCCGCGCGGCCCTCTCCGGGCGCGCCGGGCAGTGGCTCACGCACGCCGAGCGGGTGCCCAACGGCGCGCTCGTGCCGCTCGACCCCGCGCGCGCCACCACGCACACCGGCGACGCCGCGATCCAGCCCAGCTGAGCCCGCCTACAACGCGCGCAGGCGGCGAAACTCCTCGCGCGCCGAGTACGGCCGGCCCCACATCTGTACGACCTCCGCGCGGCCCTCGCGCACCTCCCGCACCGCGAGCTCGCCCTCGATGCCCGCGTCGTCGAGCAGCCCCAGGGTGCCGTGCACGGTCGGCGCCGAGGCGGCGTGGCCGAAGCGGTGGGCGACCAGCAGGCGCCAGTGCCAGTCGTGCTTGGAGTACGGGCGCGCGTTGCACGTCACCAGGTACACCGCCGCTTCCACGTAGCGCGACTCATCCGCGATCCGTAGATCGAGCTCCAGGTCGGTCCAGTCGTCGGGCAGCGAGTCCACGATCTGCTGGAAGGTGTCGGCGAGAGGCATAGCCAGAAAGCGTAGACGACCGGTTCCGGTCGGGCTCAGGCCGCGAGCAGTACCGGCTCGATTTGGGCCGCGACGAGCCGACGCGCAATATGATCTTGATCTTTCTGGCTACAGAATCGCAAGGGAGACCTCATGGCATCGGATAATGTCGCTGGCGAGCATGTATCCGAACGCAAGCGAAACCCGTTCATGCGCTCGAAAACCGGCGGTCGCATCCTCAGCGCGATGATGCTTCCGCTCTTCACAGTTCGGCCACCCGCCGGGTTCGGCGTGCTGACGACGACCGGTCGTCGCACTGGCAAGGCGCGCCGTAAATGCGTCCATGTGAGCTGCAGGGGCAACAGGGCATACATCGTCATGATCCGCCCGCCGGCCGCGCCCGCCTCCTTGACATCGGCTTGGGTGCTGAACATCCGGGCAAACCCGAACGTGCGCCTGCGGATCCGGGGCGGGACGTTTGCAGGCGTCGCACAAGAGCTGGGGGAGCCGGAGGAGATCCAACGCGCGATGGAAGTGTACTGCGAGAAGATCAACCTGTTCGAGTACGTCGAGTGCGCCTTTCATCTCGGTGGGCATCCCACGCGCGCGAAGATCCAGGATCTGCACCGAAGCTGGTTCGACACGGGGATCCCGCTCGTGGTGGAGCTGAACGGATAGCGTGTCCATAGCGCAGGTGGCCTGGCTATCCTCGACCCGATGGCCACCATCGACACCGATCGACTGCACGTCCAGTATGAGGCGCTGACCCAGCGCTGCGGGCTAGTGGACCGCTCCGAGCGGGGCAAGCTCGCCCTCACCGGCCCCGGCGCGGTCGAGTTCCTCAACGGGCAGGTCACCAACGAGCTCGCCGACCTGCGCCCCGGCGAGGGTCGCTATGCGGCGTTCCTCACCAACAAGGGCAAGATGCTCGGCGACCTGCGCATCCTCGCGGTCGGGGGGGCGGGCACCGATCCGGACGGGCCTCCGAGCGAACTGCTGCTCGACACCGAGCGCGCGGCGCTGCAGGCGCTGTTCGACATGATCCGCCGCTACAAGATCGGCTACGAGGTGGATCTGCACAAGCGCACCCTGAAGTGCGGGCTGCTCTCGCTGATCGGGCCGCGTAGCCGCGAGGTGGCGCGAGGGGCCGCAGAGCCACCGGTGGCCGACCGATCGGAGATCGGCCAGCACGTGCCGGAGCTTGCAGAGGCCGATCCGCCGGACCAGCCGCTCCCCGAGGTCGAGCACGCCCATGTGCCTGCCCAGATCGGCGGAGCGCCCGTGCGCCCGATCGCCACCGCCGAGGGCATCGATGTGCTCTGCGCCGCCACCGACCTCGATGCTGTCCGCGCCGCCCTGCTGGACGCCGGCGCCGAGGCGGTTGACGAAGCGGCAGCGGAGATCGTCCGCGTCGAGCGCGGGCGGCCCCGCTACGGGGTGGACCTCAATGAGAGCGTCATCCCCCAAGAGGCCGGACTCAACGAGCGCGCGGTGAGCTTCACCAAGGGCTGCTACGTCGGCCAGGAGACCGTCGCGCGCCTGCACTACAGGGGCAAGCCCAACCGCCACCTGCGCGGGCTGCGTTTCTTGGACCCCGCCCACCCCGCCGCGCCCGGCGAGGAGCTGCGGCTCGGCGAGCGCTCCGTGGGGCATCTGGGGAGCGTCACGCACTCCCCCCGCCTGGGGCTCATCGCCCTCGCGCTCGTGCGCCGCGAGGCCGCCCCCGGGGACACGCTCGCCGTCGGCGAGCACGGCGTCAGCGCGGAGCTACTCGAGCTGCCGTTCGCGCCCTGACCTCGGCCGCGCAGGCCATCGATCGACAGCCCGTCGCCCGATCCGCGCGCGAACGCTGCTCAGGAGGCCCCGGGGTGCGCCCCGCCGGGCCGGCGCTCGTGCAGGTGCTTGCGGATCGCCGCCTTCTGGACCTTGAGCGCGTCGGGGCGGGGGGGCGTGTCGAAGGTGTTTGTCACGTTCGGCCCCCGCACGCTCGCTTTGGTGCGCTCGGGCTTCTTGCGGGCATCCTCGAACGGATTGCGTTCAGTCATCTCTATCGTCTTCGGTCGGAACTCCCGATTCCTGAGTGTACGCCTGCCACTGCTCGTTCAAAAGGTCGACGAGCTGGCTGGCGAGCAGCGGCGAGAAGGAGACGCGCGAGACCACGATCCCCTGCTGCCCCTGGGGGCCGATGCGCAGGAAGTCGAGCGTGAACTCGTGCGGCGTGCGCGCGATCGACGCGGCGTTGGCCCATTTGCCGGCGAACTCCTCCGGGGGCATGATGATGTTGGGCCCCTGCTGGGACTCCTCCGGAGGATTCTGCTCGGCCATCGAAGTGCAGCGTAGCGCCCGCCGTGCTGCCCGTGGGGATAGGATTGGGCCTCGAGTCCCCGTCCCCGACAAACAGATGAGGTTGGTAAAAGCGCCGTGGCAATCGACTTGAAGCAAATCTCCGAGGTGGACGCCAAGCCGGGCGAGCTGCCCAAGACGATGGCCGCATGGGTGATTCGCGAGGAGCGCCAGGGCGAACCGAAGGACGCCTTCCAGATCGAGGAGATCGAGGTCCCCGAGCCGGGCGCGTTCGAGGTGATCGTGCGCGTGATGGCGGCGGGGGTCAACTACAACAACGTGTGGGCCGCCCTCGGCAAGCCGGTGTCGGTGATGAAGTACGGCGACCACCCCGAGTTTGGCCACCACATCGGCGGCTCCGACGCTTCCGGCGTGGTGTGGAAGGTCGGCCCCGGCGTCACCCGCTGGAAGCCCGGCGACGAGGTGGTGGTGCACTGCAACCAGGCCTCCTACGAGGACCCCGAGGTCCACGGCCTCGACCCGATGGCGGCCCCCTCGCAGAAGATCTGGGGCTACGAGACCACGTGGGGCTCGTTCGCGCAGTTCACCAAAGTGCAGGCCCAGCAGCTGCTTCACAAGCCCAAGGCGCTCACCTGGGAGGAGGCCGCCTCCTACGGCCTCGTGTACTTCACCGCCTACCGCATGCTGATCACCCGCTGCAAGCTGCAGGCCGGCGCGAAGGTGCTGATCTGGGGCGCCGCGGGCGGCCTCGGCGTGTTCGCCACCCAGCTGTGCGCCGCCGCGGGCGCCCACAGCGTGGGCGTGGTCTCCTCCGGGGAGAAGGGCGAGCTCGTCAAGCGCCTCGGCGCGGTGGACTACATCGACAGGGCCGAGTTCGCGGGGATGATGCGCAAGGGCGGGGAGAGCCCCGAAGAGGAGAAGGCCCGCTTCGGCGTCTCCCGCGAATTCGCCAAGCGCGTCAAGCAGATCCTCGGCGACGCCCCCGACATCGTCTTCGAGCACGTCGGCCAGGCCACGTTTCCCACCTCGGTGTTCACGGTGAAGCCGTTCGGCAAGGTCGTGATCTGCGCGGGCACCACCGGCTTCAACCTCGACTTCGACGTGCGCTACCTGTGGATGAAGCAGAAGGAGATCCTCGGCTCGCACTTCGCCAACGCGTATGAGTGCACGAAGGCCAACGAGCTGATCGAGAGCGGCCAGATCCGCCCCGTGCTGTGGCGCACGCTCGGCTTCGACGGCGTCGCCGAAGCGCACCAGCTGATGCTCGAAAACAAGCACCTCGGCAAGATCTCGATCCTCGTCGGCGCCGAGTCCGAGGGTCTCGGCAAGACCGCCGAAGGCCCCGGCGCGATCCACGCGGAGGTCGGAGCCTGATGGCCGGGCATGGTCAGGGCACGGTGATCGTGCCGTGGTACGCCACCGGCTTTCGCGCCGAGGGCTTCGAGCTGGCGCTGAACGAGGCCGCCGCGGTCGCACTGCGCTACGGCGCGAGCTCCTACGCGGTGTACCGCCAGCGCGACGACCGCTACCGCTTCCAGCAGCTCGCCCACTTCGAGCGCTACGCCGACTGGGAGCGCTACTGGGAAGGCCCCGAGATGATCGACTTCCGCACGCTGCACTCCAGCTGGTACCAGGTGCCCGTGCTCTACGGCTGGTGGGACCTCACCGCCTCCGGTGCCGTGTCCGAGGAGAGCGAGTGGAGTACGCCCGCGCCGCCCGCCCCCGCGGGGAATGGCCACGGCAACGGCGCCCACGTGCACGAGGTCTGAGACGACCGTGGACACGGCGCGGGGCGTCGTCCTCGATCGCTCGTGTGCCTAGCACACTTCGCTCACTGCGTCCTAGCCCCGCTTGGTCCAAGGCCGTCTCAGCAGCGCTCTAAGGGCGCCATTGTCAACCCGGCTCCTTTGAGCTGCTCCCAGTAGTGCTCGGCGGTCTCCTTGTGGCCGTTGTAGACGACGGCCTGCCCGCTGTTGTGGATCTGGTTGGCAAGCTGGTGGCCCTGCTCGAGCGTGACGCCGGGGATGAAGCGGGCGAGGGTGCGGGCGACGTGATCGAAGGTGTTGTGGTCGTCGTTGCGGACGATCACCCGCCAGGCGCCCCCCAGTCCGCTGCCCGGCCCGCTCGTGCGCGGCAGCTCGATCGTCTCGCTCATCGACGCGTAGGATACCCGCCGCCCGCGAGGCTCTGAACGGCGGCGGCGATCACCTGGGGGTGGGTGTAGGGAGCCATATGCCCGCCGCTGACCATCTCCAGGTGCGCGTTCGGGAGCGTCGCGGCGAGGCGCCGTCCGCACTGCGGCTTGACGAGCTGGTCGTGGTCGCCCTGGATCACGATCGCGGGGACGTGGATCCCGTGCAGGCCGCGGTTGACCCCTTCCACAACCCCGTTGGCAGCGAGACGCTCGCCAGCGTATGCCTTGAGGTTGCCGTGCTTCATGTTGATCGCCAGCACCCGATGGCGATGAGCTGGAAAGACGCTGTTGGGTTCGAACGCCTCGCTCTCGCGTTCGCCCGCCGAGACGGTGAGCAGCAGCTGAGAAAAGGTGAGATGCGCGATCTGGTCCACCACCGGCAGGTCGAGCACCTGCAGGAACTTGGCCTGGATGCGTTCGAAAGCAGAAGAGCGCCTGCAAGTGGCTGCTGCGTCCACGAGCACAAGGCCCTGCACCTCACCTGGGTAACGCTCTGCAAAGCCCAGCGAGACTGCCCCGCCGTAGGAGTGGCCCACGAGAATGGGCCGCCCAAGGTTGAGCCTGTCGATCAGTTCCTGAACCGCCTGGAGCTGGCGGTCGAAGGGGAAGTAGCCGCCGGTGGAGAAGCCGAAGCCGGGCCGGTCGATCGCGATCGTACGGCGGCCCGGGAGCAGCGCGGTGACCTCGTTCCAGTCTTCGGCGGTCCCGGGCAGCCCGTGGATCAAGAGCACCGCGGGTTCGGCGCCGGGCCGTTCGATGTAGTGGAGCTTCAGGCCCGCGAGCTGCACGAAGCTCCCGGTGGGGCGCGGCGTTGCGGGCAGCCGGCCCCAGGTCCAGTTGAGGGCGACGACGATCACGATCAGCGCGAGCAGCACGCGCCGCAGGGCCCTGCCTGTGAGAGCTCGCCGGAGCACGCCGGCACCCTACCTGAGGGCCGCCCGCCTAGCGGACGCGCCCGAACCCTTCCGAGGCCCTGCGAACCCTACAATTGGCTGCATGGGCAATGACCCGCCCCACCGCCTGCCCGAGCGCGACCACCCGTGGATGATGCGCACCTACGCGGGGCACTCCACCGCGAAGGCGTCGAACGAGCTCTACCGGCGCAACCTCGCGAAGGGCCAGACCGGCCTCTCCGTGGCGTTCGACCTGCCCACGCAGACGGGCTACGACCCCGACGACGAGCTCGCGCGCGGCGAGGTGGGCAAGGTCGGGGTGCCGATCTCCCACCGCGGCAACATGGAAGCGCTGATGGAGGGCATCCCGCTGGGAGAGATGAATACCTCGATGACGATCAACGCCACCGCGGCGTGGCTGCTGGCGCTGTACATCGTCGCCGCCGAGGCCCGGGGCGTCCCCGAGGAGCAGCTGCAGGGCACAACGCAGAACGACATCATCAAGGAGTTCCTCGCGCGCGGCACCTACGCGTTCCCGCCGGCGCCCTCGATGCGGCTGATCGCGGACACGATCGCGTACACCGTCGAGCACGTGCCGAAGTGGAACCCGATCAACATCTGCTCCTACCATCTGCAGGAGGCGGGCGCCACCCCCGTGCAGGAGATCGCGTACGCGATGAGCAACGCGATCGCGGTCCTCGATGCCGTCAATGAGAGGATTGGAACCCTGCCCGGAGGGCCGGGTTTTGCGGGGCGTTCGCAGCGCGAAACGGCGCGCATCGCAGAGGTGTTCGGCAGGATCTCGTTCTTCGTGAACGCGGGCGTGCGCTTCGTCGAGGAGCACGCGAAGCTGCGCGCGATGGGGATCCTGTGGGAGGAGCTCGGACGGGAGCGCTACGGCGTCACCGACCCGAAGCTGCTGCGGCTGCGCTACGGGGTGCAGGTCAACTCGCTGGGCCTCACGGAGGCGCAGCCGGAGAACAACGTGCAGCGAATCGTGCTGGAGGCGCTGGCGGTGACGATCGGCCGCGACGCCCGCGCACGGGCGATCCAGCTGCCCGCGTGGAACGAGGCGCTGGGGCTCCCGCGCCCGTGGGACCAGCAGTGGTCGCTGCGCATCCAGCAGGTGCTGGCGTACGAGACGGACATCCTCGAGTACCCCGACATCTTCGAGGGCTCGAAGGTGATGGAGGGTCTGGTGGCGGAGCTGCTGGAGGGCGCGCGCGCCGAGATGGCGGTGGTCGCCGAGCACGGCGGCGCGGTGGAGGCGGTCCCGTACATGAAGGGGGCGCTGGTGGACTCCCACCGCGAGCGCCTGCGCCGGATCGAGTCCGGCGAGCAGGTGGTCGTCGGCCAGAACCGCTTCGCCGAGAGCGAGGAGTCCCCGCTGACGGCGGACGCGGAGGGCGGCATCCTCGTGGTGGACCCCGCCGTGGAGGCGCAGCAGATCGAGGCCCTGCGCCGCTGGCGCTCAGAGCGCGACCAGGGCGCGGTGGACGCCGCCCTCGCGGAGCTCGCGCGGGCCGCGCGTGAGAGCGAGGAGAACCTGATGGTCCCCACGATCGCCGCCGCGCGGGCGGGCGCCACCACCGGCGAGTGGTCGGCGACGCTGCGCGAGGTGTTCGGCAGCTACCGCGCCCCCACCGGCGTCGGCGAGGCGAGCGCGGTCGCGCAGGAGGGCGACAACAGCGAGGCGGCGCACGAGCTCGCGCAGCTGCGCGAGCAGGTCGCCGCGCTCGCCGAGCGGCTCGGCCGCCGCCCGAAGATCCTCGTCGGCAAGCCCGGCCTCGACGGGCACTCCAACGGCGCCGAGCAGATCGCGGTGCGCGCGCGGGACGCGGGGATGGACGTGGTGTACGAGGGGATCCGCCTCACGCCCGCCCAGATCGCCGCCTCCGCGCTGCAGGAGGGCGTGCACGTGATCGGCCTCTCGATCCTCTCCGGATCGCACCGCGAGCTGATCCCCGCGGTGCTCGACGCGCTGCGCGAGGCCGGCGTCAGCGCGCCCGTGGTCGTCGGCGGGATCATCCCCGAGCAGGACGTCGCGCCCCTGAAAGAGGCCGGCGTCGCCGCGGTCTACACCCCGAAGGACTTCGACCTCACGCGCATCGTCGCCGACATCGTGGAGCTCGTGGGCGAGCGCGCCGGCGCCGTCGCCGCGGTGTAGACGCACCGCCGACGAATCGTCTACACTTCATCTCGTGGCCGTTTCGGAGAAGAGCAAGAAGAGTCAGAAGACCTACAGCTTCCGGGCGTCGAGTGAGCTCGGCGAGCAGCTACGGGAGGCACGAGAGGGCTTCGACATGGCGGCGCGCGACGCCGAACTGGGGGACCACTTCGGCAACGAGTTCGCGTTGGCGCTGCTGCGCCGCCTGCGCACGCTCGGCGAGGACGTGCCCGATGGCGTCTTCATACGGGAGATCGTCGAGGCGTTCGTCAGCGCCGGCCGGCGGGTGCGCTGGGAGCAGGATCACATGGAGGAATTCGCCGCGTTCGCCCGCGAGGACACCGAGGGCGACGAATGGCGCCGGGGAGCTATGCGGTTGGTGGCAAAACGCATAGCCGCCGAAGGCGATTAAGGGACCGAGCCGAGGTGTACCGTCGCGGCGCCGTCTGGACGGCGGAGTTTCCCGACATCGGCCTCAAGCCTGCCATCATCGTCTCGTCGTCGCCCGTGACGCTGCGTCTGCATCCGATCGTGGCCCGTGTCACCAGCGTAGATCGCGAGCGCAGCCTGACGACCGTGGTGGCCCTCGATCCGGGCGAGGTCGATGGCTTGCCGCAGGCCAGCTTCGTGCTCGGCCACGATCTCTACACCCTGCCCACAGAGGGCCTTGCCACGCATATGGGCTGGTTGCAGTGGGAGCGTATGCTCGAGGTCGACAGCGCGGTGCTCACCGCGCTCGGCATCGGCCTGTGATGACCGGGGCGGCACTCGGCGCGCGCCTGCGCGAGCGCGACCTAGCGGCCGCGCCGGCGGCGCTCAACCTGCTCGAGAGCACCGCCCCGGCCGACCGCGAGCAGGCCACGGCGCTGCTGCGCGAGGTCTCCCCCGCGGCGCTCGGGGGCGAGGCGCGGGGACACATAATCGGTGTCACTGGACCCCCGGGAGCGGGCAAGTCGACGCTGCTCTCGGCGCTGCTGCACGAGTGGCGCGGCGCCGCCCACGAGGCGGGCGGCGAGGCAGACAGCGAGGGCCGCACGGTGGCGATGCTCGCCGTGGACCCCAGCTCGCGCCGCTCGGGCGGCTCGCTGCTCGGAGACCGCGCGCGGATCGAGTTCGACCCCGCCGATCGTGGGGTGCTCATCCGCTCGACCGCAGCCGGGGAGCGCCTCGGCGGGATCGCGTGGGGCACGCGCACGGCGGCGCAGGCACTCGCGGCGGCGTTCGACATCGTGGTGATCGAGACGGTCGGCGTGGGCCAGGCGGAGACCGAGGTGGCGGAGGTCGCGGACACGGTCGCGGTGGTCGTGCAGCCCGGCTCCGGCGACGTGCTGCAGTTCCTGAAGTCGGGGATCATGGAGATCCCCGACGTGCTGGTCGTCACCAAGGCCGACCTCGGCAAGCCGGCGCTCAGCGCCCGGCGCGACCTGAGCGCCGCGCTGCGCTCCCTGGGCAAGCGCTCCACCGCGGTGATCGCGGTCTCCTCGCTGCCCCCGCCGAGCGGGATCGAGGAGCTGGTGCAGGCGATCGAGGCCCACCGCGCGAGCATCGACATCCCCGCCCGGCGCCTGCGCGCGCGCCGCGCGGGGGCGCTGACGGACTTCCTCGTGGAGCACGGCGAGCGCGGCCTGCGCGCGCTCGGCGGCCGGCGCGCGGCGGAGGGCTGGCTAAGTGAGCAGGACCCCACGCTGGACGAGGCGGCGCTCATGGCCGCACTCGAAGGCAGGATGTCCAGCTGATGGCGCGCGATCTGGCAACGATGCTCGGGGCGTTCCTCGCCGCCAGCGCCCTCGCGGGGGCGCTCGGCGCGGTGAACCTCGGCACCGCACTGGCGTTCGGGCAGATCGGCTTCGCGTTCGGCCTCGTGTATGTGCTGCTGAAGCGCTGACGGTTATGCTGCGCCCGTGAGCACAGGCTGCTTCATATCCCCGGGACGAACGATCGAGGGCGCGATCGAGCGGGTCAAGCTCGCGGAGTCGCTCGGCTACGAGTCGGTGTACGTGACCCATATCGCGGGCTGGGAGTCGCTGACGGTGCTGACCGCCTACGCGATGGCCACGAGCAAGATTCGGGTGGGCACGGGGGTGGTGCCGATCTACACGCGCACGCCCGCCACGATGGCCCAGACGGCGGCCACGATCGACACGCTGTCGGGGGGACGGCTGACGCTTGGATTGGGAGTCTCCCACCGCCCCGTGGTCGAGGGCTGGCACGGGCAGAGCATCGACCGCCCGGTGCACGAGATGCGCGAGTACGCGTCGATCGTGCGCGCGATCCTCCGCGGCGAGGACCCCCCGGCCGGCGAGAAGTGGCACACCGGCTTTCGCCTCTTCGGCCTCGACCCCCGCCCGGAGCTGCCGATCTACGTCGCCGCGCTCTCCCCCGCGATGCTGCGCCTCGCCGGGGAGGTGGCCGACGGGGTGCTGCTGTGGCTGTGCTGCCCCGACTACATCCGCGACGTGGTGATCCCGGAGGTGACCAAGGGGCGCGAACGCGCGGGCAAGCCGCTCGCGGGCTTCGACGTGGTCCCCGCAGTGCCCGCCGCCCTGGTCGATGACCCCGCCGGGCCCCACGCAGCGATGCGCAAAGACCTGCTCCCCTACTTCGGCCTGCCCTTCTACCGCGCAATGCTCGAACGCTCCGGCTTCGGCGCCGAGATCGAAGCCTTCGACGCCGCCGCCGGCGACGTCGAGCAGATGCAGGCCGCGATCTCCACCCGCTTCCTCGACCAGCTAACCGCCGTCGGCGACGCCTCCGCGGTGCGCGCCGGCCTCGAGCGCTACCGCGCCGCCGGAGCCACCTCACCCTGCGTCGGCCCGATCCCCAAGACCGACTTCGAGGCGACGCTGCAGGCGGGGATCGGGTAGGGGCGCAGACACAACAGAGCCGCTGTTAGACTCGGCCGCGCAAAGCGCCGGTCGGCGACGGCAGGCGTACACGACCAGACGGAGGACGCATGTTTCGCATCCATTGGCAGGCTCGTGCGATCGGACAAGGAAAGAGGCCCATACGTGCGCTGCGGCGCAGCGTTCTGCTCGCTGCGCTGAGTGCTGGAATGACGCTCGCGTTCGCGGCGAGTGCGCTCGCCGTCAGCGGCACGCGGATCCACATCGCCGAACTGCCCCGCTTTGGCAGCCCAGCGGTCGCTGTCGATTCCGCGGGCACCGCTTATATCGCTTGGTCAAACGAAGTACGCCTACCCAAAGAAGGGGATCTGGTCGAATACTGCGTGCTCCCGGCCGGTGCGAGCGCTTGCACGCACAATGGCCACCTGCGACTGGAAAGCGGTACCGAACCATACATTGGAAAAGTTCAGGTGATCGTGGATGGAAGCACAGTCATCCTGCTCGCCATCGACGACTTTGGTGTCGAACCGAAATACGAACCTGTGCAGGAGTGGCAGTCGACAAATGGCGGTGAAAGCTTCACGAAAGTGATCGGTGGCAAGTCGGTGTCCAACTACGGAGGCTCAGCCGACAACGCGGTGATCGTCCCCGGAACCAACGCGCTCGGCATCGGCGCCGGCGAACCCAGCTTTGACGAGTTCCCGTTCACCGCGCCGGGCGAATGCTCCGGTAAATCCTGCCCCTTTGCGACGCTCCAGGCAGCCATAAGCAAAACCGAACACCCTCTGGCCGACCTCGGCGGCTCGTTCGCCTCCGATCTGACCCCCGGGCAGCAGGGCGTCCTCGGGGTATATCCGACATTCAGCAGGCAGAACCAGTGCAACGGGGAATCCTCCTCCGTCACTGACTACGTGTATGGGCAGGGCCCGCAGGAAGCTAACAACAGCTACGACATCGCCCCCGGGCTGCCGAAAAGCGCCTGGAGGAAGGAACTCTCTCCAGGTGGCTGCGAAGTCGAAAACGTCACCGCCGCTGGCGGGCCGAGCGGCCTCGGCGTGGTGGAGAACGACAAGACCCGGGGCTACACGGTCTACCAGCGGTTCAACCAGACCACGGAGGAATTCGAACCCTCCTATGCGACGATCTCCACGGAAGGGGAGATACAGCCTTCGCTCTCACAGGACGGCGTCGGGGGGATCTACCTCGCCTACGACACGTTCTACGGCGTCAACCTCGCCTACAGCTCAACCGCTGGCACGAGCTGGACAGGGCCGGCGCAGATCGTCTCCGAACAGTACGGCGTGAATCACCTGACCAGCTCGGTCGGCTCGGGTGGGCAGGGCTGGGCGGTTTGGACGCGAGAAGAATCGATCTACGCCCAGCAGTTCGTGGCGAGCGACGCGATCCCGCCGCCGCCACCGCCACC